>JAHHHV010000066.1 GCA_019359155.1 Pegethrix bostrychoides GSE-TBD4-15B
CAGTACGAGAACCTGGTGCTTTACCCCATCAATCCCCGCACGGTGGCCAACTACCGCAAAGCCTTTCAACCCTCCCGTGCCAAATCTGACCCAGTCGATGCCCGCATCCTGGTCGAGCTATTGCTCAAACATGGCGATAAACTGCCCATCTGGCAGCCAGAGAGCACTGAGATACGAGCTTTGCGGCAATGGGTGGAGTCACGCCGAATGCTGGTGGGTGAGAAGGTGAGGCTGACCAACCGCATCATTGCAGCCTTGAAGAACTACTATCCGCAGGTGCTCGACTGGTTTGAGGACAAGGACACCCGAGTATTCTGTGACTTTGTGCAACAGTACCCTACCGTCAAAGCAGCGCAAGCAGCATCAGCTGAGGAGTTGACCCAGTTTTTCCGCACGCATGGGGTGGTTCGGTGGTCTGCGATTACCCGACGACTGGAGCAAATTGCCGATGCGGGAATTCCACTCACAGAAGATCCAGGGATTGTCGAGCCAATGCAATGGTTGGTGGAGGCATTGCTGGGGCAACTCAAACTGTTGTTAGTGCGGCTATTGGATTTGGAGGCCAAGATTGAAGCATTGTTTAGCTCACTGCCAGATGCGGAACTCTTTGCAGCGTTACCTGGAGCAGGGCCACATCTAGCACCGAGGCTATTAGCGGCATTTGGAGCAGATCGCTCTCGTTTTAGCAGTGCTCAGGAGATACAGCGCTATTGTGGGATAGCACCCGTTCGAGAGAGTAGTGGCAAGAAGAATTGGGTGCATTGGCGGTGGAGTTGTCCCATATTTCTGCGGCAGACGTTTGTAGAATGGGCGAACCAGTCTCGACATCACAGTGCATGGGCGCAGGTGTATTACCGAATACAGCGGGATAAGGGGAATAGCCATCCAGCGGCGATGCGAGCGCTAGCGTTTAAGTGGATACGGATTTTGTTTCGCTGCTGGCAGAAGGGAGAGCTATATGATGAAGGGAAGTATGTAGCGGCGCTAGAACGAAAGGGGGCGCCGATTGCAAAGATTCTAGCGAACAAATAGTAAACGAAGAATGTACAAAATTACTAAATTCGGTTAAAGCAGAGATAATATAGGTAAGAGTAATGTCCTTGTGATTGAGTGACTATTTGCAAATAGTCACTCAATCACAAGGTAAGTTGACTTGAGCAGTTGATAAGAGCGAGAATTGATGAACAGCAAGATTTCAAACCCTACTTGACTTCGTCCGGCTCAGAGATTATTATGTGGCGACTAGGTGTACTCCCACCGAAACTACCATTCAGACTCTTGGATTGCCACATCGTTAATGTTAGCAAACCGATGCATCATCAGACGATTTTCAGTAATGCCCAATTTTCATTGCCATAGGTAAGACGCCAGAAGCCTGAACCATCAGGTGAGGCATCGGTTACCAGGAACCCATATGCGCCAGAAAAGGCGATCGCTCGGGAGATGACCAACGCAAAGGCAGACTCCCTTCTGTCCGATATCCCTGCTCAAGGTGGAACCGGAATAATCGTTCAGCGCCTTCGTAGGCGGAGATTTCAGCGCCTTCCCAAATGACGTGAGCCATGCCAGTTAGATAGAGCAGGTTGCCTTGATCAAAATCCACAAACAGCAATCCGGCTCGGGGATTCAGCTCAATGTTGCCGAAGGTATTAAAGTGACAATTGCCAGAAAAGTCGGGAACGGTCAAGGTGTGGTCATCATCAATCCGAACAAAGCCGGGCTTGCCACCCCGATGGGAAACATCAACGCCACTGGCGGCTCCGGCTGTTTCAGATTGATAAGCCGTAGCGATGAAAAACGTATCGGCTGCTGTGATGATGGCTTGTTCCACAGATCCCAACGTGGTGACAGAATGAACGGGTTTTGGCGCAGTCGGATTGGCATCGCCTAGCTCAAACATGCGGGCTTGAATGTATTGGGGACAGTTGCCAAAGCTTTGCCCCACCTGCACATCAAAGCCGCTGGAGTGGGTTATGGTGACCGTCCCATTGAGGCGATTGCGGCGGCGCGTGTGCAGTTCAATGCCAAGAAAGCCAACATCGATACCGTCTGCGAGCGTGGTTGTTAAGGGATCGCCAAACAGCGGCTGGGCAGCAACTTGCAAGGTGCGATCGTCCGGAGAGGCAAGAAAGCCGGGATTCCCCACCAGAATAGAAGCCCAGGGATTTCCTGTTGCATCTACCGTGCCCACAATCACATAGGGCAGTTGAGCAAAGAACTGCCGAAACTGATCCGGCAAGTATTCGCGGATCACCCGTCGTCCTTGCTTGTCCATTCGCGCCTGTGCGCCCAGCCGCGCTTGAATGGCGAGTTCGCCTGCATGAAAGGGCGATTCGGTTCGTGTCCAGCCTGGGTTTGCCATGGGGCTTTTCTCCTGAGATAGGGTTTCAGACTCATTGATCCGACACCACCCGCCCCACCGATTATGATTCATGGACTCGATGGATGATGGGGCGTAGTTTGTGGCTCAATTCTCAATCGTTCAAAATTCCCAATCGTCCAAACAACGCTTCTAGATGCCTGCCATGGGCAGATAGTCAGGGAGTTGCTTCACGCGATCGATCCATGCCAATACATTGTGATAGGCATCCAGCTCAATTTTGCCATCCCGTGCCAGGGCGATGTAAGGGAAAACGGCGATATCGGCGATTGTGGGTCGCTCAAACTCCAACCAGGTATGAGTACTCAAATGCTGATCCAGTTGAGTCAGAATATATTCTGCCTTTTGATGGGCACGCTCAATGTTGATGGCGGTCGCACCAAACAAATAGTGCAGTCGCGCATTTTCTGGTCCCTGGCGGACTTCTCCCGCTGTCGTAGACAGCCAGCGCACGACTTGAGCTAGCGGTAAAGCCTCCAACGGCAGCCATTGATCGCCACCATACTGCCGTGCCAGATAAACCAAAATCGCCTGAGCATCGGCCAGTTTGGTTTCACCATCAATCAACAGTGGCACCTGCCCAAAGGGATTGAGCGCTAGGTATTCTGGTGATTTGTGTTCGCCTGTCATCAGATCAACTTTGACCCATTCGTACTCGATTTTCAGCAGTTCTAGAAGCAGGCGGGCTTTGTAGCTGTTACCAGACATTTCGTGACCGTAAAGCTTAATCATGATTATTCTCCTACTGTGTAAAGGGATGGTTGACAAAAATCTCTTGGACGCAATTCAAAACTGAGGGCTTAAGGCAGAGTGAATGCTCCTTTTTTCCACTGGGCATCAGCATTGGCGTGGATAATGGCTTCGTCCGCTTCCCATTGAGGTTTGGTATTGCCATGTTCACCGTTGTAGAATAGATACAATTTGCCATCTGTGACTTTGTAGGTTTCAGGATCAACCGGGACAAGTTTGCCTTCAGAAACTGCAACGGCACAAAATCCACCGTACTGAGGCAGGTATTGGTCAGGATTATTTTCAAATTGGGCTTTGTTTTCTGAGGTTGAGAAGTGATAGATCACCCCATTGTGAGTGGTAATGATGCTTGGATTCCCTTTCACCGGGCGATCGCCAAAATAGGAAATTGGATCGTAGCCTTCAATGGCAACATTTTGGTCATTCGTATTAATGGGATTAGCCATTGTGGTACTCCTGGGGTAGATAATCTGATAATGGATGTCAATTCAACTAAGTTGAGGATTTATTCAAAAGCGGCTCTTAGATGTTCGTTGAGCACAAGGACAATACATACTGGTTACAAAGGGAATCACAAATCCTAAGCTTGCGGAAAACCAACGGTGGAATGTCATCTCACTTTGAAAAGTGCTGTTCCGTGATTGATTGCGAACAAAAAAGAACCAATGATGACTGCTGATTTGAGGGCATTAGAGTTGAATCTAGACAATGAATTTATCATCGCGATCGCACCTCATTTAGCCCTAACAATTCATCCAGTTTGCCAGACTGCTCCAATTGATGAAGATCATCACTGCCACCAATATGTTGATCATTGATGAAAATCTGTGGCACAGTGCGTTGGCCATTCGTTCCCCTCGCTACCATGACATCTCTGGCAGCTTCATCATCATCAATGTTGTACTCGGTATAGGTCACACCTTTTTGATTCAGCAGTTGTTTTGCCCGACGACAAAACGGGCAGGTGCTCCAGGTGTAAATTTCAACGTTTGCCATAGATACCTCCAATAGGGAAACGAAAATGATAAAACCTTTCAGGCAGCAGTAATAAGGGGCGATCGCCGAGTTCCCTCAGCGCGGCGAATATCCCGCCAGATTTGAGTCGCAGCTAATGCGCCATCGGCAGCAGCAATCACGACCTGATTCATGCCCAGCTTCAAATCACCCACCGCAAAGATACGGGGATGGGAGGTGCGGTTCATGGGGTCGGTCACTAGATTGCCGCCCTTATATTCCAGGTCGATGCCCTTAAGATAATCTGCGTGGTATTTGGAACCCATTGAAACTAGCCCCGTATCGAGTTCCACCACCGATCCGTCCGACAATTGTACCCCGGTCATTTGGTGGTTCTCACCCAGAAACTTTTTGATGGGTTGTTCTACTAATCGATAGCCTTTTTGAGTCAGGCGATCGCGCAATTCTTGACCCACATCAAATTCACCATTTGTGAACAAGGTAATATTCGGTGTAAACCATCCCAAACTAAACGCGACTTCCAAACTGGATTCACTACTGCCGAAAACGCCTGCCCGTTTATCCCGCATTTCATAGCCATCGCAGATCAAGCAAACATGGAGATTATGTCCAGCATAGTCAAACACATTTTGCATATCGTCCAGTTTAGGCAAGTGATCGATAATGCCACTTGCAGCAATTAGATAACGACTGCGAAATACAGCCTCAGTGGGGGATTTGCGGCCAATCTGCACATGCACCGCGAAGGTTTCGCCTTCATCAATCACCGTTTGCACGTAGCCATTGAGATAATCGCCCTCTAGGGCGAGATAATGAGCCTTACCTTGTTTCAGCACATCCTGACCGGGCGTATTTGGCGGCAAGCCCAGATAGTTGTGCAATTCCTGCATCCAGTGCGATCGCGCTTTACCTTTATCGACAATCAAGGTAGAGAGCAGATAGCGTTGTAAGTAGATGCCAGCAGACAAGCCAGCGGCTCCGCCCCCGATCACCAGAACATCATAAACTTGCTCAATCGGTTGATTTAGAGGTTGATTTAGGGTTTGTTTTGAGAGTTGCATTTACGTCTCCAGGGCTAAATGAGATGTCTTCTGGGTTGTGCAAGGGTGAACAATCGGCTGACAAAGATTCACGCTCTAACAAAGGGAATAGGTCTAATATGAACTGAACAAAATCTCGACAGGGTAATCGGCCAGTCCAATCATTCAGGGTTTTGTAGTTTTGGAGTTCCATGGAGTCTTGCTTAGATTGTGGATGGTTGAAATACCGTTTGTCGTAGATTTCTGTGTTGTTATCTTCATCATGCGCGACGCCTGCAAAGCTGTCCAAGACTTGTTTTGTGGTAATCTGATACCCAAAAGGTATCAACGGCGAATCCGATCTTCAAACGCCCTAGCTTTTCGTTACATCAGATCCAGTAATTGCCAATGAGTAATTTATCCGAAGAATAATTATGGAGCTTCGCCATCTCAAATACTTTATTGCTGTTGCTGAAGAGCTAAACTTTCGTAAGGCTGCCGAGCGGCTGCACATGGAACAACCACCCCTCAGCCGCCAAATTCACCAGTTAGAGGAAGAGTTGAGTGTAGAACTCTTTACCCGCGATAAACGGGGCGTTTCGTTAACCGAAGCCGGAGAAGCGTTTCTCGGTGAAGCCCGGTTAACGATCGCCCAAGCTGATCGCACCGCGCGGATTGCCCAGCAATTCAATGGGACGCAACCGAAACGATTGACAATTGGGTATTTGATCTGTGCCTTCGATCGCCTGCTTTCCCAAATGATCCAAACCTTTCGTCAAACATCCCCAGGGGTGGAGATCGTCTTAAAAGGAATGCATACTGCCCCCCAAATTGAGGCTTTGTTCGCAGGCGAAATAGATGTCGGGTTTGTCTACTTTCCGGTGAATCAGCCAGAGCTTTTAACCCAACTGGTGCTGCGTGAGCCTTTGGTACTCGTGTTGCCCAAAGCTCATCCCCTTGCCGTGTTACCCACCATTCCCCTCGCGGTCTTGTCCAGTGAGCCGATGCTAATCTATCCCCGCTTTGTGAAACCTGATTGTTACGACCTGATCATCACTCTGTGTCATGAAGCGGGTTTCCAACCTCGGATTGTGCAAGAAGCCACACCACCGGAATTACTCGTTAGCCTTGTGGAAGCGGGCGTTGGCATAGCACTGGTGGAAGCCAGTGTGGAAAGTCGTCACGATCAGGGTGTGGTCTATCGACCCATTGCTGAATCGACCCCTTATTTAGACATGGGAGCGGTCTGGCACAAGGGGCGATCGGGAGCGATCGTCAATCAATTTATCAGTGTTGTCAGACAGTCCATAAATTTTGATGAACACCATCAGGGCAAATAATTTCGTCCAGGGGTTCCAAAAGGTGCTAGCTGCATAACGGTAAAATGCAGCGGCTGTCAGGGACTTTGCTACACCACCAACACGAACCAGCAGTCCGCTGCCATGACGGGTTAGCTGGAGGCCGCTATCGATCTCTCCCAATATCTCTTACCCTTTCTCCGAACCGATCGCCTTCTGGAACTGGCATGGGAGAGCGATCGCCTTCCACCACTGCCTTACCTGCAACCTCCTGGGACTGTTGTTTCTAATTTATCCACTGCAAGAACGAGTGCAATACCTGAATGCGAAGCCAGCTAACGGTCGCGCCCACCAGACGCAGATAGTGCGATCGCACTACACCCCCAAACCGAATCGCCCCTCAGAGCCTCCAAAGGGCGATCGCTTGACATCATCAGCCTGTATCTAAATCGTGACGAAATCGGCTGCCGTGATTAGGGTAGAGTTAACGCCTGTGAGCGTGGCTAATGTCTCACTCCCATACTTGATGACTGTGCTGCTGCCGCTAGCGCTGATCGTAACCTGCCTGAAGCGTAGTCCCACTAAGCCAATTGTGTCACTGCCGTCGGCAAAGTCGGTGATGATATCGCTGCCATCGCCTGCGGTAAATGCAAAGATGTCTCTGCCGTTCCCTCCAGTCAGTGTGTCGTTGCCTTTGCCGCCATACAAGGCATCTGCACTGTCACCCCCATTGAGTAGGTCATTGCCTTCCCCACCTACCAGCAAGTCGAGGCTGCTGCCCCCGTTGAGGGTGTCGTTGCCTTTGTTGCCATAGAGTGCATCGGCTCCCCCATTGCCATTGATTAAGTCATCGCGATCGCTGCCCTTGAGGATATCGATGCCATTGCCGCCATTGAGGGACAAGCCGACCGAAACAGCAACCGTGGCCGTAGAGGTGAGGCTGCCATCGCTAATGGTGTATTGGAAGCTCGCGTTGCCGGTGTTGGTTGCAGTGAAGACGACATTGCCACTGCTGTTCAGGCTGACCGTGCCGTTGGTGGCGTTGCTGACCCCAGTAATCTGAAGGGTGGTGCCTGCATCCGGATCAGTGTCATTCGCCAGCAGCGTCGAGGCTGCGATCGTGGTTGGAACTCCTCTGTAGGCATTGACGCTGTCGTTGACCGCAGTGGGCGTTCTATTTTCTGGCAGATCGTTGATTCCAATGGTGAAGGCTTCTTCGTAGGACAGCCCGCTGGCATCGGTGGTTTTGACGCGGATGCTGTAGCTGGATTTTGTTTCAAAGTCAGGGGAGGTGTTGATTTTGAGTTGGTCGCCATCGATGGTGAATGAGGCATTGTCGGTACTGCCAGTGCCGGAGACTAAGGCATAGGTGAAGCTGCCGCCTTCAGCATCGGTGGTCGAGAAGTTGCCTACGGTTGTACCGACTGCCACGTTTTCATTTACCGTGGTGCTGCTGAGGCTCAGGTCTGTTGGCGCAGTGTTCTCGACTAAATCGTTGACCTGGAGCGTAAAGGTTTTGCTGAGATCGGGGGTGTTGCCCACGGCAGGATCATCGACGTTGACCGTGACGCTGTAGCTGGTTTTGGCTTCGTAGTCGAGGGTGGTGCCCGCTTTCAAATACAGGGTGGTGCCATCCAGTTCAAACGCCCCGGCATCGCTGCCACTCAAACTCAGATTGTTGGTGCCCTGTCCGTCGTCGGTGATGGTGACATCGGCGACTTTGATGCGGCTGGTGGTGTCGCTGTTTTCGTCGAGATCAGGGGTTGTGTTGATGAAGTTGACCGCAGTGGGGGGTTGGTTGGGGGGGAAATCGTTATCGATGAGCGTGCCCGTGATCGCTCCAACATTAACCGTGAGTCCACCTGCATTCGCAAAAAGTGCTTCGATTTGAGATGGGTTTAAGCGTATCCGTCTACCATCCTCAAGGTCGATGGATAGGTCATTGAGTACCGGTTGCAACGAGAACGTTTCATCTCCCTCAATAGCGCTATCGTTAATCGTTCCGACTTGGGGCAAACTCACCGAACCATCGAGTCGAACAAAATAAGAGACGATCAAGTTGCTCGCGTTGAAGTCTGCACCTTCGGCAGTGCCAGACACTGACAAATTAAATGTGAAAATTGTTTTGAATAGATCTGCATTTGGATAACTGTTTAGAATCACTTCTCGAATATTATCAAACGTGGCGGTCAGCCCTGTCGGATAGCTGAGGCGAGACCCTTCATTCACATTTCCAACGTCTATTCCAGAAACAGTAATGGATGCCATTGTGCTTTAAACCTCGTTTTTGCTAGTACTAAAGTTGACATTCGTCAGGACAGACACATCCCAATTGCTTGCACCCAGAGCAGAACGCGATCGACTCTCAAGCTCTGATGCTGTATACCGTTGAATTAGCCATTGCTGCTCTGCTCCACTGCACCGCAGTCATCACACATCCCCACAACAGGAATCGTGCGATCGGGGTTGACGCACCCTGGCATAAGAAGCATTCAGTGGCTCATCTCAGCAGATGAGCCACTCGAGTAACGGTAATCTCGCGTAAGAGTAATCTCGTTTGCAACTTCAAAAGAATACGAGAGAGACTACGAAATTCCTCTAACTGAGTTTCTAAAGGTGAGAAGAGTCACCTATCAACGTGTTCGCAATTTTTCCAAGTCAATTGCTCTGCAAGGTTAGAGTAAACCCTGCGTCTGCCCTTACTGACATCAAGTGATATTCATAGAGCAGCATTAATAGAGAGTAATCGTCTAACGCAAAGTGTTCATAGCTTATACCCATTGAATTAAAGTCCCTCAGTAAATATACAGGGGAATTGCTTTTTTTAGCAATTACTCAACGGAAATCTTTATGTTTGTTTTGTAATAGTTTCTGTAACCGTCCCCTGAGCGGAGTCGAAGGGGACTTTCGTCTGGGTTTTGGCTTCGACTTCGCTCAGCCAACATAGTTCTAGGGACGCTTACTGGTTTCTAGCGATCTTTACCAGCCCAATCAGACTTCAGACTGGTTGCCTGACACAAGTGCTTCAAATGGCGCAAATACGTAACGTAGTTTCAGGAGTTTCATGGAGATGTGTCAGGACTTCAAATGGCGATCAATGGAAATAGATAGGGAATTCAGTATTACAGATTTTGCATTATTCACAGGGACATCCCCGCTCACTTAAGGAACATTATGGTTATGCTGATTGCCTCACTAACCGCTAAATATCGATCGCTACTGGGACTTGCCGAAATGAGCGATCGCATCATCACTGTGCCCCTACCGTTGGCGTAGCCTCCAATTGAGAAAATCGCTCAATGGACTGATGGATAAGGGCGATCGCCTTCATCCAGGAGTGCAATAGCTTTGTGCAGAGCCAGCTAACTATTATGTATACGGACACAGTCCGCATATCTACCCCTCACAAGCAGTATAGGTGGACTGTGTCCAACGATATCGCCGCTAGAGCTACTTAGGCGGACAACTATCCGTATATCTGCCCAAATCGGGTATTTAGACGGATAACTATCTGCATATTAGTCCTCATGTCCATTTGGGTGGACAAATTTCAGTATTTCTTCAAAATACCAAAAGTCGTCAGACGTTAACAATTGCCAATTCCCGCTTGCACAGAGACAAATTTCGGTTTATGATTCTCCAACTGGTTGCAGCGTAACTCAGCCAGTGAGGCAAAGATTCGAGGCGAGGTCGCTGACTAGAAGTGTAATCAGCACAACTAGCCAGCTAACCCAACCGGCTGTTTAACCCAGCAGGTAGGGCTGTGTCGATTATAGGGCACGCCTCCGCAACACAAGCAGCTTGAGAAGCTGTCGCCTTGGGTCTTTGCTTCAGATCAATTCACGCAAAAATGAGGCAAATACTATGTCTATGGAGTTCAACGAACTGCTGAGAAATCCGCATGGCGATAGAGCGCAGGTTTGGATTGTGGGAAGCCGCGAGCAGGTCAACCACATCATCAGCGAAATGTACGTTAAGGAGATGATTAGCGACCGCAGCCAGTTCTCACCCTTGCTGCCCGTGCCGATTTCCCCCGGCAAATATATGAGCGTACTCGTGCGGTAAAACCAACCTTCAGAGGGCGGACGCTGGTTCGCCCAATTGGGTATCCCGCCAGCCCTCTAAAAATCCACGCCGCGCTTCAGGTCAACGCCCTTTTCGGCGTAGTGCTTGTGGCAATAGACCTCAGAGTGAACGCTGGCGAGATCAAAATAGTCCGGCGGGTTTTTGCAGCGTCCGGTGATGATCACCTCGGTGTCACGAGGTTTGCGGAGCAGCGCGTGCATAATCGCCTCCTGCGGCAGCAATTCCAAATCCACCGTCGGGTTTAGCTCGTCTAAGATCAGCGTTTTGTAGAGTCCGGAAGCAATCGCCGCCCGCGCAATTTCCCAGCCGCGCTCCGCCTCCACATAGTCGAGATCCTGCTGCTGCCCTCGCCAAACAATCGCATCGCGTCCGCAGCGCTGATGATCGACCAAATTCGGATAGCTCTGACGCAGCGCTGCGATGGCGTTATCTTCGGTGTAGCCCTGGCCGCCCTTGAGCCACTGCATAATCAGCACCCGATGCGACTTATCCTGGCTGATGCCTTTGCCAATCGCCTGAAGCGCCTTACCCAGTGCGCTCGTTGACTTACCCTTGCCCTCACCCGTATAGATTTCGATGCCCTCAATGCCGTGCGCCAGCGCGTTTGGGTGCGGGTGCGACTTCATCTCCGAATGCAGGTCGGCAATATCCAACAGCGACTGCGGCGCCGCCCGACCCGTGGCAATCACCTCCAGATCCTCCGGCTTATGCTGTAGCGTTTTGACAACCTCTTCGGTGGCCAGCAGCCCCAGATCCAACACCGGATTGATCTCGTCTAGCACTACCACCGAGTACAGCCCGGAAGCAATCGCGCCTTTGGCCACGTCCCAGCCCCGCTGCGCCTCAGAGCGATCAAACCGCGTCACCTCATCAGCGCTAAAAAACTCGGCGCGTCCGGTTCGCACCTGGTCAATTAAGTGCGGGAACGCCCGCCGCAGTGCCTCAATTGCCGCATCTTCGTCGTAGGTGCGCCCTGGCCCCTTCAAAAACCGCAGCAGCAGCACGCGGGTCTGATTGCCTGTATTAATCCCCAGGCCAATCGAGCGCAGCACCACCCCTAGCGCGGCCTGCGACTTGCCCTTGCCGTCTCCGTCATAGATATGAATTTGACCTGTTAGGCGCTCAGAGCGGTTCTGAGCCGTGCGAATTCCAACTCCTGATCTGGTCATGGGGGACGCTGCCTCTGGTTTGAGCGGGGCTGAGCCGATTCGTGCTACCACTATATATGCGGGAGCTATAGCAGACTTATGGTAGCGAATCTCTGGCCGTTTCGAGCAATTATGTTGCAGGCGCTGCTGCTGACGATGGCGATTGCCATTGAGTCGATTGTGCTGCTGCGGCAGATGAACCGCTCCAATCGACCGCAGGTTACGCCGAGACAGAGCATTCAATATGCCGCCTCCATGAATTTGCTCTCAACGGTGCTAGGTTGGCTGACGTTATTTTCGCTGTTTGATCTGGAGGATCTATTGCCGCCGGACTGGACGCGAGGGGCGCAGACGGCAGTGCTCAATTTCATTTTGTTTAACCGGGTCTCCGACGAAACGCTTAGCTTTTTGATTGTGCTGGCTTTCATCACGTTTTTTGCCAGCTTTGCGGTGAAGCAGGCGGCGCTCTGGGGGCTGCGCTGGCTGCTGCAATCTGAGTTTCCGCAGTCTGTGCCCGATCTGTCCCCCGATCCAGAGCGCGACAGGCTGGCCGCAGTGGGCATCCGCGACCTGCGAAAAAATCCGCGCGACAGCAGCGCTTTGAACCTTGGCACCGTGCTGATTGCGAACGCCTGGAGCTATGCGGCAGTTTCGGCGGTGCTGCTGATTTTGTCCTGGCAGTTTAATTTCAGCTAACTTCATAAATTCGCTTTAGGGTAGCGCTATGAATCGGCTAACGCAGATCCTGCTCGATATTGTTCTCCTCAAAAACGCTGGGCAAATTGTTCGCAACCGCGCCCAGCGCACCCAGGCTTGGTTCACCAGCATCAAGCCGTTTTCCTGGGAGGCGATGCTGATGCTCAGCCTGTTTTCCTGGTTTGTCTATCTGCTGTTGCAGGGAATCTATGCCAAACAGTTTGTCTCGATCTTTGCCTGGAGCTTTTTGATCATCAGCAGCGACTGGGCGTTTTTGGGTCAGCAGGCGCAGGTGCCGCTGCTGGGCTTTAAGTTTCAGCAGGGAGCCTGGATTACGGCAGCAATTCTCTGCGTGGCGCTGCTGAGCAATGATTTTATCCTGACCCAATGGCAGACCGCGCTGACGGCTTGGCCAATTTTTGCCGCGCTATTTGCTGCCTATCCGCAGTTTCTGCGACCCGGACTGCGCTGGGGACTGCCGGGGGCAGCGGGACGACAAGATCTGGTGCTGCTGGTTTTAGTTCACTGTCTAATTGCCTGCTGGTTTCAGTTTCATTTTTTGATTCAGGGCAGGCTGGCTGACTATCCCTATCTGCTCAACAACAGCTTTGAGGACAGTCTATTTGTGACCCGGATTCGGCTCAACTCAGATCGGGCAGTGGGTGAAAATACCGCTAGCCGCCAAGCTGCTACGCTGCTGACGACCGCTGAAGCGACGATTCGCCAAGCGCTGACGGGCAAAAACTGGAGCGAGGCTTACAGCTGGCTAAGCGATATTAAATCACTTCAGCCGGATCTAAACCAGCAGGTTATGAAAGCGGTCTATGACGAGCAGCCGGAGGGGCATCTCTGGCAGATGACAGCTGATGTGGGCAGAAACGCGATCAGCAGCAGCAGCCTCGACTTGATTTTGACTGCCCGCTGGCTGGGGGCAAGTTCGCGTCCGGAGGGCTATGCGCTGCGGCAGCGCTGTTTGGTAAGCGAGACGAGTTTGCCCAATCCTGACAGCTTTGCCCAGATGCAGCAGACTGGCTTTCAGCTCACCTGTCAGGCTCCAGTTGAGGTGTAGGAGGGTCATGCTGGACTAGCGAGCCGCTGGATTTGTGGATGCTGGTAGCATTCTGTAGCAGTTGGTGTATATTTTCCCACAGTCATTTAGGGTGGGATCAAGCCAACTTCCTTCAGAGCATGGTTTAAGGCATTCAAGTCCAGCCAGATATCTTCAATGAGTGCGCTAGGATACATTAATTGGTGAATCGGTGGACAGGAGGGCGCAGCTCCGGTTACGAAATAGTGATTTAAGCCCAGATGATGACTCATCGCCCAGTAATACTGCCGGATATAGCCGGGAGAGAAAATTTCGATGACTGTCGTTTCTGGGGCGCAAAAGATGATGTTGGTCAGACCGCCACCGTGCGGAGCCAGAATAACTTTGGCCTGAGCAAACAGACTTACCTGCTGAGCAAAACTCAATTGCTCTAACTCCACGACCCGAAACCCCAACGGCTCCAGAACTTCCAGCACGGCGGCTTCATTCAGCAGGCGGCGATGGTGGGCGCTGCGACGGCTGATATAGATGCGTTCGTGACCGGGCAATTCGGCATCCGCCAGCGGCAAAAACTGCTGACGCAGAAACCTCAGCGCCCAGGGTTCTACCCAGCCCAAACTGCCGGGAAACACCGGAGCCAGCAGCCGCTCAGCCTGAATCCAGGGGTATTGATCGGCAGGCAGAATCTTGCTGCTGGGAATCCCTAGCGCCCGCAGTGTCGCCTGCTGAAACTCCGCCTGAGGTGCATTGATCCAGAACCAGTCGATCTCGCTGAGGTGAACGCTCTGCCGCAGCAAATCCAGACGCGGCAAAATATCCACCATCCAGTGAAAATAGTTATGCCCCGATAGCCCGGTCAAGACAGCAACCGATCCGGCGATTGGCGCAGCCTCAGTCTGCGGCAGTCGCGTTGGCAACGGCTGATGCAAGCAGTCGGGAAGCTGCCCCGGATATTCGCGGCAGAGATCTGGCAGCAATAGCCCGTCCGGCGTGAGCACACCTGTCGAGTTGGCAACCATCCAAGGCGTTTGGTAGGGGGTCATCCAGGCTCGCCCCTGGCGAATCTCTGTCACAGACTGGTCGGGAGCTGCTGTGATGCGGCACCTAGTGCGGCATCCCTGAACCTGATAGACTCCCCAGCCGAGGTAGCATCGCTCAAATCGCTCAGTCAGCTTTTGCAAACAGGACGGGCAGTTCAGTCCGGCACAGGCACTGCGCTGCGCTGCTAGATCTGCTGCTTCAGCTAGAGCAGGCGGGTTGTGAGTGAGCGGCTCATCCGCGTCCGCGCCCAGCCCGTTAGTCAGCGCCTGCTGATGGCACAAGGCTTCTGGCCACCGCTGCTGTTCCAAAATTCTGTCCAGGCTGTGGTTCAGTCGGGCATCTGGACGATCAGCCAGCGCCAGTCGGTACAGCATCACCGCTGCATTCAGCCGCTTTTGCTGCACCAAGCAGCAGCCCAGCTTCAAATAAGTCTCCACCTGCGGCTGAAGCTGGAGCGCCTGCTGATAGTAAGCCTCAGCCTGCCGAATTTGAGCCTCGCCGCCATAGCGCAGCAGCAGATCTCCCAGCTTCAAATAGGTTTGGGCAAGCTGTTGTGTAACTGGCGCTTGTGCAACTGGCGCTTGTGTAACTGACGCTTGTGCACCTGGCGCTTGCATCACCAGCACCGTCCGCCGCTTGGGCGGCTTGGCTCTAGCCGCTGGCTGGCGATCAGGTTGCAAAAGCGCCGCCAAAAAACGACCACAGGCTTGGCGCGCCAGCGTTAGCTCATCACTGCCCTGAAGCGTCATCGCCCAGTCACAAAACGCGCTGATCTGCGGTCGCTGCGGCCAGAGCGCCTGTCGAAAATGTGCCAGTGCTGATGCAGGTTGCCCCAGTGCCAGATAGTCCAGCCCCAGCGTCGCATGGGCTGCGCTATAGTCCGGCTCCAGTGCCAGCAGTTGATTGAGGATCTCAATCGAGGTGGCTAACTGCCCCTGCTGCTGCATCAGACGACCCAAGCCATAGCGAGCGGACAGCAGATCTGGCTGCAAGGCAATTGCCTGTCGGTAGGATGCTGCCGCCCTAGCCGGATCGTCAGCTTCCAAAACTTTGCCCAGATTCTCGTAGGGTATGCCCCAGTCGGGCACAAGTTCAATCGCCTGCCGATAGGCTTGGATTGCCGACTCAATTTGACCTTGGCTGACCAGAATGCAGGCCAAATTGTTGTAGGCTCGCACTGCATCAGGCTGTTGAGCAATCACCTGCCCAAACTGATCAATTGCCGCCTGATACCGCCCCTGTTCACCCAGCAAAATTGCCAGCGCATGACGCGCCTGCGTCAAACCAGGGGAGAGCTGAATCGCTTCTCGATAAGCCGAAATTGCAGCCGACAGTTTGCCCTGTTTCTGCAAAACATAGCCTAGATTGTAGGTGAGTTCCGACTGATTCAGCTTCAAGGGACAGGTGGATTGAGGCTTGAGATAAAGGGGCTTTAGGTGATCGTAAAGTCAGAGGCGCTCAGGCCGCTCAGGTTCGGCTGGAGCTGGAATAGAGGCACATCTTTGCCGCCCGGCGCGTTGTAGTAAACAATGCCGCTTTTCTGCTCGTAGATCAGCGTCGCCGTGCTCTCTGCACCCAGGCTAATTTCTCGCACCACCGCAAAGTCAGCTTCACCCAGTTCACTAATCCCGGAACCGGGCAGCAGCGCTTGGCTCAGCTCAATCTGGTCTTCTCCCGGATTAAAGTCGAAGATGCGATCTAGCTTGCCTGGCCCAGTTGAACCGGGGCCGAACACAAAGGTATCTGATCCAGGGCCACCCTTCATCAGATCGCGGCCTGATCCACCCTCAAGAATATCGTCGCCGCCGCCGCCTTTGAGGATATCGCTCTTAGCACCCCCAAATAGCCTGTCATCGCCAGCGTTGCCAATAATAGTATCATTACCGTTCCCGCCGAAGATCTCGTCATCACCAGGGCCGCCCATCAGCGTATCGTTACCTTGATCGCCGCGTATGGTATCGTTGCCAGAACCGCCGTTCACCACGTCGATCCCGTTGCCTGCGCGAATCGTATCGTCACCGGAGCCACCGAGCAGGTTATCTGCCTGTGCGCCGCCGTCAATAATATCATTGCCGCTATTACCCCGAATCGTATCTTCTCCATCGCCGCCAGAGAGCGTATCGTCGCCAGCTGCGCCAGAGATATCGTCGTTGCCCGCGTTGCCGCCAATCTGGAAAACGGTTGTGTCCCTGGGCTGAGCTGAGCTGATCGAATCATTGAGACTGCTGCCTGTAGCTACAACTGGCGTGCTAGGCGTTTCTTGAAATGCTTGGATCACCCCTTCACCGATAATGTTTAGCCCGAGAGGACCTGCGGATGCCTGTCCGGGGTTGACTGTGATAAGCTCCGACATAGTTTCTCCTGAGACTCAAGCGTGACTAGAACAGTGAATAATGACCGGGATACGCATCTGCTATTTCAGATGCAAAGCGTAACATCAAAATTAAATTTTGAACGGCTTCAAATTGCTAATTCAATAAACTTAATCAGTAACTTTCAGTGATCGCGCTAGCTCATCAAAAAGCTAAGCCAAAAACTAAATCTACGTCTATCATTGGAGACTTTATCTGTGGCTGCACTCAATCTGCTATATTTTGATGAATTTAAGTTTAGCTCAGGTTTCAGATTCAGCACGCAGAATATTGGTCAGCTAGAGAATATTTTGCTGATCGGGTCGCCATCAAGTCATAAAAAATCCCTGACCGCAAAGCCAGGGAGCAGCAAAGCCAGGGAGCAGATAGAGTAGGGCTGAGGACGAGATTAGCGAACGGTCTTGAGGCTGTCTGCCTTACGCGAGAACTGATCGATAAAGATGCTGAGGACGCTGCGCTTGCGGGTGATGACGTTGGCGCTGATTGACATCCCAGACTGGAGCGGTATTTCTTCTCCCTTAACGTTGATGACCTGTCGATCTATTTCAATCCGCACTGGGAAACGCGGAAACTGATATTCCTGATCCGGCGGCAGGGAATCTGAGCCAATATTCACAATTGTCCCTTTCACGTCGCCGTATTCGCTAAATGGAAAGGTATCAATTCGCACATCTGCATGCATCCCTTCTGAGATAAAGCCAATATCCTGGTTGGTGATAAAGACTTTGGCAATCAACCCATCTCCAGGCACAATCTTCAAGATTGGCTCGCTGGGGTTGGCCACATAGCCACGACCTTTGGCCTGCATATCAAAGACAATGCCATCGACCGGAGCACGCAGCTCTTGATAGCGCATAATCAGCTGAGCATCGCTGATCCGCTTTTCGGTTTCGGCAATTTGGTTTTTGTTATCTAGGATTGCCTTGTTGAGCTGGCTGTCAATATTGGCAATCTGCTTGTTGTTCTCTGAGATTTTGTCCAGCAAATCTTTGCCCGAAACCGCTACCGTGTTGGCGAGCCTCTCTTGCGCCTGCGTGATTTGGTACTGAATCCGCGCTCCCTCTTGAGTCAGCCTATCTACTTCGGCTCGCGCCTCAATTACTGCCTGCTCTTGACGCACCACCTGCACCCGCGAGATGCCGCCGTCATCCAAGAGCGGCTTTAAATCCGCGTAGATTTTTTCGTCAATCGTCAGGCTTTGACGGGCTGAGACCAGCTGCGCTTGATTTTGGCTGAGCTGCTGCTGAAGCTGCGAGACTTCTAGCTGAGCAGCGGCGGCTCTGGTGTCGGATTCGGCTAGCCCTGCCTGAAGCCGCGCCTGTTGATCGGAGGAGAGACTGCCTGAGCTGCCCCCCAGCTGCACCTGATAGAGCCGATTTTCCTCAAGCAGCGCCGCTCGGTTTTGGGTGAGTGACAGCACTTCTGGCGGCAGGTTGAGCTTTTGCAGCTCGCTAACGCTCAGCGCCGAAGCACCAGAGAGCTGAGACTGGTAAAATTGGTTTTGGCGAAGCAGCGAATCGCGGATCTGCTCAGCTGCCCGCAGCTCTGAAGCCCCTTGGCTGGGGTCAAATCGCACCAGCAAATCGCCCTGCTTCACAGACTGTCCGTCTTTGACAAAGATCTCTTCGACCACCGCACCGCTGATCGGAGCCTGGATGGGCTGGACGGCTCCCTGCGGCTCCAGCTGTCCCTGACCAGGCACCGCTTCGTCAATCTTGGCGAGCGCCGCCCAGCTAACCGTCACCACCGTCACGCCGACAATCCCCATCGCAATTGCCCGCGACCAGATGCTGGGCTGCTGCAAGATCACGGGCTGGTCAAACTCCTCGGCGCGGATCATGCGATTGTCGGAACCGCGATTCGACACAATTTCGGATTTTTTGCCCAGCGCTAGGCGACCGGGCTGATTGCCGTTGCTGCCTTGCTGCGGCGAGTCTTTGGGAGTGCTGTTTTGTCCATTCATCGGGTTGGTCTCCTAAGCAGGGAATCGGGCTGAGCGGTGAGTTGAGGGGCTATGAGTAGTAAATCGGCGGCTATACCTCGGTTTCCTGTTGCTGATACAGACAGAAGTAGCGGCCTCGGAGCGCCATCAGCTCGTCATGCGTGCCCATCTCAACGGGTGAGCCTTTATCCATGAGTACGATAATGTCGGCGTTGCGGATGGTGTTGAGCCGATGCGTAATGAAGAAGACGGTGCGACCATCAAATTCGTCGGCTAGATTCAGGCAGACGCGCCGCTCCGAGTCATAGTCTAGGGCGCTGGTGGCTTCATCCAGAATCAGCAGGCGCGGATGCTGAAGCACGGTACGAGCAATCGCAATCCGCTGGCGCTGTCCGCCAGAGAGCGAAGCGCCCCGT
This sequence comes from Pegethrix bostrychoides GSE-TBD4-15B, assembly GCA_019359155.1. GTDB lineage: Bacteria > Cyanobacteriota > Cyanobacteriia > Elainellales > Elainellaceae > Elainella > Elainella bostrychoides. Next base: position 19,172 of record JAHHHV010000066.1, read on the forward strand.
TCGCCCACTCTCGTATTGTAGCCATTGGGCAGCGCCATGATAAATTCATGCGCGGCAGCTACTTCGGCGGCGCGGATAATCTCCTCAGCCGTCGCGCCGGGGCAGGTGAGTGCAATATTTTCTTGAATTGTGCCTTCAAACAGCAGCGAATCCTGCGGCACAATCCCCACCTGCTGACGCAGCGAGTTCAGCTCTACCTTGGCAATGTCGTAGCCGTCGATCAAGATCCGGCCTGAGTCAATTGGGTAGAGACGGGGCAGCAGCTTCATCAGCGTACTCTTACCCGAACCGCTCAAACCCACCACGCCGACAAACGCGCCCGTCGGAAACTCCAGGTTGACGTTGTTGAGCTGATAGGGGCCGCTGGTGCCAAATCGGAACGAGACATCGTCCACCGTCACCTGCCCCTGGATCAGCGGCATTGGAATATTGCTGCGATCCAGCTCGTCGGCTTCAGGTGCAGAATCGACAATATCGCTCAAGCGCTCCAGCGACAGCCCCACCTCCTGGAAGTTTTGCCAGAGCTGTGCTAGACGCAGCAACGGGCTGGTGACATAGCCGGAAATAATCCGGAAGGCAATCAGTTCACCCAAAGTCAGCTCGCCTTTCAGCACCAGGTAAGCCCCGACCCAGAGCACCAGCAGACCAGAGAGCTGGTTAAGGAAGTTACTGGCCGATCCGGCGGTCGTGGAAGTCAGCACAGTTTTGAAACCAGCGCTGACGTAGCGCGCATAGCGGTTTTGCCACTGCCAGCGGGCGCGTAGCTCCATATTTTGCGCCTTCACCGTCTGGATGCCGGACACCACCTCCACCAGATAAGACTGGGTTTCGGCATTGCGCTCGGCCTTGACACGCAGCTGCCGCCGAATCAGCGGCGAGGCCACCACAGCTAGCAAAATAAACAGCGGGATCGTCGCCAGCGAAACCAGCGTCAGCAGCCAGCTGTAGAAGAACATGACGACGATGTAGATCACCGAGAAAATCGCGTCCAGCACCACCGTCAGCGCCGTGCCGGTCAAGAAAGAGCGAATATTTTCCAGCTCGTTGATCCGGGTGGCCAGTTCGCCCACAGGCCGCTTCTCAAAGTAGCGCAGCGGCAGCCGCAGCAGGTGATCGATAATTTCTGAACCCAGCGCCATGTCGATCCGATTGGTGGTATCGACAAACAGATAGGTTCGCAGGCTGGTTAGCAGCGCCTCAAATACAGCCAATGCCAACAGCAGAATCCCTAGAACATGCAGCGTGTCAATACTCTTTTGAATAATTACCTTGTCGATGATCACCTGAATCATCAGCGGGTTGGCCAGCGCAAAGAGCTGCACAAAGAACGAGGCGATAAACACCTCAATCAGCACCCGCTTGTGCTTCTGCACTGCCGGAATAAACCAGGAGAGGCCAAATCGCGCCTGCGGCGTTTGCTGGGTCTGCTTCAGCAGCAGCACTTCGCCCCGCTCGCCCCAGGTTTCGACAAAGTCAGCGGGCTTGCGGCGGATGATCCCCATTTCGGGCACAGCAATTACCAGCTCGCGCTCGCTGATGCTGTAGAGCAGGGCAAAACTATCCTGCCATTGCACCATCGCCGGAGCCTCTAGTCGCCCAACAGCGCTGGCCGGAACGCCCACCAGCTGCGCCTGTACGCCCATCATCTCGGCTACTGCGCCGCAAAGCTCTAGCGAAATCCCGCCGCTGCGCTCCATCTGATTCACCAGCACCCGCCGCACTACGTCTTGCCGGAAGGGCATATTGAAATGCTGACAGAGCATCTTGAGGCAGGCAATCGTGGACTCTAGCTCGCCCTTGCCGCGCACAAACGGGAATTTTTGGGGTGCCTGCTGCACCGACATATGGGTCAGACTGGGATCGGGTTCGGGCGGGCGATCGGGCGCGTAGGGAATTTCGAGTTCAGGGGCGGTGGAGGCCGAAACTGGCAGATCGTCGCTGAGGGCAATCTCCTCGCGCGCATCCTGGGTGACGGCTTCGGGAATGCCGATGATGCGCGCGGGCAGATTGCCGGTCACTTCCAAATCGCTCGAACTCATGCTGGAGCGGTTCAGGTTGATGCGGCTGCCGACTGGAAAGTTGCTGATGCCGCCGCCGCCGCTGACTAGCCAAATCCGATCTGCTTCGAGCTGGTTAATGGGAGTCTTGCCGGGGGGCAGATTACAGACGACGGTTTGCTCTTCTGACCGCAGCGTCAGGTCTTTGAGGTCGGCGCTGCCGTTGGCCTGTCGGTGCAGCTCGGTGCCTAGCAGGTCATAGATTTCAATCGGCGAGCAGCGGTTGCGAAAGGCATCCGCCAGGGTTGACTCGCGCTTCAGCAGCTCCAAAAAATCGGTGGCTGAAACCGTGAGGCAGATGCTCTCGCGTGAGGCAATCGCCGTCTCGCAGGGCACGCCCCGCACCAGCCCCGCCCAGCCAATCACCGCACCGGGCTGCAATAGCGAGAGCGTCACGGGCTTTTGGGTGCGCGGATCGTAGCCCAGCAGCCGAATCTGCCCCTGATAGAGAATCGACACTTGGTTGGGGAGCCGATCTCGCACCAAAACAGCCTGACCAATCCGGTAGCGCAGGAGCTGAAACTGTGCCGTCATGCTGTCCAGCGCTTCGGGCGCTAGCTGATCAAACGGATCGACGCTGGCTAAAAATTCTTGAACGTTTGATTTGGTATAAGTCATGACGCAGTGGGGGTAACGGCATTCATCAGCGCAGGGTTCGGCTCAGAATTCTTCTCAAGGCTGGGCTGCGGGCTGAGCTGTGGAGTTGGAGTCGTGCTAGTCAGGGCAGGTGCGGCATCGGCGGCGGCATCGTTGGTGGCATTGGCGATGGCATCGGCTGGCTGGGCAGACTGTATCGGCATATCGAGCTGGCTCAACCGCTCTTGCATCCAGCTATTAAAACATTCGTTCAGCAGCCGTTGCCGCATTGATTCGTCCATTTGAGCCGGGATAAAGCGCTCTAGCCGCACCAGCACCAGCCAGTCTCCCACCCGCGTCGGCGGGCTGATCTGACCGGGCTGGCTGAGGGTGAGGATCTGCGCTAGCGTCGGGTGCGGCACGCTCAGCTCGACTGGACCAATCAGGCCATCTGTCTGTGCTTCTGGTCCCTGTGAATAGGAGCGCGCCAGCTCGGCAAAAGACTGCTCGCCTTCCAGGATCCGGAAATATAGTTCTTGGGCAATCCCAATATCCTTGGTCCGAATCAGCGAATAGATTACCTTATCCAGCTTATCTTTGCGAGTTAGAAAATAAGACTCTAGCTTCGCCCCCCAGGTTTGCAGCTTAAATTTTTCGAGCCGCAACTCGCGAGTGGCTACAGCGTCAAGCTGAGTCTGCGTCATGCCCTGTCGCTGTAACCAAGTCTGACGCTCCTCGTCAGAAGTCAGCTGGTTTTGCGTATAAAACTGCTGAGCGGCTTCTTGAGCCTCCTCCGGGCTGCATTCAATCGACTGGATCGCCTCGTCAATCAAGATCTCCTGAAGAAACTGAGGCAGCATTTGATAGCCCGCCATCAGAGGCAACAGTTCCTCAGCCGTGATAGAGCGATTCCCGATTTGCAACACTCCGGTCATGTTAGCCGTTTCCTTTCGATGCGTAGTGATTCTGATGGTTCTGGCTAGGGCTAACCCTAGACATACTTTGCCTTAATTCCCTAGAGATCGGCAGATTGTTATGATTTATTTAGATCATCTTTAAATTGGCGACAAATCTCTACGGCTGATTCACGGGCAATTTAAACCGATTCAACCCGATTTGCCCCAATTTGATCCGACTGGAGCAGCTAGTAATCTAGACATGTTCAAGCCCACTCTATATATACAAGTGTTTTCGAGCCAGATCCAGACGGCCGGGGTGGGAATTGTCAGACTGAGCCGAAGTTAACCCAAATAATACTGATGCCTCAGCTGTCTTGTTCTCAGCTTCATCCTTGACCCCTCATAAATTACCCAGGCATGTGGCGCTAATAACATACCTGATCAGGACTGCGTTTGGTAGGCTGAGAAAGTTCTGTTGGTAAGCACTAAACCATGCATAAGCTGCTGTCAGGTCGATTGACTGTCGAGCATCTCACGGTCGAAATTACCGGCTTGCCAGCATCTCTAGAGGGCACCAAAATCGCCCAGCTCTCCGATCTCCATTTTGACGGGCTGCGGCTCTCGGCGGCAATGCTAGCTGAGGCAATTGAGCAGAGTAACGCTGCACAGGTCGATCTGGTCGCCTTGACAGGTGACTATGTGACGGATGACCCCACGCCAATTCAGGCGCTTGCTCAGCAGCTCAAGCAACTCACGAGTCGCGCTGGAACCTATGCTGTGCTGGGCAATCACGATATCTATCCAGCAGACGCTAGAGCCGTGGTAACAGCAGCACTCACAGAGGTTGGAATCCAGGTGCTCTGGAATCAGATTGCCTACCCGTTTGGTGCAGCGCTGCCCTTGGTGGGGCTGGCTGATTTCTGGTCGAAAGCGTTCAATCCGGGCGCAGTGCTCGATCAGATCGATCCAGGACTGCCGCGTTTAGTGCTGTCTCATAATCCGGATACAGCCGCCCCGCTTCAGCAGTGGCGCGTGGATCTACAGCTGTCTGGCCATACGCATGGCGGCCAGATCGCACTGCCGGGACTAGGGTCGATCCCGACGCTATATCAAGGCATTAGACGCTATGTGCCCAAAGCTATCCGCCCCTGGATTCCCTATATGCGAGAAGACTGCTACCGGGTCGTACAGCATTGGGAATGGGCGAAGGGGCTGCACCGCATCAACCAGAACCAGCTCTACGTCAATCGCGGTCTGGGCACCTATGCGCCGGGCCGGCTGTTCTGTCCGCCTGAGCTGACGCTGATTACCCTCGTAGCTCAGGCGGATTCTGGAACCGACTAGGCGGGGCTAGTTGGGTAGGGAGGCATCGCGCTGAGTTTGGCTATAGCGACTGTAGTTGCTGCTGCTGGGGCTGTTGTTTTCCCGCAGATAGTTCACCACAATGCTGATGCTAGGAACCCGCAGCCCCATTAGCTTGTTGAGGACTCGATCCACAGCAGTGCGATTGGTTTTACCTGCCGCAATCACCATCAGCACTTCGTCCACCTGAGCGGTAATGAAGCTGGCATCCGTCAGACCAAACAGGTGTGGTGTGTCGTAAATCACCAGATCAAACATATTCTGGAATTTCTCCATGATCTGCTTCATTTGATCTGAGCCTAGCAGCCGAGCTGATCCCGGCGTGGAAGAGCCCGCAGGCAGCACAAACAGATTGTCAGCGAGAGGGGAACGTTGAATTAGCTCTTCGGGATTGGCGCTGCTGGTGAGCAAATCGCTCAAGCCCCTAGAGTTTCGCAGATCGAGCCGAGTGTGAATTTGTGGGAGCCGCAGGTTGGTATCGACGAGCAGAACGCGCTGCCCCGTGCCAGCTGCGGTCTGAGCTAGGTAGAGCGCGGCGGTGGTTTTACCATCTCCAGGCTCAGCCGAGCAGACCATTAGGGAGCGAATCGGCGGTACGGCTGAGCGAATGCTGGAATAGAGATCGCTGAAAGACTCGCGGAATGAGGCTGTCTCCAGGCGGCTATCTTCAATTTCGCCGGATGTGCCGAAGGCAGAAGGAAATTCCAGCGACTGCTTTGCCCCACGCGAGAACGGAATCACGCCCAACATCGGCAGCTTGATTTCTTCTTGAATATCTTCGACGGTGTAGAACACGTTCCGATAGCGCTCTAGCAGCAGCGCCAGCAGCGTGCCCAGCAATAGCCCCAGACCAACCCCGGCGATCATCAGATTGGACGCCTTGTTGGGCTCAGGCTGAGGGTTGCCGTCTGCATCACGTGGAATCACGGGTTCAGAGATTAACTCCCAGGGCGGACGGCTCTGAGCAGCTTCAACGCGCAGAGTTTCGCGCTGAGTTTGCAGGCGAGTCAGCGTCTGTGTGGCAATTTCCAGCTCGCGGGTCAGGTCTGCATATTGCCGCGCCACGACCGGAAACTGCTGGAGCCGCCCGTCAAAGCCTCTGCGATCCTGAGAGATTTTCTGGCTGCGGGTTTCCAAAACGCGAATTTGGTTGCCAGCCTCCACGAGCTGACCAATGAGCGCAATCCGCACCGAGTTTTGATAGGCCTGCACCTGCGGTCTGGCCGAACCGCTGGGCAAACTCTGGCCGATCACCTCTTGCGCCCGTCGGGTCAAAAGCTCCTGTGTATTCTCTCGCTTTTGGCTGAGGGATTGCAGCACTGGGCTGCCCTCATTGAACCGAGCTGACTCGGTGGCAATCTGGGTTTCGAGATCGACTAGGCTGGCTTGCAGGGTCTGATAAGTCGGATCTTCGCTCAGCGCAGAGGCCGCAATCGCCTCTTCAGGGCTGAGTTGAAGCTGCGCCCTCAGATTTTCATAGAGCGCTCGCTGCTCTTGGAGGGTGCGGTCGGCTTCAAGCTGCTGAGTGTTAATGTCGTTGACTGTACCTGAGAGCTGTCCGCCCTGAGCGGCTGGATCAAGCAGATCGTAGCGCTGCCGCAGATCCTGAATTTTGTCTTGAATCGTGTTGACCCGCTCCCGCGCTTCGGGAAGCTGTTCATCGATAAACCGAATCCCTTCGCTAAAGCGATCCTTGCGCTCCTGAATACTGTAGTCGAGGTAGTTTTTGGAGGTGACTTGCAGAACTCGCTGCACTAGCGCCGGATTAGAGTCCTGGTAGGTGACTTTGATAATCCGGGTTGGGTCACTTGTATTCTCTGGCTGTAGACGCTCAACGGTCAGACCTTGCTGTAGCTCTAGCGTGGTGAAGTCCGCAAAGGGGGGCTTTTCCTGTCCGCCTTCTGCGGGCGTGCGCTGCACTTCTTTGACGATTTTATCAAGCCGTCCGGGGCTTGATAAAATCTGGATCTGAGTTGGGTAGTCGAGCGAGAAGACATCCCGATTGGGGATGGCATCCCCTGAACCGCGTGTTACGGTAATCGGATCGGTGGCGCGGTCAGCATTTGTCAGCGGTTCAACCAAGAGCTGAAAGTTACCCATGTAGACTGGCCGAATGTTTCTGGCTTGAAAAGCAGCAGCCAAACCCACGATTGTGGCAATTCCGGCAATGAGCAAAATCTGCCGCTGAATGGTTCGGCCCAACGCTTTCAGGTTAAGCCCGCGATTGGGAGTGCTATCTAGCTCATCCATCTCAGATACAGCTGGGGCGGGTCGACTCCGCACAATTGGCGCTGCGGCCTGAGCTTGTTCAATCTCCATGTTGACCTCTGTGTACTACTCGCTGTGAGGACTGAATCGACTACAGAATTTGAGCGCCGAAATGATACCTACACCTGCTCTCTCTACTCTCACCATATAGTATTCGGTAAGAGAGACCCCTAATATCTTTCTCTGCTCTACGCGCAGGTTTACTCAAAGACGTTGAAGATATCGAGAACGCCAAGGAAAGTATCAAATACGCCGGTGATGGCCGTAACCGGAGCCAGAGTGTCTTCGACACGCTCCCTCGTTGCTGTTCTGCCGTTGCGGCTGACGATAATCGTGTCGTAGTCTCGCAGCGCCGGATTGCTCGCATCATTGATACTAGCCCCTAGATCCATAGAAACAGTGCGCCGAATCGCCGTGCCATTAGAGTTGAGCCGCACCAGATCCACCTCGCTGGTACGCGCCCTGGGATTGAGGAAACCACCTGCGGCCATCAGCACTTGATTCATCGGAGTATTAGCTGGAACTTCGATCACTCCTGGTGCGGACACCTCGCCAATTACGTTGACCCGGATAGTGGTTGGCGAAAAATTGGCTCCGCCGATCACGAGTGCCTCGCTGTCGTTCAGCGCCGTGGCGGTTGGAATTACCAGCGTGTCTCGGTCGCGCAGCCGCACATCTTGCGCCAGTTCGCCAGTCCGAAGTAGCTCCCAGAGATTAATGTCAATCAGTTCGAGGGAACCATCCGCCAGTGGACGGCGCACCTGCACTCGGCGGATATCAGCAAACTGCGTGATGCCGCCCGCTGCCTGTAGCGCTTTCGTCACGGTTGGCCATTGGTTGGCGACACCACCCGGAGCGCCCGCCCCTGTCACAAAAACCTGGTTATCGGTGGCCCCTTCTGGACTGATCACATAGACCCCTGGACGCTTCACCTCGCCAGCCAAGCTGATCCGCAGCGAGCGAGTACTGACCACGCTCACCGTAATCAGCGGATTGCGGATAAACGCCGCGTAGGCTGCCTCAATTCGCTCTTCAGCTTGCCTGAGCGTTAGTCCCTGCACTGAGACTGTGCCCGCCCAAGTGAGATTGACGTTGCCATCTAGCTGGACGACGTAGCGGCCTGTGTCAGCACCGCTCAGCTCTGGGACATCAAAGACATCAAGCTGAATTTGGTCGCCAGCGCCCAGCGTATAGGCATCTTCTGGCGGAAACCCAGTGGTGGGGGGCGGAATAATCGTGCGGGTCGGCAGGGCAGGGGTGAGAATTACGCCTCGGCGCGGGATGACGGGCGGTGGCTGCACCTGCTGCGCGGGCTGGGCATTGGGCGTGCCGGTTTGAGCTAGTTCGGGTTGAATCTCCGTCTGAGCCAGTTCAGAATTGGGCGAAGAGCCTTGTGCCGGATTGGCCAAACTAGCTGTCGGCAGGCTCAGGGCGGCAAATGTCATAACTGTCGTTAGCAGCAGGGGGCGATTGAATCGTGCTTCAACCCAGTTTACGCTTAAGCTCATCTTGGTTAACTGACAGTATTAAATGGGATTAGACGGCAGAAGAGGGCAAAATCTGCGTTAGCCTGAGTCTGAACAGCAGGCATTTCGTTGCTCTTCTGTTCTATAGCCTGACTCAGCTATCCGGAAAATTATCAAAAAGCAACAGGGCTGCAATTCAGTCAAGGGAATGAGGCTGAGAGTCAAGCTACCTTGAAAGCTGGACTAAATTTTGGTGCCAGCTCGGTTCAGGTCCAAATCTATCCCATCAAAACTATCATAAGTTTTTACCAAAACCGCGAGACAGACAGCCAATATCTGCGGGTTTTACAGAGGCGGGTTGATTTCTTTGCCAAAACTTCGCAAAACTCTTCGCCAAACTCGGCCATCCGGAATTGATCATGCAAGCGACCTCATGGCGGCCTGCTGCTGCTCCTATACCTGAAGCCTTTAGCGCTCTAGTCAGTCAATTTTGTCCCAGTGCGTCGCCCCATCTGGTGCCGCTTTTGTGGCAGCGCCAGATTCGGCAGCCGGAGCAGCTAGCTGGCTTTTTAGATGCCGTTCAGTATCAACCCACTGATCTCAATCACGCGCCAGATCACTTTGGCGCTGAGACTGGTAGAGCAGTGGCTCGCTTGGAGCAGGCTCAGGCAAACGCTGAGAAACTGCTGATTCTGGGTGAAGCTAGCGCTGCTGGAATTACGGCCACAGCCTTGCTCTGGGAAGGATTGAGCCAGATCTTTGCCGCAACGCAGCTCACCTATCAGGTGGCTCGCCGATTTGATCTAGAAGCGCTGGCCGCAGCAGGCTGTTCGCTGGTGATTGGCTGTGGCCGCAGCGAGCTAGTTTCGCAGGCTGAAGCGGCGGGTCTAGAGCTAATTTTGCTGGATCAATCTTGGCCTACCGATCTGTCTAGTCTGTCTAGCTGCCCCAATGTAGCCCGGTTAAACTCACGCCTGTTACCCATCGAGCATCCGCTAGCAGGTCTGCCAACTGTAGCGGTGGCCTACAAACTGATGGAAGCCCTTGCCACAGCCCTGAATGCAGGTGACATGACCCACTTACTCGATCTCGTGGCGATTGGGCTGCTGGCTGGGCCGGTGCAGCTGACGGGCGAGAGTCGCTATCTGGCGCAGATCGGGGTTGCCAGCCTTCAGCGCCACCAAGATCTGGTTAATTCCCCGCGTCCCGGCTTGGCTCAGCTCTTGCAGCTCTGCCGAATGACGGGCGATCGGCCTAGCGATATTGCCATGGGTCTAGGGCCGCGCATTCAGGCGATTAGCCGCCTATGGGATGACCCAAATCGCTGCGTCGAGCTGTTGATCAGCCAAGATGCAGATCGCGCCGCTCAGCTCGCGCAGCAGACCGAGCTAGCCAACGCGCGGCGGCAAGTCTTGCAGCGACAGGTGGTGACTCAAGCCAAAGCCAAGCTCGCTCAGCTAGATCTGTCGACAACCCGCGTGATTCTGCTGAGCGATCCGCAGTGGCCAACCGAAATTCTGGGGCTGGCCGCAGGGCAATTGGCGCAAGACTATGGCCGTCCGGTAATTTTGTTGAGCGATGCAGAGGAACTAGCTTCCGGGTCAGCCAGAATCAGTGGTAGAGGTGAATCTGCTTGGCTCTCAGGCGATCTCTGTGCGCTCTTGCAGCCGCAGGCCAACTGGCTCAGCGAATTTTGGGGAGAGGGTGCGGCGGCTGAGCTGCGCTTGCCCAGCCAGAATATTGCGCCCTTTGCTGAGGCGATCAATCAGCAGGCGCGGGTCATAGGTTTAGAAGTGCAGCCTCTCACAGCCGATTTAGAAGTCACGGTAGCTGAACTGGGCAAAGCGCTGTTTCAGGAGCTGCGGCGGCTCGAACCCTACGGTATCGGCAATCCCACGCCGCTGCTGCTGATTCGTGGCGGCTGGTTGACGCAGGTCTGGCATCGCAAAATCCGCGATCTCAGCGGCCAAAAGCTGGACTATATCAAAACCGAGTTTGAGCTGTGGGATGAGACAGCAGAGCAGGGCTTTCCGGGCGTTTGGTGGGGACATTACAAAGACGAGCTGCCCGTCGGACGCTGCGATCTACTGGTGGAGCTGGACTTCAATAGCTACGAAGATGCCAAACGCCGCCGCCGCTATGAGGTGCGACTGATTGCGGTGAGGCCAGCCGCAGATGGCAGTGGAGATGACAGCACCGATTTGAACCTAGATTTGAATCTATTCGTGGAGCTGCTGGACTGGCGCGGTGAGGTTCTTGCTCCGGCAGAAGCTGACTGTTTGAAACTCACAGCCTGTCCCAAGAGTTGGCAGGAGGTTGAGGGTTGGGTAGAGCAGGCGCAGCAGCAGGGCCAAAAACTAGCGCTGGCCTATCAGATGCCTAGCTTGCCGTCGCCTGCAACGGTCTGGCAGCAGCTAGTTGAACAGGCCCCTCTCTTGAACCAGGCTCAGCTTCAAGCCCAACTTCAAGCCCAGCTTGGACTCAGCCCACAAACGCTCAAACTGGGACTGGCGGCGCTGAGAGAGCCGACCAGCCAGCAGTTCATTCAGGCGGTCGCGCAGGAGCAGTTTATGCAGCGATATTTCTGGCAGGTGTCACTGGCGACGCTGCAGGCCACATTGCGATCTAGACGGCAGACTGACAGCAGTTTGGCTGGAGTGCTTCAAAAAATTCGGAACAAAAACGGATAGCGATAGGGACGGTCAGGATTACCCAACACCCTGACCACTGCAATAATCGGCATTACAAACGTCGCGATCCCTAGCAGCACCAGCAGCGGAATGCCAATTAGAAAAAAAATTAGCAGCGCGAAGATAATCGCATAAATGTAAGTATTGATATGAAAGTTGAGCGACTCGACTGCGTTAGCTTTAACCACCGGGTCGTTGGTGATCAGCAAGATGACAATCGGCACCGCAATCGAGACAAACAGCGAGCTAAAAAAGATTGCCCCATGACTGAGAGCCGAGAGCAATTTACGCTGAGCGATACTGGGCTGATGATCTTGCTGCATGGCTACTGATAGAAGGGTTTCATCCATCATAAGCGGTGACATATCAACGTCAAAATCGATTGCAAAAGCAATGGGCTGTCTAGATCGGCTGGAGCGGGTTGTCAAAACCGCAGATTATATTGAGATTAGTAAAGATTAGTAAAGAGAAGTCAGGCCGGGAGGCTCCAAATGGTTCAAGCAGCACCTCTAAATCAAGATCAGGATCAAGATCAGGCCCACGTTGATGGTCAGATTGGCAAACTTTTACGCCGCCAGCGTAATTACTTTGATCAAGGCACAACGCAGCCGATCGAGTTTCGCTTGGCTCAGCTCAAGGCGCTGAAGCAGGCCATTCTGGATCACCAGCCCGAGATTTTGTCTGCTCTCAAGGCCGATTTGCACAAGCCAGAGCTAGAGGCATATCTCACCGAAATTGGCGTCACCAAAGAAATCAACTACGCGATCCAGCGTCTGCGTCACTGGGCGAAACCCAAATCCGTCTCGCTGCCGCTAGAGCAGCTGCCTGCCAAAGGCCGCATCTACGCTGAGCCGCTGGGCGTGGTTTTGATTATTGGCCCCTGGAACTACCCGTTTCAGCTGATGATTTCGCCGCTGATTGGCGCGATTGCTGCCGGAAACTGCGCGCTGCTGAAGCCCTCAGAGTTGGCTCCCCAGACCTCACGGGTGATTGCCCAGCTGATTCGAGCCACCTTTGACCCGGCCTATATTGCCGTCGCAGAAGGCGGCTTAGAAGTGAGTCAGGCGCTACTGGCTGAAAAGTTTGACCATATTTTCTTCACGGGCGGCACACAGATTGGCCGCGTGGTGATGGCGGCGGCGGCTCAGCAGCTCACGCCCGTTACGCTGGAGCTGGGCGGTAAAAGCCCCTGCATTGTAGACAGCGACATCCAGCTTGAATACACGGCGCGGCGGATTGTCTGGGGCAAATTTTTGAATGCGGGGCAGACCTGTATTGCGCCGGACTATTTGCTGGTGAATCGCCAAATCAAGCCGGCGCTGCTGGCGGCCATGCAGCAGGCAATCCGCGAGTTTTATGGCGATGACCCGGCGCAAAGCCCCGACTATGCTCGCATCGTCAACGATCGGCACTTTGGTCGCTTGAGTCAGCTTCTCCCCGGCAATTCAGCAGGCAATTCAGCAGGCAAGCTGATCGCTGGCGGTACGACCGATGCAGCTCAGCGCTACATGGCCCCGACGATTCTCGATCAGGTGACGCCGGAAGCTGCCGTGATGCAGGACGAGATTTTTGGCCCCATTCTGCCCGTGCTGGACTACGGCGATATCAGCGAGGCGATTGCATTGATCAAGTCCCGCCCCAAGCCGCTGGCGCTGTATTTATTCACCCGCAACGCCAAGCTGCAAGCGCGAGTGCTCAGCCAAACTTCGTCCGGTGGGGTTTGCATTAACGATACGATCATGCAGATTGCGGCTTCTAGCCTGCCGTTTGGCGGGGTGGGCGAGAGCGGCATGGGTCGCTATCACGGCAAGGCCAGCTTTGATACCTTTTCGCACTATAAGAGCGTCCTCGTGAAAAACTTCTGGCTGGACATTAAATGGCGCTACGCTCCCTATGCTGGCAAGCTAGAGCTATTCAAGAAAATTATTGGATAGATTTGGACATAAATTTGCATATAAATCTGGCACAAATTTGGATCAAACCTATGCTTAGCTTGATCAAGTCGCTGTTTAACCAGCCTGATACGAAAGCCAACGTCGAACTCTACAGCTGGCAAACCTGCCCCTACTGCATCCGGGCGAAGCTGCTGCTGCGTTGGAAAGGCGTAAAATTCACCGAGTACAAAATTGACGGCGACGGAGCTGCCCGGATCAAAATGGCCGAACGCGCCAACGGTCGGCGCAGCGTCCCCCAAATCTTTATCAACGACCAGCATATTGGCGGCTGCGACGATCTGTATGCGCTCGACCGCCAAGGACAGCTCGATCCGCTGCTGGTGCAGGCAGAGAGCTAGCCGATGCTGCCTGAAATTCCGCCGCCTGTGCTCAATCATCCTGACTATCTGCGGCACTATCGTTGGATGAAGCAGGCGATTGAGCTGGCAGCAGCAGCAGGCGATGCCGGCGAAGTTCCCGTCGGGGCGCTGGTCGTCGATGCGGCAGATCGGTTAATTGCGACGGCTGAAAACCGCCGAGAGCGCGATCATGATCCGACAGCTCACGCAGAGATCTTAGCGCTACGGGCGGCAGGCGCGAATCTCGGCAGCTGGCGGCTTGCAGGCTGTACGCTCTACGCGACGCTTGAACCCTGCCCGATGTGCAGCGGCGCGATCATTCAGGCAAGGCTGAAGCTGCTGGTCTACGGAGCCGATGACCCGAAAGCGGGCGCGGTGCGAACGGTGTTGAACCTGCCGGATAGCGCTTGCTCCAACCATCGGCTGGCGGTGTTGGGCGGCATTCTGGAGGCTCCCTGTCGAGAGCAGCTCCAGAGCTGGTTTGGCGAGCGTCGCGGCTAGTGTCACAGAGCTAGCGCTACCAAAAAGCATTACAAAAAGCATTACAAAAACAGTCGCGCTACCGCGCAGTCAAATCCCGGCAGCAGCGGTGAGCTGAGCTGATCGGCGGCAAATAGCGTTGCAGCTAAACTCAAAGCAGCCTGCTGACGACGATAGACTTCCACCTGCTGCTGCTGCCAATCCAAGATCCAATATTCCTGTACGCCTCTGGCTGAATAGAGCTTCAGCTTGGCCTCGCGGTCGCGGCGCTCGTTGGCTGCACCCGCAGAGAGCACCTCGACAATCAGCTCTGGAGCCGCTGTCAGATGTCCGGCATTATCTAAATAAAGATCTAGGCGCTCGCGGCTAATCCAAACCACGTCGGGAATGACGTTGTCTGCATCGGAAAAGATCACGCCTGGAGCTTGAACCGTTTCGCCCAGATTTGTCTCCAGTGACCAGGTATCTAATACATTCGCAAGGCGGACGGTTGCTCTTTGGTGTCCCCAATGCAGTGCTTTGGTCACAAACAGCTCTCCGTCGATAATTTCGTAGCGATTACTGCTCTCTGGCAAAAGCTCCAGATCTGAGGTCGTCCAGCGGATTTGTGCTTCTGTAGTGGGGTTCATTTTGCCTCTGATTGGGTTGGGATTCGTCATAGGCTCGCAGCCCGGTAGCCTGACACCACCGGGCTGCTTCCAATCTAGCGCTAGCTGCGGATCTCGTTCCAAAGCTGCACCCACTGGTCGTAGTTTTTGACGCTCTGCCACATATTGATCTGCGAATGCAGCGACAGGTCATCCATAAATAGCTGATGCGCCTTCTCTGTGCCCACGGCCTCGGCGCCCAGCGTTGTCGCGCCTGAATAGCCCGTCACGTCCATCACGCCCTTTTGGCCTGCGCCGCTGAGAATATAGTCAATCCACTGGTAGGCGGCTTCCGGGTTGCGGGCGTTCTTCGAGATCATCCAGGAATCTGTCCAGCCGGTCAGCTGGCCTTTGGGACTGGCCGAAGCTGCCGGAAAGCCCGCCGCGCTGAGCTGGGTGTAGGTGAGTGGCCAAGCATGCGCCATCACAATTTCGCCCGACTGGAACAGGTTGGCCAATTCGCCTGCGGTCGTCCAAAACTTGCGGATATTTGGGCGCAGCTCCAGCAGAGTCTGCTTCACCTCAGCTAAATCGGCTGCGCTCAAATCATACGGGTCAGGCTTGCCCAGCCAGAGCGCCACGTCGGCAATCGTCATCGGGTTGTCGGGCAGCGAGATTTTGCCCGCATAAGTCGGATCAGCTAGCACCTGCCAGGAGGTGGGCGGCGGCTCGACGGCATCGCGGTTGTAAACCAGCACGTTCGGCCCCCAGGCAAAGGTGACACCATAGGGCGTGCCGTCAAAGCTGTTCCACTTGCCGCCCTGAAACGAGCTGAAGATGGCGCTATAGTTTTTTAGTCTATCGGTCTCGATTGGGACAACCAGTCCAGCTTTCGCCAAGCGCTCGGTGATATCGCCCGAAGCCGAAATTAGATCGTAGGTTTTGCCGCCCCCGGCTCGGAACTTGGCAAACATCTCGTCGCTCGACCCAGCGTAAGTGGCCTGAATTCGGCAGCCCGTCTGCTGCTCAAACGGCTGGGCAAACGACTCGTCGGTGTAGCCTTCCCAGACGATGGCTGTCAGCGTACAGCCTGAGGTTTTGGCCGCGGCCTGGGCGGGTTGGCCGAGTCCCAGGCTCAGACAGACTGCGATTAGCAATCCCAGCAGGCCGGGTTTTAAGCCAAAAGTTACTGTCACGAAGCTGCGAAAATTAGGTGGGATCATGGCAAGCCTTGATGGAAGTTGCTCAGTTTATTGTCTGTTAGTTTATCGCTTGCATCATCGCTTGGATTTAGCAGTGAGACTCAGCTGGGTTCCATCAGCCTGCCCAAAGTCTCTTAACAAAAATATAGGAATTATTTTTAACCGGAAGGCAAGCTGACTGAGCTGCAAATAGAGTTAGCGCAGCCCATACAGTCTGGACTTCAGCTGTTTGATCAAATTAACCAATAAAGTCAATCAAATAAAGTCAATCAAAAGTTTAATCCTGCTTAGTTATCCCTGTCGCCAATTCCGTAAAAACCAGGGTTTGCCGATAAAATAGGTATAAAAGATTGAGATTTGACGCAGGCTCAACTCTGGTTTGCTGTAGAGGAAAGGTGTAGAGTTTGAGCAGCTACCTGGCGATTTTTGCCAAAACCAGGTTTATCTTAGAGACGTATAGCTTTCTGTATATATATACTGACAGCTGCCTGTTGGCTCCCTGTATCTACTGGTAAAGCCTCTCAATCCTTGACGCTAGCAGACCAACGCATCAGGTTGACTGAGCTTCTCCTGCCGCTCCACTCGCAGTTTCCTGTGGCTAAAATTTGACAAGATCTCTCCAACATGAGCCGCTCTATGCCCCGGACTAGCCCAGATAAGCCCTTGGGTGGACGTTATAAGCTGATTAGCCAACTCGGTGTCGGTGGGTTTGGCCGCACGTTTTTAGCCGAAGATTTGCATCTGCCGGGTCATCCTCGCTGTGTGATTAAGCACCTTAGACCGCAGAGCAAAAACAGCGAAACGCTGCAAATGGCGCGCCGCTGTTTTGACGTGGAGGCGCAGGTGCTCTATCGATTGGGCAGTCACGATCAGATTCCGCGTCTGCTGGCTCACTTTGAAGAAAACCAGGAGTTTTACCTGGCTCAAGAGTTTGTGGAAGGCGATCCGCTGACGCGCGAGCTGGCTGACGGCAAGCCCTGGACTCAGGGGCGGGTGGTGCTGCTGGCAAAAGATATTTTGCAGGTGCTGACCTTTGTGCAGCAGCAACAGGTGATCCACCGTGACCTCAAGCCCTCCAACCTAATTCGTCGTAGGCAGGATCACAAGGTCGTCGTGATTGACTTTGGGGCGGTCAAGCAGGTCAGCACGCCCAACTTTGATTTAGAAACCGGACTCAGCAATATCACGATTTCGATCGGCACGCAGGGCTATATGCCCAATGAGCAGCTAGCTGGCAAGCCAAAATTTTGCAGCGATGTCTATGCCGTTGGCGTACTGGCCATCCAGATGCTCACTGGCATTCACCCGCGCCATATTGGTGAAAACGAGCAGGGCGAAATTGCTTGGCATGACTGCATCAGCCCAACGGCTCAGATCGATTCCGACTTGATCGAAGTGCTCGATCGGATGGTGCGCTACGACTTTCGGCAGCGCTATGTAGATGCCGCAGAGGCGCTCAGCGCGTTTGAAGCCCTGCCTGCCGCCCTCACTGAAAACCCAGAGGATCACCAGCCGCTGCCCGTAGCCACCAGTTCCACCAGCTCCAGCGGCACCGCAATTCAGTCTGCCTCCACCAGTCCTCAGACGCATACAAATTACCAGCTTGAAACGGCAACCAGCTTCAGCGGCCAGCTTGCCAAGGGCAATATCGAATACAGCCGGGGGCGGGCGGTGGGACTGCCGGAAGGCGAGCCAATCTCCACTGCCGTCTGGCCGTCTGGCGAGGCGCAGAATCGCGGCATCAAGACTGGGCTGACGCAGGCAGTCGGCCGACATTACAACCTGGGCACCGATATGACCACCCGCCCCGGCTCAACCGGCTGGCGACGCATCCTGCATCCCTGGTCAATCGTCGGTCTGATGTCGGCAGGATTATCGCTGCTGATGGCGCAGAGCCTGCTCTCTCGTTCCGAGCTGCCCCAACGCTCGACCGACAAGGCCACAACCGCGCTGATTGCCCCACTCGACAAAAACGCTCCTCCCGAACAGCAGGTGGCCTCGCTGCTTGAACAGGCTCAGAACTTTGAGCGCCAGAATCGCGATGATGCCGCTCTAGAAGCCTATGCCCAAGCCGTCAAGCTCAAGCCCGATCCGGCAACCTTAGTCGCCCAGGCTAACTTGATGCGGCGGCAGCAGCAGTATGACCAGGCGATCAAAGCCTACGATCAGGCAATTCGGCTCCAGCCAGACACAGCCGAAGCTCATGCCGGACGTTGCGAAACGTTCAACCAGCTCCAGCGTCCTGAAGATGCGCTGGTTTCTTGCAGTGACGCGCTGGCCTACCGCCCCAATTATCCTGAAGCGCTCTGGGGGCAGGGCAATGCTCGAATGCTGCAAAGTCGCCCTTATGACGCGCTGAAGCTTTACGAAGAGGTGACGGTCAAAAGTCCTAAATTTGCTCCCGGCTGGGTGAAGCGGGGGGTAGCGCTCCAGGCGTTAGGGCGCTCGGCAGAGGCTTTAGTGGCGCTGGATCAGGGGATTAAGCTGGATCGAGACTCTGCTGAAGCCTGGATTACCAAAGGTGAGGCGCTGCTAAATCTCCAGCGCTACGATGCGGCGTTGACGGCGCTGGTCAAAGCCGATCAGCTTCAGCCCGACGACCCGATGGTGCAGAAGCTCAGACAGCAGGCCAAAAATAAGGCAAAATAGCGGCATTGAGCCTGAAAGCTTGGCTCTAACTGGCTCTGGAGCATCGGGTGCAAATGGGAGAAGATTGGCAGGTGCGCTTTGCAGTTTTGCACGATATTCTGGTGCTCACCTGGGGGCTCAATGCGTTTAACTGGCTAGTGCTCAACCAGGCGATGAACTGGCTGGGGATTCGGCCTCGGACTCTGGTCGGGCTATTTGGCATTTTTTTTGCGCCCCTGCTGCACCGCGATCTTCAACATCTGTTTGGCAACTCGATTAGCTTTATGGCGCTGGGCTGGCTGCTGCTGCTGCATGGTCAAGCTAACTTTTGGCTGGTTTCTGTCGTGGTAGTGCTGACCAGCGGGCTGGGAGTCTGGCTGTTTGGGCGGGGGGAATATCAGCTCGCGCCCGATCAGCCAGCCGCCATTGAAATTGTGCATATCGGAGCCAGCGGCGTGATCTTCGGCTATCTCGGCTTTTTGCTGTTTGGCAGCCTGTTTGATCGCAATCCGCTGGCGCTGCTGCTGTCGCTGACGGTAGGCGTGTTTTACTGGAATCTACTGCCCGGTATTCTCCCCAAGCAGTTTGGGATTTCCTGGGAGGCGCATCTGTTTGGTTTTTTGGGCGGTATCTTGGCGGCCTGGTTTTTGCCAATCTTGGAGGCGGGCGCTCGCCACTAGAAGCATCTTCCAGACATCCCCCCTGAGCGCCCAGCTTTCCCTTAAACTACCTTAAACTAGAGTAGTAACCCGGAGAGAACCTGATGACAGAATCTACAGAAGCTCGCCAGCTCATGCAGTCTGCCTACGAGAACCGCTATACCTGGGACAAGAGCTTCCCCGGCTACAGCGCCAACGTGCAGTTTAAGACAGGCGACCAAACTTATCAAGGCAAAGTGCGGGTCAACCCTGACCTCAGCGCTGAGGTGATGGAAGTTGCCGATGAAGCAGCGCTCAAGGCCATCAAAGGCCAGCTATTTGAGGTGGCGATTCACCGCATCCGCCGCAGCTTTGAAGAAACCCACGGCAAAAATAGCTTTAGCCTGGGTGAAACGGACGAGACGGGCGCGGTCGAAATTATTGTCGGCGGCAAGTCTGAGGGCGACCGCTACAAAATTCGCAGCAATGAAGTCTGCATGGTGCATCGCAATATCCACGGCATTGTCGTCACCATCGATACGCAGAGCAGTCACGACACGGGCGCGGGCTACCTGTCGCATCAGTATCACTCGGTCTATCGCGACCCCAAAACAGGCGAAATCAAAGGCGAGCAGGACTACGAAGATATCTACGAGCCAGTGGGCGGCTACCAGATTTTGACCAGCCGCACAATCAACTCCATTGAAGACGGCCAGCCCATGGTTTCTGAGTTCAGCTTCTCCAACGTCAAGCTGCTTCAGCCGGCTCTGGTCTAGTTCATTCCAGCAGTTTCAGTTAATACGAGGTAAATTATGGAAGCATTAGCGTTAACCAACGACAACGTTGAAAAAGTTCTAGACGATCTGCGCCCCTACCTGATGTCAGATGGCGGCAACGTGGAGCTAGTCGAGATTGATGGCCCCATCGTCAAGCTCCGCCTGCAGGGAGCCTGTGGATCTTGCCCTAGCTCAGCGATGACGCTGAAAATGGGCATTGAGCGACGGCTGCGCGAATTTATCCCTGAGATTGTGGAAGTTGAGCAGGTGTTCTAGACCTGTCGTTGAGATTAAATAAAGAGATTAAAAAAGGGCTGAGGGAGATAATTCCACTCAGCCCTTTCTTTTAGATCATCCCGACTTAAAGCTCGGCCTCAACAGGCGAAACTTCTTCTTCAGCAATCTCTTCTTCACCAGAGCTTGGTAGTAGCCAGCTCAGCAGAATCGCCGTCAGGCCGCCCGTTGAGATACTAGAGCCAAACAGGTTCTTGATCAGCGGCGGCTTGTCGTTGAAGATTTCTGGGGCGTAGATTACGCCTAGCCCCATCGCCAGAGAGACCGCCACAATAATCATTGAGCGCCGATCCAGTTTGGCCGAGGAGACAATGCTTAAGCCCGCAACGGCGATTGAGCCAAACATGACGGTGGTTGCACCGCCTAAGACGGGCTGCGGAATTGCCTGAAAAATACCGCCGATAATGGGAGACAAGCCCAAGATGGCAAAGATGCCCGCCACGTAGAAGCCGACATAGCGACTGCCCACGCCCGTCATTTGAATTACGCCGTTGTTTTGGCTAAAGGTCGTGTTGGGGAAGGTATTGAGCACAGCCGCAATGGCTGAGTTTACGCCGTCGCCCAGCACGCCGCCTTTAATGCGCCGCACGTAGGTCGAGCCAGAAACTGGCTCCCCGGACACGGCTGAGGTGGCTGTCAGGTCGCCGACTGTTTCAATGGCCGTCAGCACGTAGAGCAGAATGAACGGCAGGAAGGCTCCTAGATCAAAACTCATGCCATAGCGGAACGGAATGGGCGGGCTGATGATGGCAAGTTTGCCCAAGATACTCAGATCGACCATACCCATAAAAGCAGAGACGATGTAGCCAACCGTCAGGCCAATCGCAATGGCTCCCATGCGGAGAAACCGATTTTTTGAGGTCGTCAAGAGCACTACAATCAGCAGTACGCCACCCCCTAACAGCAGGTTTTGCACACTGCCAAACGTGCCGTTCTTTTGAGCTATTGTGCCGCCAGCTAGGCTGATAATGCCAGTTTTGATTAAGCCTAAGCCAATAATCATCACCACTGTACCTGAAACGACCGGGGTGATAATCTTGTCCATGAGATGCAGAAAGCGGCTGAGAATAATTTCGACCGCTGCGCCAAAAAAACACACTCCAAAAATCAGCGCCAGCGCCTGTTCAGGCGTGCGTCCACCCTGAACCGCTACCGTACCGACCCCGATAATTGGCCCCAGAAAGGCAAAGCTTGTGCCCTGCAAGCTGAGCAGCCCAGAGCCGACCGGGCCAATTTTTCTGCACTGAATGAAGGTACAGATCCCAGATGCAAACAGCGACATACTGATGATGTAGCTGGTGTTGGCTGGATCGAGTCCCAGACTACCCGCAATGATTAACGGCGGCGTAATAATTCCGACAAAAGCCGCCAGCACATGCTGAAATGCCACGAAAATCGCCTCTGGTACGGGAGGCTTATCATTGAGGCCATAAATCAACTCGCTAGAGGGGCGTCGCTCAACTCTAGCCGCTCTATCCTCTGTAATCGAACTCTGGTTCAACTCGGTCATGGCCACCTATCTATCTATAGCAATAGTGAATGAACTGAAGTATCATTTCTTGTGCGCAATCTACAGATGAAGGAAAGATTCCCTTAATCGAGACACAGCATCTAGCCGGTAAAACAGTCTTCCAAAAACCTTGGAGTCATGATTTTCGTATACGGTATACCAGTCTATGGGAGTGTTTTGTGTTGAGAGTTACAGTTCTTAAGTCTTGGTATAAGAATATCTGGGTGCAGCTTCTGGTTAGTTCTATCTTGTTGCTAGTGGCTAGTCCAGTTTTGGCTCAGCCGCTACAGATTGCTCAGTTGTTGCCCACTCAAGCACCAGCTCAAGCACCAGAAACTGAGGTGGAAGCCGAGGTGGAAGCCAGTGATGCTGATGAAGCTCAGATCGAAGAAATTGCCGAGCGGTTCATTGATCTCATTGCGGCAGGTCAGGTGGAGCAGGCCAGAGAGCTATTGAACCCAACGCTCAAAGCTGGCTGGACGCTAGATCAGATGCAAGATGACTGGGATCGTCTACAGCGGATCACAGGCCAATACCAGCGCAGAGTCAAAACTCAGGTCGCTAGCGGCAATTTAGTGCTGATTGACCTAGAGTTTGAGCAGGCAACTGACAATCTGTTTGTGATCTTTGATGACCAGCAGCAGATCCAGGGCGTTGACTTTCCGCTCCAGCTGCCGCGCCTCTAAATCAAGCATTCTGGCAGGCTAATTAACGTTGGTTTCATCCACCGGACTGCTGCCCAACTCCTGCGGCAGCATCGGGAACACCTTACGCACCAAAGCTTTCATGCCGGTGTCAGTATCCTGGACTTCTTTTTTAGCCTCAGCGACAGCTAGCTCCCAGGCAGGCGCAAAGCCGGGTGAGCTGACAGTCATGATCCGTAGCGCTCTGTCCCAAACTTGCAAGGTTTTTAGCTCTGCGCGACCGGGTTTATTAGAGAGCGTGCCAACCGTAGTGCGGAGGTTTTCGTTTTCCTGCCGCAAGCGCTTCAAGTCCTGCTGCATCTCCTCGTAGCCTCTGGCGTTAATGCTGAGCTGGGTTTGCAGATGCTTTTTGAGATCCTCCAGCTCGCCCTTGAGCGTCGATTTATCGCGCAGTTTGTTGATCCAGGTGCCGAGCGCGATGATTAGCCCCAGACCCAGACCCGAACCAAAAATTGTGGGATCAAATTCCATGGCTTTACCTCAGCGTTTTGAGCGTCTCTTGTTGAATATCTGACAGGCAAAAGGCTCCGCCGCAGCCAGCAGAGCCTCTCTCTCAAAGTAGCGAATCAGCCCGCCTAGCCGATCAATTCCTTGACTTTCTTCATAATTCCAGCCGGGTCAATGCCCTGATGCGGAAACTGCTCCCACAGTCCCCCGCAGCCTTCCTCATGCGTGCCCAGGTATCCAAATTTGGGGCTATAGCCGCGCTCCAGTAGCCAGGTGCCAAAGCGGCTACCCAACCCCGTTTTGCGGTTAAAGGCTTCCACCGTCAGCACAAAGGGAGCCTTGCCAATCTTGGCCATCATCTCTTCGTCCACCACGTTCAGAGTTGACTTGTTGACCACGCCCACCTCAATACCCTCTTGCTTCAGGCGCTCCGCCGCATCCACAGCCCGGTACAGTGCATCGCCAAAGGCTACGATATAGCCCGCGCTGCCTTCGCGCACCAGCTCATCTTTGCCAGGAACGAAGCTGTAGCCTTCACCATGCAGCAGGTTGCCGCTGCCGTCTAGCAAGTACGGGGTTTTGGAGCGGGTGGAAAAGATGAATCGCAGTCCAGGCTGGTGGAAGACGGCCTCAACGCAGGCTTTCATCTGACCCGCATCGGCTGGGAAGTAGAGCTTGGTGTCATAGCCATCGTCTAGGCCGTTATCGGCAAAGAAGTTGTTGATGCCGAAGTGGCAGGTGTTGTCGGCCATATCGTCAATGCCGGAATGCGAGAAATGGCAGAGCAGATTCGAGAAGTTGAGCCGCGCCATTGTGATCTCGGAGATGCACATCTCTAGGAAGGCCGCAAAGGTGGCAAAGATGCCCTGCTTGCCCTGCTCCATGCCGAAGCCTGCTGCCGCCGAGAGGTTGCCGCGCTCCATGATTCCAGAGGGAATGAATACTTCTGGATGCGCGTCGTGGATTTTCTTGAGGCCGCAGGAGCCTTCTAGGTCGCTGTCCACCACCAGCACCTTTGCCTTGCGATCAGCCTCGCTCATCTTGCCCAGCATCCCCACCACTGCGTCCCCAAAGACGTTGCGATTCGAGTCCCACTGGTCGCTAGAGCCTTGGAATGCATAGTCCTGCTTCGGCTTTTCGATGCCCTTCAGATATTCAACGGCGGCAGTATGACCCCGCTTTTCCAGGTACTCCAGCGCCAGCTTCACTGAGATGACATCATGGCCGTGGTTGGAGCCTTCTAGCCCTTCAATGCCGGGGCACATCGGACGCTTACAGATCACCGCCACCGGGCCGGGGGTGCTGATTGCCTCGCAGATCTGAGCGTAAAGGCTGTCGATATCTTCGCCGTCCACCGTCAGCACCTTCAGGCCGTGACCCGTCAGGGTTTTTTCGACGCTGTAGCCGGGGAGATATTTGGAAGGATGTCCGGCAATCGTCACGTCGTTGTCGTCGATGATCAGCTTGACATTGATATGCTGCGCTACGGCTAACCGCGCCGCTTCGGCATCGTTGCCTTCCTGCTGCGAGCCATCCGAGCCGAGACAGAACACAGCCTTGCCAGGGTTGGCCAGCGCCACGCCGTTGACGTAAGGCCACATATGCCCCAGCCGCCCTGAGCTGAACTTGACACCGGGAGTTAAGCCGAGTTCGGGGTGTCCCGGCAGCTTGGAGTTGGCCTGCCGATAGTGCATCAGCTGCTCGGCAGGCATGGCTTTAGCCAGCACCGACATGAGATACTGCGTGCCCACCCGATGTCCGGCTTCGTCAAAGAAAATCGGCACGAACTGATCAGGCTGGCTGTGAAACAGCGCGTCGAGAATCATCACTTCGGGCACGGTGTCGTAAGGGCCACCCGTATGGCCACCCACGCCGCTGGCGGCGCCCGTCGCGGTGAAGAACACAATCGCGTCGCGGCAGAGCTGGATATTGGCCTTGAGGCTGCTGCGCTGCTCGTCGGTTAGCTTTGAGACGCTGGGGTCAAGCTTGACAGGTTTGTAGGCGCTGAGGTCGATGGGGAAGCGGGTCGTCATAGCAGGCTCCTAGTATGAGGCAAAATTAGCTGTGGTGCGATATGGCAGGGGGCACCATCAGCTTCGGCAGTCAGCTCAGGCAGAGTGAGCCTACGCTGATGGTAGGAAATAGGCTGTGCAAATGCAAGGCTACTGGACTACAGAGACTTGTCTAGCTTTATTAAATCAAGCTTCTGTCACTGGCGCTGAAAGCGTTTGGGTTGAACTGATGTCTCTGGCTAGTCTCAGTGGAGCACAAGTCCTAACGACTGATCCCCCTAGCCTTTCACCTTTGTTGTCAGCTTACCAGGGGTTCGGCGCGCCATGCGAACCGTGTAGGGCAGTACGCCCACCATCAACGCAAAGGCTTCGTCGGGAATCCGGGCAATTGTGTCTTGGTCAAAGTAGGTTTCAAACTGGGTCAAAATCATCTGCGCGCGCTGAATGGGCAGTGATTTATCGGTGACCTGCTGGGTGAGCTTGATCCACTGCCGCCGAATCAGGTAGGCGTTCTGGCGCTCTTGATTGCTGTCAGGACGGAGCAGCGACAGCCTGCCCATCGGGATGACGCGCTGACAGTCCATATCGAGTAGACCACCAATTGCCGCACCTGGCCCTGCAAACTCGGTGTGAAATGGCTTGCATAGAATCACGCCGTTGCGCTGGCGACCGTTCACCATCCAGACTTGGCCGCTACGAATGCAGTCTAATAGTTCTTCAGTAGTCACGCCTTCAAGGGTTGACGGCAAGGAATCGGCATCTAGCGAGTCTTTTGATCGGGATAAGGCTGAGGTTGGAATAGCTTTTCCTGACTCGGCACTGGACAAATCTTGGGGCAAATCTTGGGGCAAATCTTGGGGCGAATCTTGATTCAGGTCTGTGGAACCCATCTGAGTCTGCCCTGCTCGCAAGTCTTTGACCTCAGCCTCAGATGCTGACGCTTGGGTGGATGCTTGAGCTAATTCAGTCGCCAGTTTAACTTGGGTCACTTCAGCCAGGTTGTTCGCGAGGTTAATCAAGATTGATTTAGAAGCGGCGGCAGAGGCGCTCAATCAACTCATTGGGCAGGAGGGGGGCGAGAGGGGAAAAGATGAACGAGTAGCTACATTTTAGGGTATTCACCTGAAGCGCGCTCAGTAGAAGCATCAAGAGATGTTGAAGAGCAGATGAAGATCGATTTGTTTTTGGTCTCAACTGTGAGTTAGAGATGAAGAGGGCAAATTTCTGGGCAGATTTCTAGGCAAATTTCTGGGTAAATTTCTGGGCAAATTGCGAAATCAATGCTGCGGCTACTCCCGAAGATTGAGCCACCGGATGACTTCTCGTCGGCATCCTCGCCTACAATTATGAAGAAATTGTGTGAAAGAATCTTGTGAAGAAAACTGTGGAGAAAACCGTGCAGAGCCAAATCTATGCGGAAGTTCTGCCCAGAATGCTCTCAAGCGTTCTCTCCAGCAGACAGCGGAGTCAAAACTGTGGTGTTTAAGGTGGGGTTGCTGGGGTTAGGCACGGTCGGAACAGGCACGGCTGAGATTTTGCTAAATCCGGCGGGGCGGCATCCGCTGCTGCAAGAGATCAAAATTCATCGGGTGGGACTGCGTCAGCTCGACAAGCCGCGTCAGATTCAGCTGCCTGCTGACCTGCTCACCACCGATCTAGAGGCAATTGTGACCGATCCTGAAGTCGATATTGTGGTTGAGGTGATGGGCGGACTAGAGCCAGCCCGCTCGCTAATGCTGCAAGCGATTGCCCAGGGCAAGCATGTCGTCACGGCCAACAAAGCCGCGATTGCCCGATACGGCGACGAGATTTTCACGGCGGCGAATGCGGCGGGAGTCTATGTGCTGCTAGAGGCAGCAGTCGCGGGCGGCATCCCGGTGATTGAGCCATTGAAGCAGTCGCTCTGCGCCAACCGGATTCAGGCCATCACGGGCATCATCAACGGTACTACAAACTATATCCTGAGCCGAATGCAGGCCGAGGGCAGCGATTTTGAGCAGGTGCTCGCTGACGCGCAGGCACTTGGCTATGCTGAAGCCGACCCGACCGCCGACGTGGACGGACTCGATGCGGCTGACAAAATCGCGATTCTGGCCTCGCTGGCGTTTGGCGGCAGGATCAAACTGCCAGAAGTTTACTGCGAAGGCATTGGCAAGATTAGCGCGGCAGATATTGCCTACGCCGAGCGCCTAGGCTTTGTGATCAAGCTGCTGGCTACAGCCCGCCGTGCCGCGATCGACGCGCCAGCCGACGCGCCGCTGCAAGTCCGCGTTCACCCAACGCTGCTGCCCAAAACCCATCCGCTGGCCAGCGTCAACGGCGTTTATAACGCGATTTTGATTGAAGGCGACCCAATTGGTGAGGTGATGTTTTTTGGCCCTGGAGCCGGAGCCGGACCAACCGCCAGCGCTGTCGTCGCTGATATTTTAAACGTGGCCGCCATTCTCAAGGTCGGTCGAGCGGCAGGCTCAACGGCAGCGCTCCCTGACGGCACGCCGCTGCTCGATCCGCTGCTGGCTTGCTCGCACCAGAGCTACTGCGAAATCGCCCCGATCGAAGCGCTCGTGACGCGCTTCTACGTGCGGTTTTTGGTCAAAGACAGCCCCGGCGTGATTGGCAAGCTAGGCAGCTGCTTTGGTGAGCATCAGGTCAGCCTCGAATCGGTCGTGCAGATTGGCCGTCGCGATCAGATGGCCGAAATTGTGGTGATCACGCATGACGTGCGCGAAGCCAACTTCCGGCAGGCGCTAGCCGCAATCGAACAGTTTGATCTGCTGAGGCAGATTTCTAGCGTGCTGCGCGTGCTTTAGCGAGGCTGACACTCAGTTTTCGCTGGCTACTCTGCGCGCAGGCGCGTCACCTTCAGCGTAAACTGCCCCACGCCCTGCCCAGCATAAGGATTGACTCGGATAATGTAGTTGCCAGGTTGGGTGATGCGGGCGAACAGCATTGAGTTGGTTGAGCCATCTGGCGCATCGTCGTTTTCAGCCGCCGTGGTGCCATCCGGCCCTAGTAGCGTAATAATGGTGTCGAATTGCTCGGAGGTCAGATCCATCACCACCTGCTCACCGCCCTTAAAGCTAATCAGATAGTCGCGCGCAAAGCCACCGCTGCCTGTCGGGATATCTTTGTCGGTCAGACTGTCTGTCACCTGGCCGTTTTCAGGTAGCGGAATCGGATTGTAAAGCGCCTGAGCGCCAGCAGTTTGGGCAATGGCGACTGCACCCACCAAACTCAGCAGGCTGGTCAGTAGGCGACCTGTCAGCCCGGTTGCTGTCACGACCGGAGCGCGGAAAGAAGCAGGGAGAGCCACTAAGGGAGCGTTGAGCTTAGACACCACAGAATTCCTCATATATAACGGCTATATTTTGCCAACGTGAAAATGCTAAAAGCAGAAATGCTAAAAGCAGAAATCGCTTGTCAATTATGACCGATCTACCCGGTTCTGCCGACTCTGCCTCACCTGATTGCGGCCAAAGCTGACTACACTAGAGATGCTGTTTCGCTCTCGTCTCTGCTATTCTGTTTTGCCGAGGAACCCCTATGTCCCACACCGTTGAAGTCTATACCTGGAGCAGCTGCCCCTTCTGTATCCGCGCCAAGGCTCTGCTCGATAAAAAAGGCGTGACGTACACTGAACACTGCATTGATGGCGATGAGCCAGCCCGCGCCAAAATGTCTGAGCGAGCCAACGGCAGGCGTTCAGTGCCGCAAATCTTCATTGACGATCAGCATATTGGCGGCTGCGACGACCTCTATGCGCTAAACGCCAAGGGTGGACTCGATCCGCTGCTGGCTGGCTGATTTGGGCTGGCTGATTTGGGCTGGCTGATTTGGGTTAACTGGAGAACCGCGTGAATCTGATTTTCATCATTGATCCCATCGAACGGCTGGATCCCGGCCATGACAGCAGCGTTGCCATGATGGAGGCAGCGCAGGAAAAAGGTCATCAAGTCTGGATCACGCAGGCTGAGCATCTGAGCGTGATTGACGGCAAGGCTTGGGCGCTGGCTTGCCCAGTGCAGCTTCAGCCCGTCGAGCTAGTGGCAGGACGGTGGGTCGCGCCACAGCCCTGGTTTAGCCTGGAGCCAAGCCGCCTGATTTGCCTGGAAGAGACTGGCGCAGTGTTCATGCGGACTGACCCGCCCGTGAACATTCCCTACCTCTACGCCACCTACATCCTGGATGCCGTAGACCGCACCAAAACGCTGGTGGTGAATGCGCCAGCTGGCCTGCGTGCCGCCAACGAAAAGATGTATGCGCTGCAATTTAAGGACGTAATGCCTGAAACTATCGTCAGCCAGGACAAGCAGGTGATCCGGCGATTCGTGGAGCAGCATGGGGCGGCAGTGATCAAACCGTTGGGCGGCAAGGCGGGCGAAGGCATTTTGCTGATTACCCCGGAAGATCGCAACTTCAATTCGCTGATCGAAATCAGTACGCTTGGCCGCATCCCTGTCATGGTGCAGGCTTACCTGCCCGCTGCCAAAGAGGGCGACAAGCGGATTATTTTGCTGGACGGTGAGCCAGTTGGAGCCGTCAACCGCGTTCCGACAGGCCAAGAGTTTCGCGGCAACATGGCGGTGGGCGGCAAGGCCGATAAAGCTCAGATCAGCGAGCGTGAACGCCTGATCTGTGAGCATGTGGCTCCTGCCCTCAGAAGGGACGGCCTGTATTTTGTCGGTCTCGACGTGATCGGCGGCTATCTCACCGAGATCAACGTCACTAGCCCGACCGGTATCCGCGAAATCGATCGGCTCGATGGCCTGCGACTTGGCCTGCGGGTCATCGACTGGGTCGAGCAAAACCTCCCCAAACCGTAACCCAAGCAGCCCCGATTGTAGAAGTATCATATAATACGATCTCTCGATTTTGCTTCGAGTAGCTTCGTAACAGTCGAGGGCTTTTCTGGCGCTTTCTGCTGGGAATGATATCTTCATGGAATCTAGAGGACAATCAGATGAGCCAGTCGCCTGATGATCTGCTGAGAGATGATTTGCTGAAACCAGCCCTGCTGAATCTGGATCGAGCGAGCCTGAATCGGCGCAGGTTTATGAGCAAGCTGATTCAGTATGGCGGACTCGCCGTCGGCAGCGGTGTGCTAACAGCCTGCGCTGGCCAACCTACGAGTCAAACTACGAGTCAAGCCCCTGATCCGGCGGCCAGCAGTCCGGCAGCTAGCCCCAGCGGCGAACTCAAAAAAATCACCTACGGCACCAACTGGTATGCCCAGGCCGAGCATGGCGGCTTCTACCAGGCAGTCGCTACCGGCATCTATAGAGACTATGGGCTGGACGTGACGATCAAGATGGGCGGGCCGCAGGTGAACGGCACGCAGCTTTTAATGGGCGGCGCGATTGACTTTTTTATGGGCTATGTCTCGGATGCAATCAAGGCCGTGCAGGAAAACATTCCGAAAGTCACCGTCGCGGCCATGTTCCAAAAAGACCCGCAGGTGCTGCTAGCGCATCCCGAAAGCAAGGCCAAGTCGCTGGCCGATCTCAAAGACCGACCGACCTTTATTGGCGCTGCCGCCAACACAACCTTCTGGCCCTTTTTAAAGGCTAAATTCAGCTACAGCGATGCCCAGAAGCGCCCCTACAACTTCAACCCTGCCCCGTTTTTGGCTGATAAAACTGCGGTGCAGCAGGGCTATCTCAGCTCTGAACCGCTGGCGATTAGAAAAGAAGGGGGCTTCGAGCCGCTAGTTTTTTTGCTGGCCGACTACGGCTACGATCCCTATTCCACCACCATTGAATGCAAGCAGTCGCTCGTTGACCAAGATCCTGATCTGGTGCAGCGCTTTGTTGATGCCTCGATTAAAGGCTGGTACAGCTATCTAAATGGCGATCCGGCTCCAGCCAATGCACTGATTAAGCAAGATAATCCAGAAATGACGGATGAGCAGATTCAGTACAGCATTGAGAAAATGAAAGAGTATGGAATTGTGGTTTCTGGCTCGGCAGAAACGCAAGGCATTGGCTCGATGACCGACGAACGCTGGAAGTCGTTCTTTGACACCATGTCTGGAGAGGGAATTTTCCCCAGCAGCCTAGACTACAAAAAAGCCTACACGCTGAAATTTGTGAACAAAGGCGTGGATGCCTACAAGAGCTAGCGCTAAGCAGGTGGTTTAGTTCTTCGGCGCGCTTTCTAGTTTCAGAGGCCTTGAGATGACAGCGGCAATTACGCTCAGCAACGTCAGCAAGATCTATAACAACGGCACAACGGCGCTGCAAGATCTGAATCTCAGCGTTGAGGACGGCCAGTTTGTGAGTTTGCTGGGGCCTTCAGGCTGCGGCAAGAGCACCGTGCTGCGGATCATTGCGGGGCTGGGGCAGATGAGCAGCGGTACCCTCTACTGGGGCGATGACCGGATCAAGCAGCGTCTTGCCTTTGTGTTCCAGGAAGCGGCGCTGATGCCTTGGGCGACGGTGGAAAACAACGTGCGACTGCCGTTGAAGCTGGCTGGCGTTTCGCAGGCGGAGGCGACAAAACTGGTGGCAGAGACGCTGCGGCTAGTTGAGCTAACTGGCTTTGAGCGCGCCTATCCCCGCCAGCTGTCGGGCGGCATGAAAATGCGGGTGTCGATTGCGCGGGCGCTGGTGACAAAGCCGGAGCTGCTGCTGATGGATGAGCCGTTTGGAGCGCTAGACGAAATGACCCGCAGCCGCCTCAACAGCGATCTGCTGGCGCTTTGGCAGCAAAAGCAGTGGACGGTGGTGTTTGTCACCCACAATATCTATGAGGCTGTCTACCTCTCAAATCGGGTGGTGGTGATGGCGGCGCGTCCGGGGCGAGTGGTCGCTGATTTGCCGATTGACGTACCCTACCCGCGCACCGAAGCCTTCCGCACCACGCCCAGCTTTAACGCCTACTGCCGCCAGATTTCAGCAGCGCTAGCTGAAGCCGCAGAGCCAGCGACAGCCGAGTTTAGCTAGCCTAGGCAGGATTGCGGACTCTAGCTTCAATTTCTGCAAGCGTGGTCAGTACTAGCCGCTTGGCTTCTAGCTTCCAGCCCCATTTCTGTACGCCAATTGCGACCGCTGTGCCGGTGACGGTCGCCAGCAGATCAATGGGCTGCATGAAAGAAATCCCCAGCAGCAGCCCCAGTCCGGCAATCCCCCAAAACGGCAGCGCCACGGTCTGTCGCTGAGTTTCGATCAGTTTAGCAAGGCCGCCCGTGGGCAGCTCGGCCTCCAGCTGAGCCTTGACCTGTTGCTGCTCGGCTGCACTCACTGAAAGGCCAATTTTCTGGCGCAGCTTCTCAATTTTGCGAGCCTCCGTGCTGTATTGCGTCAGCTCATCTTCTGCCATTAGAATCAGCCGTTCGTATTGTCCCAAGGCTTTACCTCTTGCAAGTTGCGTCTCTTCTAGCCTATCGCCCCATCTCGCCTTAAGATCAGCAAGATGCCTTTGATTTACCAGTCGCTCCAATCCCTATGTCCCTTAAAGCCTCCCAGATCCACGAGATTCTCAACAGCAAGCGCGACGAATTTGCGGCCTTTAGTCAGGCGACAGGGCGACAGTTGCAGAACTACCGTGCCGTGCTGGAGAGCTTTTGTGCGGAGGGAGAGCCAGAACTTCAGGCGCGCTCCGCCCAGCATCCGGCCAACTTGGGGGCAAGATTGCTAGAGCCGCTGAGCGAGGCCAAGATGGGGATTATGCCGTTTGGCTGCATCTGGCAAAATCGGGAGCAAAGTCTGGCCTGGGTGAAGCAGCGGCTGACTGGCATCACCACCTTTGCAGTGGACGGCTCGCAGATCTATCCCGGCAAAGACCTGTCCATTCCAATTGCGTTGGTGCAGATTGGCTGGTTTGAAAACCCGCATTTACCCACGGGCGAATACGAGAAAGACGTGGCGATTGACGTGATGACCCCCACCGATCTGCGCGCCGGACATAGCGGCGATCCGGTTGATCGGCAGGTGAACATGCGCCGCTTTCAGATGGAAACTGAGCGGCTGATGGACTATATCCGGACGCATCCCCAAGCCACCGATCGGCTGGTCTTTCTCGACGGTTCGCTGGTGGCCACCTTCGCGCAGCTCTTTGAGGAAAAGGTGCGGCGCTTCTACGTCGAATGCCTGCTTGATCTGCTGGAGGCCAGCCAAACCTATCGCGTTCCCCTCGTGGCCTATATCGACACTTCATATGCTCAAGATCTGGCCGTGATGCTGCGAACGCTCTACGATCTGCCGGAATCACAGTCGATTCATGACGCGCAGCTTGTCAATAAATTTATGAAATGGGGCGACCGAACGGCGATGCTGCGCTGCCAGCGGTCTGGCATTTTGGCAGACTACGAAAACCAGGCTGACCAGATTGCCTTCACCTACCTCAAAACCAACCGCGATAGCTATCCTGCCCGTCTGGAGATGCCGCTCTGGATGGTGGAAGCGGGTCTGACCGAGCGCGTCATCGACTGGGTGCGGGGCGAGGTAATTATCGGCAGCGGCTACCCCTACGTGATTGAAACAGCCGATCAGACTGCCGTTTTGCAAGCTGACGACCGCCAAAACTTCTTTCGCGTTTTGCAAGACTGGGCGGATGAAGCGGATCTGAACCTGCGCTTCTCCCGCAAAATGATTAGCAAAGTTCGGCGCAGATAGAGCTGATACCCGCGCAAACAAAATAGTGCGACGGATAGTGCGACGGCTACAATCTACTGCTTTACAAAACTTTAGATTGATCGAGCGTCGTTTTTAGCAAACCTTGCTATCCTCCCAAGGATGCATCGCTCTGGTGCATTCGGCTTTCTCTTTTTGCCCGGATATTTAGCCGGATTGCGATTGATGGTTGCTCAGCTTGACAATGCCATGACTGCCTGTGAGCAAGCGCTGCAAGATGGCTTAGGGCTGGCCGAAGCCTGCCGGGCGCTGGGCTATCTGCTGCAAAGCTTGGGCTGGTTTCGGGAGGCTGTGCTCTGGCAGAGTCGCTCAGTCGAGCGGCAGATCAACCCGGTGCGGCTCTACACCGACTTGGGGGCGCTGCGTGCCAAACAGCGACAGTGGCCAGCCGCCATTGCCACCTACGAGCAGGCGCTCAGGCTGAATGCCAAAGACGCTGAGGCGCATCGCAGTTTGGCTGGCATCTACGCCCAGCTTGGCCAGCGCCAAGAAGAGGTCGCCTATCGCTATCGAGCGGTGGTGCTGAAGCCCGCTTGGGCAACCCCCAGCAATCAGCTCACACTTGGAAATGCCCTGATTCAACTCGATAAAATGCCTGAAGCCATTGACTGCTACCAGCGAGCGATCCGCCTCCAGCCCGATCTCTACGAAGCACATTACAATTTGGCCGTTGCCGAAACCTACCGAGAGAACTGGCAGGCGGCCAAGCAGGCGTTTCAGCAGGTGCTCAAGCTCAACCCCAACCATGCGGAATCCCACTATGGCCTGGGTAAATTGGCTGAGCGCACTGACCAGCTCAAACCCGCTGCGGCTTACTACTGGCGCGCCATTCAGCTCAACCCCAACTTTGCCGCCGCTTATTTTAGCCTGGGCGAGATCCTGGTGCGACTGCGCTACTGGGACAAGGCTCTGCCCGTCTGCTACCGAGCGGTACAGCTCAATCCTGAACTGTCTTGGGCTTATTACAATCTGGGCTATGTGCTGCTGAAACAGCAAAATTGGCGGCCTGCCTTTGCAGCGCTGTACCGAGCCCAAAAGCTCAACCCGGACTTTGTTTGGACTTACTATTACTTGGCTCAAGTCTTGCTGCACCAAAAGCAGTGGGAGAAGGCCACTGCGGTCTTGATGACGATGCTGCAAATGCAGAGCGATTTGGCAGCCATCTATCCCAAACTTGGCTACGCGCTGCGCGCTCAGGCCGATCAGCTAGGCTTGAAGCCGATGATCCTGGCCTATCGACAAAATATGCCGCTTCAGGCCCAATATCGCCAGCCTGAATTTTATGTCGAGATAGCGGGCAAGTTCATGCAGTGTAAGCAGTTTGCGGCAGCGACAATTTTCTACAGCCTAGCGCTGCTGAATCGTCCGCAGGATGCCGATCTGCGCCTGAAAGCTCAGCAGGCGCTGGCTGAGCAAAAGCAGCTGGAGCGAGAAATTGCCGACCACCGCCTGCAAATTGAGCAAAATCCGGGCTATCACTGGCTCTGCTCGCATCTGGGCAATTTGCTAGCCGATCAGGGTGAATTGGAAGAGGCGGTCGAGCTGCATCAGGGCGCGATTGTGATGCGGGGTTGGCGGGCAGCGGCTTATCGCAACTATCAGTTTACGCACGACTGGTTTACGCATAATATTGCGAGCTGGGAAACGCAGCTGCAACCCTATGTGAATCAGCCGGTGCATGGTCTGGAGATTGGCAGCTTTGAGGGGATGTCGGCCTGCTGGCTGCTCGACCATCTGCTGACGCATCCTCAGGCCAAGCTCACCTGCATCGATCTATTTTTTCAGGAGAGCTTTGAGGCCAACGTGCGGCTAACGGGTTCAGCCCAAAAGCTAATCAAGCAGATTGGCGACTCGCATCAGATTTTGGCGAAGCTGCCGTCCGAAACCTACGATTTCATCTATATTGATGGCTGTCACCTGGCAGATCACGTGCGTCGGGATGCGGAGCTAGCTTGGCGCTTATTAAAAGTGGGCGGCATCCTGATCTTCGATGACTATCAGTATATTGATGGCAATCATCCGGGGCAGGAAACCTATCGCGGCATTAACGCCTTCCTGGAAACAGCCAAGCAGCAGCTCGCGGTCGTTCACCAGGACTATCAGGTGATGGTTCGCAAATTGAAGCTATCCCGAAAATTAGTTGCCAAACCGACTAAAACTCTGTATCCTGCTAATTCAAAATCAGATATCCCAGTTTTGATAAATTCTTAAATTTTTTCATTCCCTGGAATTTAATTCAGCTCATAGATTACTGTTTTCCAGATTGCTTTGCAGCTACCTGACCTAGCGTATCGTCCAACGCCGCTTTATCATGATGAATCCTTTCCGCACTGCATCTCCCAGAGCCTCTTTGCTCACAGCCCTTGCGCCTCCAGTCAGAGTTGTTCGACCCAAATCGCCGCCTCAGCGCGGCTTCTTGCGAGGACTCATGGATCTCGGCGAAGTCTTTCGGAATGCGGCGGCCCTCAGCGAGCAGGATTTAGCCGTCTTAAATCAGGCTGAAGAGGGCGATCAGGTGATTGCTGGTACAGCGACTGGCACTCCCACCAGTAGACCAACAGTCGCCGAATATCTCCAGCAAGGGCACGCACTGCGCGAACAGGGCAATTTGGGAGACGCGATTGCCCAATATCGACAGGCGATTGCGCTCAGCCCCGACAGCGAAGCCTATCAGTGCTTGGCCGCTGCCCTGACGCAGCAAGGCGACCTAGAATCAGCGGCGAGCTACTATCGGCTCGCTATTGCTTTAACTGAACAGGTTGCCCAGCGCCATCAACTCCCTCAGCCGCCATCACCCCCGCCATTGCCCCCGCCATCGCCACGTAAATTAAAAGCAGTCAAAGCCAAGCCGCGCAGCATTCCCTGGTTTGAGCAGGCCAGCTTTCATCTCCAGCAGGGGGCAGTCAGCTGCAAGGCGGGTGACTGGGCAGAGGCCGTCACCGCCTGCCAAGCCGCGCTCCGGCAGCTAGAGCCAGAGGCTGCTACCGCCTGCCTGATTCTAGGGCGTTCGCTCCAGAATCAGCAGCAGTTTGCCGCCGCTGAGCAAGCCTATCGCAAGGGGCTGCTGCTGCAACCCAGTGCCGAACTCTATGCCCGACTCGGCAGCCTCTACGCCGAGCAGCAGCAGTTTGAGCAGGCCGTTCAGCCTTATCAAATGGCGATCCAACTCAACCCAGAGTTTGCGGGAGCCTACTGGAAGCTGGCCGAGGTTTGGCAGCAGCTAGGCCGCGAAGCAGCAGCGCTGACCTGCTTAGATCACGCCTATCGACTTCAGCCAAACTGGGGCAGCGCCGCCGCCTATGAGCAGCTCGCCCATCGATTTTTAGCCGACGAACAGCCAGCCTTAGCCCAGGATTATTTCACGCAGGCCACAGCGCTCCAGCCCGATCTGCTCTCCGCGCATCTGGGCATTGCGGTAGCGCTCAGCCAGCAGGGCAATCGCGAGGCGGCGCTATCAGCCTATCTCGATCTCTTGGCCCGCCAGCCCCCAGATCAGCCCAGAGATCCGCAGCTTTGTTTGCAGTTAGGCGATGCGCTGCTCGACCTCGAACAGTGGCAGGCTGCTCTCGATGCCTATGAGTCCTGCGAGCCGCAGGCAGTCACGGCGGGTCGACTCAAGTGTCAGGTTGAGCTAGAGCAGTGGCCGGAAGCCCTAGTTTCTAGTCAGCAGCAGGTGGGTCAAGCTCCTAGCATTGGGCAGCACTGGCATCAGCTGGCCGATATCCTGAGCCGACTGAATCGCTGGACAGAGGCGATTGCGGCTTACAGACAGGCTATTGATTTAGATGCCGAGTTTTCCTGGTCGCATCATAATCTGGGTGCGGCTTGGCTACAGCTGCAAAATTGGCCAGAGGCGGTGACAGCCTTCCGAGCGGCAATTGCCCTCAACCCAGATTTTGCCTGGTCGCACTACAATCTGGCCGAGGCGCTGAGTCAGTTGGGCAACTGGAATGAGACGATTGCGGCCTATCAAGCGGCGCTGCACTGTCAGCCGGATCTGCCCCATGCTGCTGTCAAGCTCGCCGAAGCGCTCCAGCAGCGAGTCGCCGCTGACCGGATGAATTCGTTTACGCTCTATCGGCAGGCCATTGAGCAAGCCCCCGACAACCCGGAGCATTACCACAAGGCGCTAGAGCTAAATCCCGATGCGGTCGAACTCTATCCCGGCTTGGTGAACGCACTATTACTGCATCAAAAATTCGACGAGGCGCTGGTCTGCGGCCAAATTGCCCAACATCTGCGACCAGACTGCCCGGAAACTGCCGCCCAGCTTCAGCAGGTATTGCGCCAGCGCGAGCAGTTCCGCCGACCGCGCGATCTCGATGCAGACTATAAGCGCTGGATGCAGCAGTATACGCCGACCGAGGCAGATCTGCATCAGATGCAGTCCACCGCCAAGACGCTGACCTACCAGCCCTTGATCAGCATTTTGATGCCTGTCTACAATGCCCCCGAAGCTTTCTTGAGAGCGGCGATTGAATCTGTACTGGCGCAGGTCTATCCGCACTGGGAGCTTTGCATTGCCGACGATGCCTCTACCGATAAGCAGCTCCAGGCTGTGCTTAGCGAATACGTGATGCAGGATTTGCGGATTAAAGTGCTGTATCGCAGCGAGAACGGCCATATCTCGGCAGCTTCTAATTCAGCGCTGGCGCAGGCTACTGGCGAATATGTGGCGCTGCTGGATCATGACGATCTGCTGGCTCCCGAAGCGCTTTACGAAATTGTGACGCTGCTCAATCAGCATCCCGAAGCGGACATGATCTATTCGGATGAAGACAAGCTGAACGCACAGGGGGAGCGGGTGATGCCGTTCTTCAAGCCAGACTGGTGCCCTGATTCCTTCCTGTCGCGGATGTACACCTGCCATTTGGGAGTCTATCGGCGGTCGCTGGTGGAAGAAATTGGCGGTTTTCGAGGCGGCTACGAAGGTAGTCAGGACTACGATCTAGTGCTGCGGCTGACGGAGCAAACCCAGCAGATTTTTCATCTCCCGAAGGTGCTCTATCACTGGCGCAATCACGGCAATTCAGCCTCAGCTAATTCTGACGCAAAGCCTTATGCCAGAAATGCGGCGATCCAAGCTATCACCGAAGCCCATCAGCGGCGCGGTGAGCCGATCCGAGCAGTGGTGACGAATCCTAAAAATCCTGGGGTCTACATCACGCGGTATGAACTTAGCGAATATAAACGAGTCAGCATTCTGATTCCGACCCGCAATCTGGGGGAAGTGCTGAATCAATGTCTAGGATCTATCTTTACCAAAACGACCTATCCAAACTACGAAGTCATCTTGATCGACAACGGCAGCGATGATCCATACACCCTAGATTCGATTCAGCGATGGCAACAGCAGCAGCCCGACCGCTTCCGCTGCTGTTCGCTGGATATTCCCTTTAACTATTCAACGCTGAACAATTTTGCGGTCATGCAGGCGAGCGGTGACTATCTGCTGTTTCTCAATAACGATATTGAAATTATTACCGCAGACTGGATCGAAGCGCTGGTTGAGCAGGCGCAGCGCCCTGCAACCGGTGCTGTGGGCGGGCTGCTGCTCTATCCTGATGATACCGTACAGCATGCGGGCGTTGTGCTGGGTGTTGGGGGCGTAGCCAGTCACGGTCACAAGCATTTTGCGGCAGATGCCCAGGGGTATTTCTCACAGATCGTTTCAATTAATAACTACTCGGCGCTGACGGCGGCTTGCCTAATCTGTCGGCGCGAGCTGTTTGAGCAGGTGGGAGGCTTCGACGAGTCGCTAGCTGTCGCCTATAACGACGTGGATCTTTGCCTGAAAATTCAGCAGTTGGGATATCGCAATCTCTAT
Organism: Pegethrix bostrychoides GSE-TBD4-15B; assembly: GCA_019359155.1. Classification (GTDB taxonomy): domain Bacteria; phylum Cyanobacteriota; class Cyanobacteriia; order Elainellales; family Elainellaceae; genus Elainella; species Elainella bostrychoides. The sequence goes on from JAHHHV010000066.1 coordinate 58,518, forward strand.
CTGCCGCATGTGCAGCTCTATCACCACGAGTCGAAAAGCCGAGGCGCAGAAGATACGGTTGAAAAACAGCAGCGCTTCAAGCTAGAGCAAGATCTGATACAGAAACGTTGGCGCAAAGAGCTGCAACGCGATCCCTGCTACAGTCCGCATCTGACGTTGGAACGTGAGGACTATAGCCTCAACGTTTACTAAATTCTACTCGTTTTATCGCTCGGTTATTTCATCAGTTCAGTCTGCATCACCCCAAACTCAGCAACCCCATGACTTCTAGATATATTCCTAAATCGGTCACGCCATCAGCCACGCTCAAGATTGCGGCTCAGTTCAAACATATCCCCAACTTCTCTAAATTCTGGGCGCAGGCGCAGGCCAAAGAGCCGGAGTTTGACTGGCAGTTTTATCTGGAGTACTACAGCGATCTGGGATATTTGACCACGCATCAGGAAGCCTATGAGCACTGGGTTTTGTTTGGTCAAGCGGAGAATCGGCAGCCTAACTTAGCGGCTCTGATTGCCTATCTTGAAGCGAGTCAGTCAGAGTTGCCGTCAGATTTTGATGCTGAGGGCTATCGGTTGCTAAATCCAGATTTGCGAGGTCGGATCACCGGGAGATATAAAGAATACAAGGCGACCGAGCATTTTCTACAGCGCGGTAGATCTGAAGAGCGAGCTTATAAAAATGACTTTGACTGGCGATTTTATCTAGAATTTTACGATGACCTGCCTGAGCTGTCGAGCTACGCCGAAGCCTACGAGCACTGGCTGACGGTAGGCTACTTAGAAGATAGGTTTACCTCACCCGCAGCAATGGCCCATTCGCTTCAGCAAAGAGGCTCAGAGCTGCCGTCAGACTTTAACAGTGAGGCATATCTCAAACTCAACCCAGATCTGCAAGAGCGATTTGGCAGATCCCGCTATCGAGCAGAGCTAGCTATCAACCATTTTCTCCAGATTGGCCAGGCAGAAGGTCGCCCCTACTATACTCAGCTCACCTGCGCGAGTCACGAAATTGCCAGCTCTGCGCTCGATCTTTGTAGAGCTTTGTCAGCTTGCTCGGAATATCTACAGCCAGCCTCGGCAATTGTTCAGGGTCAGGAGAACCCTTTAGTTTACTTTGCCCACCATGAGGCGCATAAAAATCAGGCCTCTGTTGACAGGCTCAAAGCTCATCCAGTTTTTGTAAATGAAGCAATTGCGTTTTACCAAGCTGCATTGCAAATTCAAGCGAGATCCCCAGATGTGATTGTGCGTCTAGGACGATGCTTTGAAACTCAAAAAATCAGCAGTTGGACGAGTGCCTGCGGTCGTTATGAATGCTTTGACGAACGCTATGGCCAATGGCTGAGAGAGAATGCACCTGATGGTGAGCAGCTATGCGATATGGCCAAGCAAATTGCGTCATGGCGCTATCAACCAACCATTAGCGTTATTTTTCCGGTCTACAACACGCCTGCAGAGTTCTTAAAAGAAGCGCTAGATTCTGTCATTAATCAGATCTATCCCTACTGGGAGCTATGTATTGCAGATGACCGCTCCACCCAGCCGCATGTTCGGCAGATTCTAGAAGCCTATGCAGCTCAAGATGCACGAATTAAAGTTTGCTTTCGAGAGACGAACGGTCATATTTCAGCCTGCTCGAATTCTGCCATTGCAATTGCATCTGGAGAATTTGTCACGCTACTCGATCACGATGATGTGATCACGCCTGATGCGCTATACGAAGCCGCAAAGCTTTTAAATCAGCATCCTGAGGCCGATATGATCTACTCAGATGAAGATAAGCTGACTGAAAACGGGCATTTAATCAATCCTTACTTTAAGCCAGACTGGTGCCCAGATGCTTTTCTATCCCGGATGTATATCTGCCATCTGGGCACCTACCGCCGCTCTTTAATTAACCAAATCGGCGGATTTCGGCTGGGCTACGAAGGCAGTCAAGACTACGATCTGGTGCTGCGGCTAACGGAACAGACCGAACAGATCTACCATATTCCCAAAGTTCTCTATCACTGGCGAATGCACGCCGAGTCTACGGCAGGAAGCGCAGCCGCAAAGCCCTATGCCTATACGGCTGCGATTAGAGCCATTGAATCTGCGCTGCAACGCCGCAACGAGCCGGGTGAGGTGATTTCTCACGCCAGATTCCCCGGTTTACATGTGATTCGATACCAAATTGTTCGTCCCGGCCTGATTAGCATCATTATTCCCACCAAGAATCTGAGCGCTGTACTCGCCAAATGCCTGGAGTCAATTTTTACAAAGAGCACTTATCTCAACTACGAAGTGATCGTGATCGACAACGGTAGCGATGAGCCTGAACTTGCAGAGCTGCTCTTAGATTGGCAGAGTCAATATCCTGAGCAGTTCAGGTTCTATTCGCTAGATCTGCCGTTCAACTTTTCTTTGATCAATAACTATGCGGTTGGGAAAGCGCAGGGTGATTACCTGCTGTTTCTCAATAACGATACAGAGGTGATTACGCCTGACTGGCTAGAAAGCCTACTCGAGCAGGCTCAAAGGCCATCAATTGGCGCTGTTGGGCCGCTGTTGGTCTATCCTGACAATTCGGTTCAACATGCTGGGGTAGTGATGGGCATACAGGGTGTGGCGAATCACGGGCATCGTCATGCGGCATCTGAGCTTCCAGGCTACTTCGGTCAACTCGCAACGCCCAACAACTACCTGGCAGTCACCGGAGCTTGCTTGCTCTGTCGGCGGGAGGTATTTCTGGAGGTGGGCGGGTTTGACGAAAGCCTCTCGGTAGCTTACAACGATGTGGATCTCTGTCTCAAAATGATTGAGAAAGGATATCGTAATGTTTTCATTCCTCATGCTAAACTCTGTCATTATGAATCCAAAAGTCGCGGCTATGAGGATTCGGCTGAGAAGAAGCAGAGGCTCCAGCAAGAGTCCAGCATTATTGCTCAGAGATGGGAAAAATATATTGAACATGATCCCTGCTATAGCATCAATCTAACCAGAGAATCAGAGAACTACGACTACCGCTTTGCCAAGACTGTTTCAATGAAGCTACAGTCAGTTGCCTATTTTGAGTCTCAGCTGAAGCGGTTTGATGACTTTGCCATAGATGATCTAGAACCAGGCAACATCTACAGAAACTTTATGCTGATCCGAGGCTGGGTGCTCTGCCAGGAAGCAGTGGTGGTTGGCATAGAGCTGGTGAGCAGTCAGCAACAGCAGTTTGTCCCCATTGATGAAGTTCGAGCTGATATTGCTAATCATCGCCCTGATATCGTAGGAGCTGAATATAGCGGCTTTAGAAAAGTGATAAATTTTGTAGATTTGACGGCGACTGAGCTGGTGTTACAAGCAGTCTTGGCCAACGGCAGCCGCATTTTATTCTGCAAACTACAGCTAGAACCTGTCCTCAACTCAAATCACGAAATTTCTTGAGCAATTCTTTTTGAGCAATATGGACGATCTCACAGGACTAAACAGCCTGCATTCGGCTCCGCAGCCAGTTATGGCCAGCTCTCCCAGAAAAAGCCCCGGCCCCAGACGGCCTATATCCCAAGCGCTGGATGTGACAGGTGATCAACTGGAGATTGAGCTGAAGCCAGAGCGGCAGATTGGGCTGGACACAAAGCGACCGATGCCTTCACGATTTAGCGAGAGTCCCTTGCGCCGCTGGCTGAAAAGAATTCACAGCCAGATCAATCAGCAGTGCTCCATTGAAATCCTGAAGGTGACTCACCTCTGTCAGCGTGACAAAGACAACTTTATTGACGGCTGGATTACCCAATATAAGCGCGGCGACGAAATCCTCGGATCGGATCTGGTGCTTCAGGGCTGGCTAGTCGGCAGGGACTCACAGGCCGTGATGATTCAAGTCATGCATGGCTCAGATTTAGTGCTGGAAACACCAGTTAATATTTCTCGCCCCGACGTGTTGAAAGTTGTCCCCTGCTATTCTTCAGCCTGCAAGTTTGGCTATCAAGTGGTGCTAAATATTGAACGACTACCTGCTCAATCAGAGCTGCTCTTGTACAGTATTTTTCAAGACGGGAGACGCATTCCAACTGGCTCCATCTACTATTATAAATATGGATCTTAAATTGTTTTTATGCGGTTTCTCAAAGTAAAAATATTCCTGGCGTGAGCTATCTCAATTTAAATTAATCAAATTAAACCGCAACTATGGAAATTCTTGATCAGTATCTTCACTGTGCACCTGCTGACCAAAACTGTCTAGATATTTTCAAGGGAGAATGGGCTTCAAAGATGCCCTTAGAGCTGACTCATCTCAATGCTGGCACCTCGCCTCTATTTGAAGATTCTCGGATTCACTGGATATCTGAACAGTTCGGGGGATTTCAGAACAAGAAGATTCTGGAGCTAGGGCCACTAGAAGCAGGTCATACCTATATGCTGGAGCGCATGGGCGCAGCAAGCATCACCGCTGTCGAAGCTAATATACGCGCTTACCTAAAGTGCTTAGTGATTAAAGAAATGCTGGGGCTGAAGTCTGCTCATTTTTTGTTGGGAGATTTTGTAGAATATCTCAAACAGCAAACTCAGAAATTCGATATCTGCGTAGCTAGTGGCGTTTTATATCATATGAAAAATCCTGCTGAGCTACTGTTCCTGCTCTCCCAAGTTTCAGAAAGAATATTTTTGTGGACTCATTACTACGATGCTGCTATTTTGCAAGCCTCACCTCAGATCGCTAGCCGATTTTCTGACGAAGTAACCGTCAACTACAAAGGATTTTGCCATTCACTGCATCGCCAGGAATATCGAGAGGCGTTAGGCTTTTCTGGTTTCTGTGGCGGCAGTCTGCCGTTCAGTTCCTGGATGGAGCGCAGCGATATTATCGCCTATCTGAAGCTTTTGGGCTTGACCAATATTCAGATTGAGTTTGATCATCCAAATCACCCGAATGGCCCCTGCTTTGCAATTGCTGCAAGTCGGTAGAGAATTTAATATTACAGCGTGAAAATTTTTGAATGAGAGAGTATACGTTGGTTGATGCCGAGCATCTTGCAGTCTAAGAGATTAAGACTATGAACAGTCGTGGATTCCTTGATGTTGTCTCACCTGAGCGATTTTATGGGTGGGCTATTATTGAGAACCAAACCATCACGCCTGAGATCACAATTCATTTAGATACGCAGGAGCTATGCAAAGTATCGGCCTCTCTACATCGTCCAGATGTTGCTGCACTGGAGCGGCATCCCACAGGCTTATGCGGTTTTGAAGCAACTGAATTTGACCAGGCTGTCTACGATCAGGCAACGGTAGTCAGAGCTTTTATTGCTCAGACTGGTGTTGAACTCGCGAATAGTCCCTTCTATTTGAGACACAAGATGTCTGACTTTGAGGTGGATTTTGAGCCGCTGGTTTTTGTGCATCTTCCTAAGACCGCAGGCACATCATTTCGATATGCCATAGAGTCGGTGGTCGGGGCTGAACATGTTCTAAAGGACTATGAGCGAGAGTCTTCAGAAACCTCGGCGCTAATTCAAGAATCCATTTACAGCAGCCGCAGCTCTCTGCTCGTGCCGCAAATTATTCAGCGAAACATCAAATTTTTGACAGGTCATTTTAAGACTTCTCGCTATCTACCTGTATTGGATACTCAGGTGAGATGGTGTACCTTTCTCAGACATCCAGTTCAGCGTGTGATCTCAGAATATCACCATTTCCTTCGGAACTATGACTGTACAGAATCGCTTGAGTCGTTTTGTCGCAAACCTTTTTTTCGCAATCGCCAGTCTCAACTCCTGCAAGGATTAGAACTAGAAGATTTCTTCTTTGTCGGCATCACAGAACTCTATGACGAATCGATTGCTGAATTTAACCGTCTAACTGGTCTAAACATTCCCTGCTTACGAGAGAATACTTTTAGAGCTAAGCTTAGTGAACAGTACCAGGTAGATAATGAACTGCTTAACCTGATCACCGAAAATAATATAGACGATTTCAGGCTTTACGAACGAGTCAGATGTGCCTCGCGCTCATGGCGCAGAACTGAGGCTGATTAGCCGCCCTCAAAACCTGCTTGCGCTAATGATCCTGCATATCCAGTTTAGGAGCGAATATCATAGCCAAATAGATTTGGGTCAACCTTGCCCAGCCGCAGGTCAGCCAGCCCGTACTCTGCCCAGCGTTGATCAACCATTGCGGCAGTGTCGGGATCAGAGACCAGCATGTCTGCCCAGGGGCGATCGGTTTCGGGATAGACCTTTGTGGTGGCATCAACGCCCATTTTGCTGCCCAAGCCACGCTTCTCGGTGGCAAAATCCAGCGCGTCAAACGGGTTGTCGGGCAGGATGAAGACATCGCGCGCCGGATCAACCTTGGAGGTGATTGCCCAGACCACCTGACGCGGGTCACGGATGTTGATGTCTTTATCGACAACAATCACAAATTTGGTGTAGGAGAACTGCGGTAGCGCACTCCAGAAGGCCAGCGCGGCGCGGCGTGCCTGTCCCGGATAGGCTTTGTCGATAGAGATCACCGCCGCCTTGTAGCTCAGCGCCTCCATTGGCAAAAAGAAATCCACAATTTCGGGAACCTGCTGCCGCAGAATCGGCGTATAGATCCGGTTGAGTGCAATCGCCATCATCGCATCTTCCTTAGGCGGACGACCGCTGAAGGTGGTGAGATAGACCGGATTTTTGCGGTGCGTCATGCAGTTAAATCGAATCAGCGGCGCTTGTTCGTTCACGCCGCCGTAGTAGCCCATGTGATCACCTGCGGGGCCGTCGATGCCGGTTTCACCCGGCGTAATCGTGCCTTCAAGCACAAACTCTGCATCGGCTGGCACTTCTAAATCCAGCGTTTTGCACTTGGTCAGCAGAATGCCCGAACCGCCATAGATGCCAGCAAACAGCCATTCGGATAAATCTACGGGCAGGGGCGTGGCGGCAGCTAAAATCACCAGCGGATGTACGCCAATTGCCACCGCGACTTCGAGCTTCTGGCCGAGTTCGGCAGCTTTCCGCAGATGTCGAGTTGCGCCCCGCACCGAGAGCCACTGCACCGTCATGCTGTTTTTTGATTGGAGCTGCAGCCGATAGACCCCAACGTTAACCGTTTTGTTCTCCGGGTCTTTGGTAATCATCAGCCCCATCGTGATTACCTTGTCGGCATCGCCTGTATAGACGCGCAGCAAGGGCATCTGGGTCAAATCTACCTGATCGTCTTTGAGCACTACCTGCTGGCAGCTCGGCAACAAGTCGCGCCCCGGCTTGGCTTTGACCACATCAAACAGCACCTTGCCTAGCTCAACCGCCTGCGACACTTTTTTCGGCGGACGCGGCTGATAGAGAATCGCCAGCTTTTTACCCAGGTCTTCTAGCTCAGATACGCTTTCCATCCCCAGCCCCCAGCAGACCCGCTCGACTGTGCCCATGACGTTGATCGCAACTGGATAGGGCGATCCTTTCACGTTTTCAAACAGCAGGGCAGGGCCACCTTGCTGCAACATCCGGTTGGCGATCTCGGCAATTTCCAGGTTAGGGTCAACCGGAGCGCTGATCCGTCGCAGCTGGCCGCGTTGCTCAATCAGCTTCAGGTAGTCTTGTAGGTCTTTGGCCATGTTAAAGGAATCTAAGTTGAAGGAATGTAAAGCGCTTCTCATTCCATTATGCGGCTAAAGACGAGTGCAGGATGAGTTGCACCACTAAACTAATGTCTCTGAACAGTCATGTCCGAAAATGGCGAGTGCAATTTGCCATCGCGCTCTATCCTGTGAGCATGATCCTAGATGCTGAAACCTGCTACCGTGCCTTGCAAGCCCGCGACCCGCGCTTTGACGGGCGGTTTTTTACGGCAGTTTGCACCACCCAAATTTTCTGTCGCCCCGTCTGCCCCGCCCGAACGCCTAAGTTTGAAAACTGCCGTTTTTTTAGCTCAGCTGCCGCTGCTCACGCCGCCGGGTTTCGCCCCTGCCTGCGCTGTCGGCCAGAACTGTCGCCAGATCTGCTCACCCAGATTACGACGGCTTCGACGGTGAATCGCGCTTTGCGGCTGATCAATCAGGGGGCGCTAGATCAAGGCAGCGTCGCGGAGTTGGCGAATCGCTTGGGGATGGGCGACAGGCATCTGCGAAGGCTATTTGACCAGCATTTGGGCATTTCGCCGCTAGCGGTGGCGCAGACGCGACGGATTCTGTTTGCTAAGCAGCTGATTAACCAAACAGAACTGCCGCTGACTGACATTGCGCTGGCGGCAGGCTTCAACAGCATCCGTCGGTTTAATGCCGCCATGCGCGACAGTTACCAAAAGTCACCCACTGAGCTGCGGCAGGCCAAAACCAGTAGGCTATCTGCCATGCCACCGATCGGTCAACCCGCGATTCAGATCCGTCTGCCGTTTGAGCCGCCTTATCATTGGGCAGCACTTGTGCAGTGGCTGACACCCCGCGTCACGGCTGGCGTTGAGCAGATTACGCCCGCAGCCTACCGCCGCACGATTGAGCTAGAAGGCGCTCAGGGCATGGTGGAGCTGCATCCCGTTGAGGATGCCAACTATCTGCTAGCGCAAATTCAGTTTCCCAAACTAGGCTGCCTCAGTCAAATTGTCGAACGACTGAAGCAAATGTTTGATCTGAGTGCCAACATAGGCGAAATTGCCGCACAGCTCGGTTCCGATCCGCAGTTGCAGTCAGTTGTGCATGCCCTGCTGGGACTGCGCGTTCCGGGAGCCTGGGATGGTTTTGAGCTAGCGGTGCGGACGATTTTGGGACAGCAGGTGAGCGTCGCTGCGGCAACCAAAATGGCAGGTCGGCTGGTGCAAATCTACGGCGCGGCGCTGCCGGAACCGCAGGGCGAACTGACGCATCTGTTCCCGCAGCCGACTGCGCTGGCCGCAGCTGACCTGACCCAAATTGGCCTGACGCTCAATCGCAGCAAGGCAATCAACGCCATGGCGGCTAAATTTGCGGCTGAGCCGGATTTTTTCAGTCGGTTCACGGATCTAGAGGATGCGGTGCAGCAGCTGACTCAGCTTCCCGGCATTGGCGACTGGACAGCGCAATATATTGCCATGCGCGCCCTGCGAGAGCCGGATGCGTTTCCAGCCAGCGATCTGGGACTGCGGCGTTCGATGGCGCTGCTGGGCTGTGCGGTGCAGCAGTCAGAGCTAGTCGCTCTTTCGCAAGCTTGGCGACCCTGGAGAGCCTACGCCGCAATGTATCTCTGGATGAATCTCAATCTGTCGTTACTTAAGTCGGAATCATAATGAAAACGCTAACGCTCGAAAAACTCAGTTCGCCTATCGGTAGAATTTTAGTGATTACAGATGATCAGACACTTTACGGAGTTGAATTTGAAGGCTATGAAGCCCGAACTTATAAATTTCTAGCGAAAAGATTTGGCGACTATCAACTGAATATATATCAGAATTCAACTAAAATATCCCAGCATATTCAAGCCTATCTAGAAGGCGACTATCACAGCCTTGATCAAATTCCAGTGAGCACGAGTGGCACAGCCTTTCAGCAGCAAGTCTGGACAGCGCTCCGCCAGATTCCCGTCGGGACGGTGATGACCTACGGCGAGCTAGCTCGACAGTTGAATAAACCCGCAGCGGCTCGTGCAGTCGGTATCACCAATTCGCTCAATCCAATTTCGATTGTGCTGCCCTGTCATCGGGTGATTGGAGCCAACGGTACGCTGACGGGTTACGCAGGCGGACTGGAGCGCAAACGCTGGCTGCTTCAGCATGAGGGCTGGCAGCCAGACCAGCAGCTCAATCTGTTAACGCAATCTGTTAACGCGCTGACGCGCTGACGCGCTGACGGCTGCGCTATTCCCGCAGAAAAAATCCGCCCAAGTTTTTCAAATTTTGGGCTTGTGCAAATCTTGAGGATGCTTTATGCTTTTCAGACTGGCGTAACAACCAGCAAATCTGGGCTTGAGGCGAGGTCGCTGACTAGAAGTGATTGCACCCACAACTAGCCAGCTAACTTAACACTCCGTTTCAGCGGAGCGCTAGGCTGTGTTGATTGTAATAGATTGGCATACCTTGTTCATGAAAGTGGTTGAGTGAATCCCGCTGCTTCAAGCCCTCCAAACCAACTCCATTGAGGCCAAATCTATGTCTACAGAGTTCAACGAACTGCTGCAAAATCCGCATGGCGATAATTTGCAGATCTGGATTGTCGGCAGCCGCGAGCAGGTAATCCACACCATCAACGAGTTTCACGTTAAGCGCGTCGTCGCTGATCGCAGCCAGTTCAGCCCACTGATTCCGGCTCCGCTAGCTCCGGGCAAGTATATGACTTTGCTAATGCGCTAGAGAACAAAAACCAGATTCACGAATCTTCGGGTGGGAGATTCTGGCGTTACTGAGTGATGGGCTACCGTGTGCATAGATCTCCAGGTCAATCGCAACTCGTTTGGAGATCCCCCAAAATCCTCCTACTCTTCGGGAAGGGGGTTGGGGGGATCGGTTCGGCCTGTATGTACATGGTAGCTGCTCCACTTCACCGAACTTGCACGCAAGCTGCGTAGATTTCCTTAGCAGTGCTCAATCTCAGACGGGAACGCTGACTGTAGTTTATTAGTTCATTGCAGTCTACCAACGCCTACCGCCATGATTTCCATCGTCGCTCCGTCCAAGCTGCTCGTTGTTTTTGATGCCAATATTCCCGATCTTCACACCCTGGTAGCAGGCATGGTGGCAGGTGCGGAGCTGCGGGTGCTCGACCCCAACCGCGATGGCATCGCTCAGATTACGCAATTTCTGGTGGCTCAGCCTGCTGCCGCTCTGCACATTGTTTCGCACGGTCGGCCTGGGTCGCTCCAACTTGGTAAGACTCGGCTCAGTTCTGCCAATTTGGCTGACTACGCAGGGCTGCTGCGGCTTTGGTCGAGTGCCGAGATTTTGCTGTATGGCTGCGAGGTGGGGCAGGGCGAAACCGGACGCAACTTCATCGCGCAGCTCAGCGAATTGACCGGAGCGAGCGTGGCGGCTTCTGAAACGGTGACGGGCAATGCAGCTTTGGGTGGCGATTGGGATTTGCAGGTTTGCACAGGCAAGGGCGAGACGAAGCTAGCATTCGCAACCAGCGCTCTGGCAGCTTACAGCGGCAGTTTGCCTGCGGGCGATCCGGTCGTGACTCCCGGCGTGACTGACCCCAGCTATAGCGAAAACGCTGCTCCCACGTTGCTCGATAGCGCCATCACGGTAGCCGACGACTCCAGCGACTTCAACAGCGGCAGCCTCACCGTCCGCTTCACCAGTGGCGGCATTGCCTCCGACCGACTCAGCGTGGTTTCTGGCGGCAGCGTCACCCTCGACGGCAAAACGGTGAAAGTCGACGGCACGGCCATCGGCACTTACGCAGGCGGCATCGGCAGCGAAGATCTGGTAATCAGCTTCAACGCCAGCGCCACCCCAGTCAACGTGCAAACCCTGCTGCAAGCAATTGGCTACGCCAACAGTGCTGAAGATTTAACGAGCGGCAGCCGCAACGTCGAAATCATTGTGAACGACGGCAAGGGCGGCATTAGCGCTCCCGTCAGCAAAACCATCAGCGTCACCGGAGTCAACGACGCGCCGATCATCGGCAGCACCACGCTGCTTTACGACGCTTCGCTCAACAGCACCCCTGATGCTCAGGGCTGGTTGGGCGTAACCTCTGGCGCAACCGTCTCTGCCAGCAACGGCTCCACCAACCTGAACACCCTAGTCAACTCTGGACTCTACGCAGGCTACTCCACGGTCAGCAGCCAGCCCTTAGATGCCGTTCAAGGCTTTGTGGTCAACTTCAGTGCCGAAGTCTTGGCTGAAGCCATCGAAACCGCTGCCAACAAAAACGGCGATGGCAAACCCGACCGCGCCGGCTTCAGCATCATTGTTGTCAGCAGCGACAATACCAAAGCCATTGAACTCGGCTTCAACCAAGTCGGTGGTCAGCTCAGTATCTTTGCTCAAGAAGACGGCACGAGCCAAGCTGATCCATCTCAAGCCCCCAACAGCCCAACGGGTAGCTCGCTAACGCTGTTCACCCAAGCCGAATCCGCACTATTCACGCCCACAGCCGGACTCAACAGCTACGATCTGGCGGTTTCTGGCAGCACCTACACCCTCTACGCCAATGGTACAGCCATCCTCAGCGGCAAACTCCGCGACTATACCGCTTTTGCCCCCACAGCGCCCATCCCCGACCCCTACGAAACGCCCAACCTGATCTTCTTCGGCGACAACACGACCTCTGCCCAAGCCAACATCAACCTCGGCTCAGTCAAAGTCACCACCCACAGCAGCCTGCCCGCCAAGACCGTCAACGAAGACACACCGCTGGTCATCACAGATCTCTATCTGGGCGATTGGGATAGCTCAGACCTGCTCAGTGTCACGCTATCAGTTGGACAAGGTACGCTGCGGCTCAACAGTCTGGGCGGCGCATCAATTTTTTATGACAGTAACTCAACTATCCGGCTGGAAGGCAGAGCCGATCAGATCAATCTCGCTCTCAGTCGAGGCAACCTCACGTATCAAGGCAATCTCAACTTCAGCGGAGCTGACCTGCTCACCGTTGCGGCTAGCGACGGCATAGTGGCCGCACCCGTGATCAAAACAGTGGACATCACCATCCACAGCCTCAATGATGCCCCCACCTCTGCTGACAAAACGATTGCAACCGACGAAGATACGGCCTATACCTTCCAGCTTTCTGACTTCCGGTTCAGCGATTCAGATAGCGATGATAGCTTGCAAACAGTGAAAGTCACGCAGCTTCTCGGTGCAGGCAGTCTCACTTTAGACGGCAGTGCAGTCACCGCCAATGATCAGATCTCAGTCGCCGACATCACGGCTGGCAAGTTATCGTTCACGCCTGCCGCCAACGATAACGGCACGGGCTACGCCAGTTTCCAGTTCCAAGTCAGCGACGGCACAGCATTTAGCTCAGCCCAAACGCTAACCGTCAACGTCAGAGCAATCAACGATCTGCCCACCTCTGCTGACAAGACCGTTACAGCTGATGAAAATACTGCCTATGTCTTTCAGCTGTCCGATTTTCAGTTCAGCGACTCAGATAGCGGCGACAGCTTACAAACAGTGAAAGTCACGCAGCTTCCCGGTGCAGGCAGTCTTACTCTAGACGGCAGTGCAGTCACCGCCAATGATCAGATCTCAGTCGCCGATATCACGACTGGCAAGCTGCAATTCACGCCTGCCGCCAACGATAACGGCACGGGCTACGCCAGTTTCCAGTTTCAAGTCAGTGACGGCACAGCATTCAGCTCAGCCCAAACGCTAACAGTAGATGTCAGCTCCAATAATACTGCGCCGACCTCAGCCGACAAAACTGTCGTCACCGACGAAGATACCGCCTATATCTTCACCACGTCTGACTTCGTCTTTAACGATATCGACAGCAGCGACAGCTTACAGCAAGTCAAGATCACTCAGCTTCCGAGTGCAGGCAGCCTGACTCTGGATGGCACTGTAGTGAGCGCAGATGACGAAATTTTGGTTGCAGATATTGTGGCTGGCAAGCTGCAATTCACGCCTGCTGCCCACGATAACGGCGCAGGCTATGCCAACTTCCAGTTCCAGGTCGGCGACGGCACGGCATTCAGCGCTGCCCAAACCCTGACGCTCGATGTCACCGCAGTCAACGATGCTCCAGAAATCTCTGGCATTCCCGACACCAGCGTGCGTCAAGGCGATAACTACATTTTTGCGCCCAGCTTCGATGATGTCGATGGTGATCAGCTCAGCTTCTTCATTGCCAACAAGCCTGCCTGGGCAGAGTTTGACCCAGATACCGGAGTCCTCAGCGGCATCCCCACCAACAGCGATATTGGAGTCACTGAAGATATCGTGATCAGCGTTAGTGACGGGAAAGCCACCGTTGAGCTAGCCGCATTCAACCTCTCAGTTGATAACGTCAACGACCTGCCAACTATCTCTGGTACACCCACCACGAGCATTGCCGAAGACAGCTTCTACAGCTTTACGCCAACTGCCGACGACCCCGACTTTGGCGACCCAATCAGCTTCTTGATCAACAACAAGCCCATCTGGGCCAGCTTCGATCCCACCACAGGCCAACTCAGCGGCACACCCACCAACAACAATGTTGGCGTGACCCAAGACATCATCATCAGCGTCAGCGACGGCCAGGACACTGTGGATTTAGCCAAGTTCACCCTCACCGTCACTAACACCAACGACGCGCCCGTTCTCAGCAGCCCCGTCGCCGACCAAACCACAGTCGCCAACAGCAGCTTCAGCTTCACCGTCCCTAACGGCAGTTTCACAGACCTCGATCTCAATGACAAACTCACGCTCCGCGCCAGCCTCGCCTCTGGACAGCCTCTCCCCTCGTGGCTCAAGTTCGACCCCCAAACCAACAGCTTCAGCGGCCAGCCTACCGATGCCGATGTCAGTCAGCTCAGCCTCAAACTCACTGCCACTGACCTAGAAGGCGCAGCTGCCAGCGATCTATTTAATCTGACGATTCTCGACAGTCAGTTTGAATCCCAGCCGCCGCTACCCAGTCAAGCCACGGGTCTGCCTACCACCCCCATCCGCACCAGCCAGTCTATTGCCACAAAATATCAAGGCAACGATAAAGCCAACCTGATTAAAGGCGGACTGCTCACCAACGACCTGCTGCGTGGCGGCAAAGGCAACGACCGACTCTACGGCGGTCAAGGCCGCGCTAAAGCCGGACGCGACCGACTCTACGGCGGCAGCGGCAACGACCGACTCTATGGCGGCAGCGGCAGCGACCTGCTAGAGGGCGGCGACGGCAACGACAAACTCTGGGGTGGCAAAGGCCGCGATCTGCTCTTGGGCGGTGACGGCAACGATCGGCTGCTGGGTCAAGATGGCGACGACATCCTGAACGGCGGTAACGGCAACGACTGGCTTAAAGGCGGACGCGGCAAAGATATGTTCGTATTCGATAGCCCTGATGCTGGCCACGACAGAATTGCCGACTTCGAGTTGAACCAAGATGTAATTGATCTACGCCAAATCTTTGCGGCTCCAGAATTTGCCAGCCAGAGCGGCTTTGCCCGCTTCTCGCAGTTCGTCCAGCTAGAGCAGGTCGGCGCAAACACCGAGGTAAAGCTCAACCTCGACGGCAGCGGCTTCAAAACTTTGGCAACCTTGCAAAACGTCTCGGCAGGCAACGTGAAGCCGACGCATTTTGTGATGGTGTAAGTCAAAACGGTTAGTGAAAAGCAGTTAGTGAAAAGCAGTTAGTGAAAAGCAGTTAGTGAAAAGCAGTTAGTGAAAAGCAGTTAGTGAAAAGCAGTTAGTGAAAAGCAGTTAGTGAAAAGCGGTCAATGAACAGTTTGGGCATCCTGCGGGGTGCCTTTTTTGTGGCTCAGCTTTTTCTATCTCAGCTTTTCGGCAACTCACCCGCCGCTCACAGGTGGAATTAGCACAACTTCATCCCCCGACTGCAAGAGCTGCTCGGCTGCCGCAAACTCCAGATTCACCCCAAATCGCGTCACCTCTCGCCACTGCTCAAGCTGCGGCTGCTCCGCCAGCAACCGATCGCGCAATTGCCCTACCGTCGTGCCAACAGGCAGCTCTAGCTTTAGCTCTGGGCAGCTATAGGCTTCTTGATAGGCCGCAAACAGCTTGACCGTAATCGCAATCGGCTCAGACATGATTCCACCCAGGCTCAACCCTTCTAACAGTAGGTTACGCTGGAGAAGCGCTCACCATGACTCTTATTTTCTATGCTTGGCACGTTTCAACATAGCAGCTTGCGAATCGAACTTGCAGCCTCCCAGCAGCAAATCCGCGAAAGCCTTGTCTGCCCAGCCCAGTTTCGCCAGTGGCTTGCCCCTCAAACCTTTTCCGCAGGCTTGCCAGATCACTTGCAACCTGGAACTGTCTTCACAGGCTGGCTGGGGCCAGTCGCCATCCGGCATCAGGTTGAGCAGGTCGAGCCAAACGGTATCCGGCTGCTGCTCAGCCAGGGCATCGACGGCTTTCATCAGTGGCACTGGGGCGATGGTTGGGTGCAGTCGAGCTTAGCAGGCGTGTCACTGCTGCCGCTAAACCTCGGCCAAACGCTGAGCCTACTGCGGCTGCGGTATTTCTTGACAAACCAAGCGCGTTAGCCGCAGCTCCTACTCACCCATCGGTAGTTCCGCATCGGAGCGCTTGGCTTCCAGTTTTTGCGTCCTGAACTTAATCGAATCAGCGTGAGAGGGCAGGCCTTCTGCCGTAGCCAGCAGATCCACCGCCGAGGCCATTTTCTCCAAAGCCTGGGGCGAGTATTGAATCAGGCTGGAGCTTTTGATAAAGGTTTCGACGCTTAACGCCGAGGCGTAGCGAGCCGAGCCGGAGGTGGGCAGCGTGTGGTTTGGCCCAGCCAGGTAATCACCTACCGCTTCAGGCGTGGAATATCCCAAGAAAATTGCTCCAGCATGGCGGATTTTCTCTAGCAGCACCCAGGGTTCTGCAATCTCTAGCTCCAAATGCTCCGGGGCAAACTCGTTTGAGAGTTCGGCAGCGGCCTCCAGCGATTCGACCACCACAATCAGGCCATAGTGCGCGATCGCCTTTTCAGTCAGCATGCGGCGCGGGTGATTCACCAACTGCTGCTTCACCTCGGCCACGACTTGAGCCGCCAAATTAGCATCTGGAGTGAGCAGAACTGCGGCAGCCATCGGGTCATGCTCCGCCTGTGCGAGCAAATCCGCCGCCACATGCCGAGGGTTGGCGGCATGGTCAGCAATAATCAAGATCTCAGAAGGCCCCGCCAGCGAGTCAATGCCCACCGTGCCGTAAACCAGCTTTTTGGCCAGCGTCACGTAAATATTGCCAGGCCCCGTAATCACGTCCACTTTCGGGATCGTCTCTGTGCCGTAGGCCAAAGCTCCAATCGCCTGCGCCCCGCCGACCCGATAAATTTCGGTCACACCCGCCTCTTGTGCCGCTACCAGCACCGCCGGATTCACCGCTCCATCTGGCGCAGGCGGCGTTGTGATTACAATCCGAGGCACCTGCGCCACTTTCGCCGGAATCACGTTCATAATCACCGTGCTTGGATAGGCGGCTCGGCCTCCGGGCACGTAGAGCCCTGCCCGATCAACCGGACTGTAGCGCTTGCCCAGCACCACCTCATCCTCGCCAAACTGCACCCAGCTCTTCGGCACGCGCTGCCGATGAAAGGCTTCCACCTGCCGACAGGCTAGCTGGATCGCGCTCAGCAATTCTGGAGCGACCTGCTGGTAGGCCGCATCTAGCTCTGAGCCTGTCACGCGCAGCTCTTCGGCTTTCAGCATCACCTGATCATACTCTTCGGTGTAGTGCAGCACAGCCCGGTCGCCCTGCCGCTTCACGGCTTGCAGCACCTCCCGCACCGTTGCTTCTTTGTGAACAACCTGATCGTCGTGAGTCCGATCGCAGATTCGCCTTAGCTCGGTGAGAGCCTCGGCACGCTGAGTAATAATTCGCAGCATTGCCAGATTGTGTGAGAAACGCTAGGTCAGGAGTATGTACAGAATCCGCACTCTATAAAGTCATCATAGCTGCCTGATATGGGAATCGGGGGCAGACCTGTGTCTTTAGCTTAACCTGGTTTTTCAGCAGATTTATGTAGAGCCAGTAGCAGATTCTTTAGGAGTTTTCTGGCGGTTTTACCCAATCTTTCGCTAGAATTGTGGATCGCTGAAAGCGTTGAATTCTGAAATCCTACATCTAGAGTTACTGTGGCAAATATTAAGTCAGCAATCAAGCGCATCGACATTGCAGAGCGTAACCGTCTGCGAAACAAAGCTTACAAATCTGCGACCAAAACGCTGATCAAGCGCTACGTCGGCGCGGTAGATACTTATGCGGCAGAGCCAACCACTGAGTCGATGCAAACTGTCCAGACGACACTCTCGGCGGCCTTTAGCAAAATTGACAAGGCGGTCAAGCGAGGCGTAATTCACCCCAACACTGCCGCCAGACGCAAGGCGCGCTTAGCCAGAATTCTCAAGGCGCAAGAAGCTAAAGTCACGACCACAGCCTGAGCCGGAATGCCAGCCTGAGCCGGAATTCCCAGCTTAGGTTCACTAGAGAGCCAGCGCCATGCAGCTAGTTGACACTCACGTTCACCTGAATTTTGACAGCTTTGCCGATGACCTAGCAGCAGTTGCCGAGAACTGGCGAGCGGCAGGCGTGGTCAGGCTGGTGCATTCCTGTGTCCAGCCCTCTGAGTTTGAGAGTCTGGTAAAGCTGGCCGATCAATTCCCGGAGCTGGTGTTTGCTGTCGGGCTGCATCCGTTGGATGCTGAGCAGTGGTTGCCCAGCTCCAGCGCGGACATTCTGGCGCTGGCTCAGTCGGATCCTAGAGTGGTAGCCATTGGCGAGATGGGGCTAGATTTCTACAAATCCGCTAGTCAGGAGCAGCAGGAGCAGGTCTTTCGAGCGCAGCTCTCAATTGCGCGGCAGCTTGATCTGCCTGTCATTATCCACTGTCGGGACGCGGCAGAGCGCATGGCAGCTATTTTGCAGGAGTTCTGGCAGGACGATCAGGCCCCCGTTAGAGGCGTGATGCACTGCTGGAGCGGCAATCCAGCAGAGACTCAGCTGTTTTTGGATCTGGGGTTTTACATTAGCTTTAGCGGCATTGTCACTTTTAAAAATGCGCTGCAAGTTCAGGCCTCCGCGCAAATGGTGCCTGACGAGCGGCTGCTGATTGAAACCGACTGTCCGTTTCTCTCGCCTGTGCCTCGGCGAGGCGAAAAGCGCAATCAGCCAGCTTACGTGCGTCATGTGGCTGAACAAGTGGCGCGACTGCGGCAGGTTTCACTCGAAGTCATTGCGGCTCAAACAACTGCCAACGCCTGTCGGCTATTTGAGTTAACGCTGCCTCAAGCGGCAGAGAGCATGAGTGCCAACGCGATTTGCACATCTTGATGACTCAAGTATTTGCTAGAGATACACAAAATCAGGAGCTTACGTCATAATGAAGACTGAAGTATTAGAATTCTTAATAGATGATGCAGACTCTCAGGGCATCGACCAGGGCATCGACGCACTCAAGAGCTTTTCCAGACCTGCATCTTGCCAAAAGCAGCCTTGCATATAGCCAACCCTACTAAACCCTGGCTTTAGACCGATTCGATTGTGCTCAGCTTGCCCAAAGTCGTTTTGTTGACAAAGTTAATTGTTTAAGATATATTCTCCATGCTCTGTCTGCCCGCTCGCTGACTGTCCGTATTGGAACTCTTACAGAAACGCAGCTTCACTAGCCGTTGCGATAGCCCCCTACAGTCACTATAGACTCTGCTAATTTCAGTTTTCCTCAACGAAGACTGGATTTTTTGTTCGCTACAGCTTTTTTGCCACAGCCAGGTTTTCCATCTAGCCGCCACCGCATTAGGGGTTTGCCCTAAGCCATTATCTATCCGAGGAGCCGCATGAGTACCTTAACCAAGTCAACCCCGCTGTTTACGTTGCCAGACCTTGTTGAGATTCAGCGGGCGAGCTTCCGCTGGTTCTTAGAAGAGGGTTTGATTGAGGAGTTAGATAGCTTTTCGCCGATCACTGACTATACCGGCAAGCTAGAGCTGCACTTTCTAGGCAAAGAGTATAAGCTCAAGCGTCCCAAATATGACGTAGACGAAGCCAAGCGGCGAGACAGCACCTATGCGGTGCAGATGTACGTGCCGACGCGCTTGATTAACAAAGAAACGGGCGAGATTAAAGAGCAGGAAGTCTTTATTGGCGATCTGCCCCTAATGACCGACCGGGGTACTTTTATCATTAACGGCGCTGAGCGAGTCATCGTCAACCAGATCGTCCGCAGTCCCGGCGTTTACTATAAAAAAGAAATTGACAAAAATGGACGCAGCACCTTCAATGCCAGCCTTATTCCCAACCGGGGCGCATGGCTGAAGTTTGAAACCGATAAAAACGATCTAGTTTGGGTGCGGATTGACAAAACCCGCAAGCTCTCGGCGCAGGTGCTTTTGAAAGCGCTGGGATTGACCGACAGTGAAATTTTTGACGCGCTGCGCCACCCCGAATACTTCCAAAAAACCATCGACAAAGAAGGTCAGTTCAGCGAAGAAGAAGCGCTGATGGAGCTGTATCGCAAGCTGCGTCCGGGTGAGCCGCCCACGGTTTCCGGTGGACAGCAGCTGCTTGACTCACGCTTCTTTGACCCTAAGCGCTATGACTTGGGTCGGGTGGGTCGCTACAAAATGAACAAGAAGCTGCGGCTCAGCGTCCCCGAAGCCACGCGGATTCTCACCCCGCAGGATATTCTAGCGGCGGTAGATTACCTGGTGAATTTGGAGTTTGACACAGGTCAGATTGACGATATTGATCACTTGGGCAATCGCCGGGTGCGTTCGGTGGGCGAGCTCTTGCAAAATCAGGTGCGAGTCGGTCTCAACCGCCTAGAGCGGATTATCCGGGAGCGGATGACGGTTTCAGATGCCGATTCACTAACGCCTGCCTCGCTGGTCAACCCGAAGCCGCTGGTGGCTGCAATTAAGGAGTTCTTCGGCTCCTCGCAGCTCTCGCAGTTTATGGATCAAACCAATCCGCTGGCTGAGCTGACCCATAAGCGGCGGCTGAGTGCGCTAGGGCCAGGTGGCCTAACCCGCGAGCGCGCTGGCTTTGCGGTGCGCGACATTCACCCCTCCCACTATGGACGCATCTGCCCGATTGAAACACCCGAAGGCCCAAACGCGGGTTTGATTGGCTCGCTGGCAACTCACGCCCGCGTCAATGCCTATGGCTTTATCGAAACCCCCTTCAGCCGTGTCGAGAATGCTCGCGTTATTAAAGACGAAGCGCCGCTCTACATGACCGCCGACGAAGAAGATGACTTCCGGGTGGCGGCAGGCGATGTCTCGCTGGATGAGAACGGCAATATTTTGGGTGAGCAGATCCCGATCCGCTATCGTCAGGAGTTCACCACGGCTGCTGCCGCCGAAATTGACTACGTGGCCGTCTCACCTGTGCAGATCATTTCGGTGGCCACCTCGCTAATTCCGTTCTTGGAGCATGACGATGCCAACCGTGCCCTGATGGGATCGAACATGCAGCGGCAGGCGGTTCCGTTGCTGCGGCCTGAGCGGCCGCTGGTGGGCACGGGTCTAGAAGCGCAGGCCGCACGCGACTCCGGCATGGTCATTGTCAACCGGATGGATGGCGAAGTGGTGCATGTGGATGCCAACCGGGTGCGGGTTCGCAGCACCGAAGGCGAAGAGGTTGAGTATCAGCTTCAGAAGTACCAGCGTTCCAACCAAGATACCTGCCTCAACCAGCGGCCAATCGTGTTTGTGGGTGATCAGGTGGTGGCGGGACAGATCTTGGCGGATGGCTCTGCCACTGAAGGCGGCGAGCTAGCGCTGGGACAAAACGTCCTGATCGCCTACATGCCCTGGGAAGGCTACAACTACGAAGACGCGATCTTGATTAGCGAGCGACTGGTCTACGACGATGTCTATACCTCGATTCACATTGAGAAGTATGAGCTAGAAGCGCGTCAGACCAAGCTAGGCCCCGAAGAAATTACCCGCGAGATTCCCAACGTGGGCGAAGATGCACTGCGACAGCTTGACGAAGCCGGGATCATCCGGATTGGAGCCTGGGTGGAGTCGGGAGATATTCTGGTGGGCAAAGTCACGCCGAAGGGCGAGTCCGATCAGCCGCCCGAAGAGAAGCTGCTGCGAGCGATCTTTGGCGAGAAAGCGCGCGATGTGCGGGATAACTCGCTACGGGTGCCCAACGGCGAGAAAGGCCGCGTGGTGGATGTACGAGTGTTCACGCGGGAGCAAGGCGACGAACTGCCGCCTGGTGCCAACATGGTGGTGCGGGTCTATGTGGCTCAAAAACGCAAGATCCAGGTCGGCGATAAGATGGCTGGACGGCACGGCAACAAGGGGATTATTTCCCGGATTCTGCCGGATGAAGATATGCCCTATCTGCCGGACGGTACGCCCATTGACATCGTGCTTAACCCGCTAGGCGTGCCCTCGCGGATGAACGTGGGGCAGGTGTTTGAATGTCTGCTGGGCTGGGCTGGCACCAATCTGGGCAGCCGCTTCAAGATGGTGCCGTTTGACGAGATGTACGGCGAGGAAGCTTCGCGCCTAACCACCCACGCCAAGATCCAAGAGGCCAGCGACAAGACCGGCAAGCCCTGGGTCTTTAATCCAGATAACCCTGGCAAAATTCAGGTCTATGACGGACGGACGGGTGAACCGTTTGATCGGGCAGTCACGATCGGCACGGCCTATATGCTGAAGCTAGTGCACCTAGTAGACGACAAGATCCACGCGCGTTCGACTGGGCCCTACTCGCTGGTGACGCAGCAGCCGCTAGGAGGCAAGGCGCAGCAGGGCGGACAGCGATTTGGCGAGATGGAAGTCTGGGCGCTGGAAGCCTTTGGCGCAGGCTATATCTTGCAGGAATTGCTCACTGTCAAGTCTGATGATATGCAGGGTCGCAACGAAGCGCTCAACGCCATTGTCAAGGGCAAGGCAATCCCGCGTCCTGGTACGCCAGAGTCGTTTAAGGTGCTGATGCGCGAGCTGCAATCTCTTTGTCTTGACATTGCGGCGCATAAGTTGCAAACCCAGGAAGACGGGGCAAGCCGCGATATTGAGGTTGATCTGATGACGGATGTGGGCAATCGTCGCACGCCTTCACGCCCGACGTATGAATCGATTTCGCGCGACGAGATTGAGGTCGAAGAAGACTAGTTGCCGGATTGCCTCGATGCTTGCCGCAGTCGAAGCTGAGACTGGTGAGGCATTTGAGGCCATAGGTCTGCCCGTAGATTGGCCCGATGGGGCTAGATGGAACTTACCAGGATAGAAGAGGAAATATTCAACGATGCCGAAGTTAGAACAACGGTTTGACTACGTCAAAATTGGTCTGGCATCTCCAGAGCGGATTCGCCAGTGGGGAGAGCGGACGCTGCCAAACAGCATGGTGGTGGGCGAAGTCACCAAGCCCGAAACCATCAACTACCGGACGCTGAAGCCCGAAATGGACGGGCTGTTTTGCGAACGAATTTTTGGACCCGCCAAAGACTGGGAATGTCACTGCGGCAAGTATAAGCGGGTGCGGCACCGAGGCATTGTCTGCGAGCGCTGCGGTGTGGAAGTCACCGAATCGCGGGTGCGCCGTCATCGGATGGGCTATATCAAGCTAGCTGCGCCCGTCACCCATGTCTGGTATCTCAAAGGTATCCCCAGCTACATGGCGATCTTACTCGACATGCCGCTGCGCGACGTGGAGCAGATTGTCTACTTCAACTCCTATGTGGTGCTGGAGCCGGGTAATGCTGAAAACTTGAGCTATAAGCAGCTCTTGACTGAAGACCAGTGGATTGAAATTGAAGATCAGCTCTACAGCGAAGACTCGCAGCTTCAGGGCATTGAGGTCGGAATTGGAGCCGAGGCATTGCAGCGCTTGCTCCAAGATCTGGAGCTAGAAAAAGAAGCCGAAACGCTGCGCGAAGATATCGCCACTGCCAAAGGCCAAAAGCGCGCCAAGCTGATCAAGCGGCTGCGAGTCATTGACAACTTCATTGCCACTGGATCGCTACCCGAATGGATGATCTTGAGCGTGATTCCGGTGATTCCGCCCGACCTGCGCCCAATGGTTCAGCTCGACGGTGGCCGCTTTGCCACCTCTGACCTGAATGACCTGTACCGCCGGGTGATCAACCGCAATAACCGATTGGCGCGACTCCAGGAAATTCTGGCTCCCGAAATCATTGTCCGCAACGAAAAGCGGATGCTGCAAGAGGCGGTAGATGCGCTGATTGACAACGGTCGACGGGGTCGCACCGTCGTTGGAGCTAACAACCGGGCGCTGAAGTCGCTGTCTGACATCATTGAAGGCAAACAAGGTCGCTTCCGCCAAAACCTGCTGGGTAAGCGCGTTGACTATTCTGGCCGCTCGGTGATTGTAGTCGGGCCGAAGCTGAAAATCCACCAGTGCGGTCTACCGCGCGAAATGGCGATTGAGCTATTTCAGCCGTTTGTGATCCATCGGCTGATTCGGCAGGGCTTGGTCAACAATATCAAAGCTGCCAAAAAACTGATTCAGCGCAACGATCCGCAGATCTGGGATGTGCTGCAAGAGGTGATCGAGGGGCATCCAGTGCTGCTGAACCGGGCGCCAACGCTGCACCGTCTGGGGATTCAGGCGTTTGAGCCAATTTTGGTAGAAGGCCGCGCTATCCAGATTCACCCACTGGTCTGTCCAGCCTTCAACGCAGACTTTGATGGCGACCAGATGGCAGTGCATGTGCCGCTGTCGCTAGAGTCGCAGGCTGAGGCGCGGCTGCTGATGCTGGCTTGCAACAACATTCTCTCTCCGGCAACCGGCAGACCGATTGTCACCCCCAGTCAGGATATGGTGCTGGGCTGCTATTACCTAACTGCCGAGAATCCGGCGGCAACTTTGGGCGCAGGCCGCTACTTTTCCAGCCTGAACGATGTGATTATCGCCTACGACCAGCGGCAGGTTGATATCCATTCCTACGTCTGGGTGCGGTTTGCAGGCGCAGTCGAGAGCGAAGACGATGAGGCTGAGCCGTTAGAAGTCACGACGGCTGAAGATGGCACGGTCACTAAGCTGTTTAAATATCGCCGAGTGCGCCAAGACACCGAGGGCAACGTAATTTCGCAGTACATCAAGACCACGCCGGGACGGATTATCTACAACAAGGCCGTTCAGGATTCTCTGGTGAGCTAGAGGGGCAGGGACATTCGCTAGATGAGAGCTGAATCAGAACTGGACAGAGTGAACTATTGAGGGGCAGAGAATGACATCAGAAGACAGAATGACCCAAAAATCGGCACCGCCAACGATTTTTCGCAACCGAGTGGTGAACAAGAGTCAGCTCAGACGGCTAATTGCCTGGGCTTTTACCAACTACGGTACGGCTCGCACTGCCAACATGGCCGACCAGCTCAAAGATCTGGGCTTCAAGTTTGCGACGCGAGCTGGCGTTTCGATTAGTGTCGATGACTTGCAGGTGCCACCCACCAAGCGCAAGCTGCTGGAGGCTGCCGAAGAAGAGATCCGCGCCACCGAAAACCGCTACACAAGAGGCGAAATCACCGAGGTCGAACGCTTTCAGAAGGTGATTGACACCTGGAACGGCACCAGCGAAGAGCTAAAAGACGAGGTGGTGCGCCACTTTAAGTCGAACGATCCGCTCAACTCCGTCTATATGATGGCCTTCTCTGGAGCCAGAGGTAACATCTCTCAGGTGCGGCAGCTCGTCGGGATGCGCGGCCTGATGGCCAATCCGCAGGGGGAAATCATCGACCTACCGATTAAGACCAACTTCCGCGAAGGGCTGACCGTCACCGAATATATTATTTCGTCCTATGGTGCCCGCAAAGGTCTGGTAGATACGGCGCTCCGCACCGCCGACTCTGGCTATCTCACCCGTCGTCTAGTGGATGTAGCGCAAGACGTGATCATCCGCGAACTCGACTGCGGCACCGAGCGCGGCATCTCAGCCAAAAGCATGACCGATGGCGAGCGAGTGCTAATTCCGCTTGAGGATCGGCTGCTGGGTCGGGTGGCCTCGCAGGATATCGTTCATCCTCAGACGGGTGAGGTGATTGTCGCTCGCAACGCTGCCATCTCAGATGAGCTGGCGCGGGAGATCGGTAAGGCCAAAATTGAAGAGGTGTTTGTACGCTCGCCCTTGACCTGTGAAGCCAGCCGTTCGGTCTGTCAACTTTGCTATGGCTGGAGTTTGGCTCATGCTTCGCGGGTTGATTTGGGCGAGGCCGTCGGGATTATCGCCGCTCAGTCGATTGGCGAACCGGGGACGCAGCTGACCATGCGGACGTTCCACACGGGCGGTACGTTTACCGGCGAACTCACGCCGCAGATTCGGGCTAGCTTTGACGGCACGGTGCATACCAAGCCCAAGCAGTTCCGCTCGCGCCCTTTCCGCACCCGACACGGCGAAGATGCTCTCAGCAGCGAAGTCAGCGTTGAAGTCAGCGTTGAATCGGGCGATCGCAAGGAATCCACGACGGTGCCCTCAGGTTCGATCATCTTTGCGCGGGATGGCGAGAAGGTGAAGCTGGGGCAGATGCTGGTCGAGATGCCGAGCGCGGGTCGCGTCCGCAAAGTGACTGAAAAAGCGACTAAAGACGTGGTTTCCGACCTGGCGGGTGAAGTCAAATTTGCTGACCTGATTCCAGAAGAGAAGAAAGACCGTCAGGGCAACACGACTCGCATCGCTCAAAATGGCGGTCTGATCTGGATCCTCTCCGGCGAGGTCTATAATCTGCCGCCGGGAGCCGAGCCTGCGGTGAAAAACGGTAGCCGCATCGAAGAGACCAGCGTGCTGGCCGAAACCAAGCTCGTCACCGAAAACGGTGGTGTGGTGCGGATTCCGGAAGAAAGCGAAGGCAAGGCCGGACGCGAGATTGAGATTATCACGGCCTCGGTGTCGCTCGACGAAGCCAAAGTCGTGATGGAAAGCCAGCAGGGGCGAGAGCATTACCTGATTGAAACCCAGAGCGGCCAGCGGTTCTCGCTGATTGCCACACCGGGTACTAAAGTCAGCAACGGTCAGGTTGTAGCAGAACTGATCGACGACCGCTACCACACCAATACCGGCGGCATTATCAAGTATTCTGGCGTGGACGTGGCCAAAAAAGGCAAAGCCAAGCTGGGCTACGAGGTCGTGCAGGGCGGCACGCTGCTCTGGATCCCGGAAGAAGCGCATGAGGTCAACAAAGATATTTCGCTGCTGCTCGTGGAAGACGGGCAGTATGTGGAAGCAGGCACCGAAGTCGTCAAGGATATTTTCTGCCAGAGCAATGGCGTTATAGAAGTCACTCAAAAGAACGACATTCTGCGCGAAATCGTGATCAAGCCGGGTGAGCTGCATTTGGCCGACAACCCAGAAGCCGTCATGTCGAAAGATGCCACCATCGTCAATCCGGGGCAGGAAGTAATGCCGGGTTTGGTCGTCGAGGAGCTGCGCTACGTTGAGTATGTCGAATCTCCTGAAGGCCCAGCTTTACTGCTGCGTCCGGTCACCGAGTTTCAGGTGCCCAACGAGCCTTCTGTACCCAGTCAGGCTTCCACCAAAGAAGAATCGGGCTGCTCGATTCAGCTACGCGCCGTGCAGCGCATCCCTTACAAAGACGGGGAGCGGGTCAAGTCGGTAGAAGGTCTGGATCTGCTGCGGACTCAGCTGGTGCTGGACATTGAGCAAGATACGCCGCAGCTCGCTGCTGATATTGAGCTAATCCCAGATGAAACTGATCCCGCAGTGCAGCGCTTGCAGCTCGTGATCCTGGAGTCTTTGATTATCCGGCGGGACGTGGCGGCTGATCAGACCCAAGGCAGCACTAGCACCCGGCTTTTGGTAAAAGACGGCGACCAGATTGCTCCTGGCGCGGTGGTAGCGCGTACCGAGATCCTCTCAAAAGAGGCGGGCGAAGTGCGCGGGATTCGCGAAGGCAGCGAGGCAGTGCGTCGGATTCTGGTCATGCGGCCTGTGGATCAGCTGGTCATTGACACCAAGGGTAAAGCGCCGGTGGTTAAACCGGGCGACCTGCTGGTTTCAGGCAACAAAGTCGCTGAAGGCAACATCACAACGCCCGAATCGGGTCAGGTTGTCAAGGCTGAGGACGGGCAGGTGACGCTGCGGATAGCACGCCCTTACCGCGTCTCGGCAGGTGCAGTCTTGCAGATTGACGACGGTGACCTGGTGCAGCGGGGGGATAACCTGGTGCTGCTGGTGTTTGAGCGCGCCAAAACAGGCGACATCATTCAGGGTCTGCCCAGAATTGAAGAGCTGCTGGAGGGTCGCAAGCCCAAAGAAGCCTGCATTCTCTGCAAGCGTCCCGGTACGGCTCAGGTTGTCTATGGCGATGACGACTCAATTGAAATCAAGGTGGTGGAAGGGGATGGCGTGATCACCGAATATCCGCTCCTACCCGGTCAAAACGCGCTCGTCATTGACGGGGAGGAAGTCAGAACCGGTCAGGCGCTGACGGACGGCCCCGCCAATCCGCATGAGATTCTGGAGGTTTTCTTCACCTATCACCGTGAGTCGCATGGGGTGCATGAAGCTTCGCTGCTCAGCCTCAAAGAAGTCCAAACTTTCCTGGTCAACGAGGTGCAGTCGGTGTACCAGTCACAGGGGGTTGAAATTTCTGACAAGCATATCGAAGTGATTGTGCGGCAGATGACCTCTAAAGGGCGTGTCGACGATGGCGGCGACACAACCATGCTGCCTGGTGAACTCGTCGAGCTGCGGCAGATTGAGCAGGTGAACGAGGCAATGTCGATTACTGGCGGTGCCCCGGCTGAATATACACCGGTTCTGCTAGGGATCACCAAAGCCTCGTTGAATACCGACAGCTTCATCTCCGCCGCCAGCTTCCAGGAGACGACCCGCGTTTTGACCGAGGCGGCAATCGAAGGTAAATCTGACTGGCTGCGCGGCCTCAAGGAAAATGTGATCATTGGCCGATTGATTCCGGCAGGCACGGGCTTCAACACCTACGAAGAAACCGCCAGCGTCGAGCTTGATCCTTACTATGAAGGCGGCATGTTGGAAGAAGACGCGGTGCTAGACGATGTGGTGCTGGACGATCGCACGGCCCGCAGCTACGAACGCGACGGCGGCTACGATGTCTTCTCGCCGCTGAGCGGACGCGATCAGCCAGAGGTGAGCGAACTGAGCAGCGAATTTGGCGCGACCTTTAGCCCCACGCCCATTGAATCGGATGTGGACGAAGATGACATTTACTCGCCGATTGTTGAAGATAGCGACGATGACGACGAGTTTGAAGAAGTAGAGGACGGAGACGACGGAGACGACGGAGACGACGAGTAAATCTAGCAGTTGGCTGATCCAACTTGAACTCGCCTAACTTGAACTCGCCTAACTTAAAAGTGCCTCCTCTGGTAGGATATTTCTGCTGGAGGAGGATTTTTTTATGAGCCTGCGCTTTTGGCGCTATCGTCTGGCACTGCTGATCAGCAGGATGGTAATCATTCCGATTGGCTATGGCAGCAGATTTCATCTGCCGGATAGACCGCCTCAACCGCAAATAGCCCAAAGATCAACAAGATAAACATCAAGATTAATAAGTGGCGCGATGGCAGAGAGCGATTTGACTTCCGACCAGCTTTCTCCGACCAAACGGGCGCTATTGGCGCTGAAGCAGCTTCAGGCTAAGCTCGCTGAGGCTAACTATGCCCAGCGGGAGCCGATTGCGGTTGTGGGCTTGGGCTGTCGCTGGCCGGGAGCGGCGAATCCAGCCGAGTTTTGGAGGCTGTTGCAAAACCAACAGGACGCAATTGCGCCAGTGCCCGCAGACCGCTGGGATCTAGATAAATTTTACGATCCTGATCCGGCCATTCCGGCCAAGATGCCGCATCGAGAAGGCGGATTTCTGCCGGATCTGCTCAACTTTGATGCTGGTTTTTTTCGGATCGCCCCCCGCGAGGCCAAGAGCCTTGATCCGCAGCAGCGCCTGCTGTTAGAGGTGAGCTGGGAGGCACTAGAGCAGGGCGGGTTTGCAGCAGATGGGCTGGTGGGCAGCCAGACAGGCGTGTTTGTGGGCATCAGCAGCATTGACTACTGGCAGCGATTGCTCAGCCGTCACCCCAGCGAAATTGATGCTTACCTGGCGACTGGCAATACGCACAGCATGGCCGCAGGCCGGATCTCCTATATTTTGGGCTTGACTGGCCCCAGCCTTGCCATGGATACGGCCTGCTCTTCATCGCTGGTGGCGCTGCATTCGGCCTGCCAAAGTCTGCGGCTGCGCGACTGCGATCTGGCACTGGCAGGCGGCGTGAACCAGATTTTGGAGCCAGCCACCAGCTTGAACTTTGCCAAAGCCAAAATGCTCTCGCCCACCGATCGCTGCCGCAGCTTTGATGCCGCCGCTGACGGCTTTGTGCGAGCTGAGGGCTGCGGCGTGGTGGTGCTGAAACGCTGGCGAGATGCCCTGCGCGACCAGAACCCGATTTGGGGCGTGATTTTAGGGTCAGCTGTCAACCATGACGGGCGAGCCAGTGGCCTGACCGTACCCAACGGCTCGGCGCAGCAGGCGTTGATTCGGCAGGCGTTGGCACAGGCGCAGGTGGAACCCAATCAGGTGAGCTATGTGGAGACCCACGGGACGGGCACGGCTTTGGGCGATCCGATTGAGGTGAATGCGCTGGGCGGGGTGTTTGGCACTACCCGTCTAGCGAGCCAGCCACTGATTTTGGGCGCGGTTAAGACCAATATTGGCCATACGGAGGCCGCAGCCGGAATGGCGGGACTGATCAAAACTTTGCTGGCCTTGCAACATCAGCAGATTCCCGCCAACCTGCATTTTCAGCAGCCCAACCCGCAGATTGATTGGAGTACTCTACCCGTCCAGGTGCCGACTGTACCTGTAGACTGGCCGCAGCAACATCAGCCTCGCATTGCGGGGGTCAGCGCTTTTGGTTTTAGCGGCACGAATGCTCATCTGGTCGTAGCAGATTTTCCAATTGGCGAACTGCCTCCTGGCAAAACTTCTAGCCCTGATTTGCCTCACTATTTGCTACCCCTTTCCGCCAAAACTCAGCCGGCGCTAATGCAGCTGATCGAACGCTACCGGACGCACCTGCAAACCTACGCCGGATCGCTGGCCGATCTCTGCTACACGGCTCAAATTGGCCGCTGCCACTTTAGCCAACGCCAAGCGCTGATCGTCAGTTCATTGAGCGATCTGCGTGAACAGCTTGCTTGGGTTGTTGCTTTGGTTGTCATGCCCCAATCTGCACATGAAGCACCTGCTGATCTGCAAGCCATCATGCAGCAGTATTTAGCTGGAGCCACGATTGATTGGTCTGCACTGTGGCAGGGGCAAACCGCCCGCATCGTCGATTTGCCAACCTATCCGTTTCAGCGTCAGCCTTACGGAGTTGGAATCATTGGCTAGCCGGAACCTGATACACTAAGCGATGTCTTAAGAGAAATACAGCTTATCTTTACTGTGCAGCCTATGCGGTTTCAACTGAGTCACTCTTTAGCTATCGTCTTACCGCTGCTGCTGACTCTGCCGAATGCTAGTCCAAACAGGCTGGCTTTACCGACTACGCAACCCGCAATTCAAGGCATCCAAATTGCGGCGCTCACCAGCCAAGAGCAGGCGGCTCTGCGGCAGGGGCAAGTGTTGCTCTCCGGCCAAGACGGCAGCTATACGGCGCGGGTTATGGCAAATGGCTCAGTCGATACCGCCTGGACTGTGCTGACGGACTACGATAATTTTGCCAACTTTCTACCAGGCGTTGAATCCAGCCAGCTTCTAGAGAGCAGCGGCAGCCAGCGCCAGTTTGAGCAGGTGAACGTGATCCGGATTTTTCCAATCACGCACCGGGAGCGCACCGTCATTTCGGCTTCTGAAACCTATCCCTCCAAAATTGCCTTCAGCCAGGTACAAGGCGACCTGAGAAAGCTACAAGGAGCCTGGTATATCACTGGCGCAGGCAGTCAGGTGATGATTACGCATCAGGTTGTGGTTGAACCTGTCTCCAATCGCGGCATTTTCTTTGGCCTCTACAAAGACAATCTGCAAAAGACAATGGCAGCGCTGAAGCAAGAAATCGAGCGGCGCTCCGGTGGATAGCACTCTTGTAGATCAGGAGATCAGATCATGGACTGGCAGGAGCGACATGTAATTGTGACTGGCGGCTCCAGCGGCATTGGCAAAGCCACGGCCATCCACCTCGCCCGCCGAGGCGCAAATATTTCGATTCTGGCGCGCGATCCGCAGAAACTGGCGCAGGCGGAGACCGAAATCACTGCTGGATCAAACCAAGTTCAGGTGTTCAGCGTTTCGGCAGATCTCTCAGACCGAGCGCAGGCAGAGCAGGCAATTTTGAGCGCGGTGCAGGCATTGGGTTCGCCAGATTTACTCGTTACCAGCGCTGGCATCGCCCATCCCGGCTATTTTCGGGAGCTGCCGATCGAGATTTTTGAGCAGACGATGGCAATTAACTACTTCGGCACGCTCTACTGCATCAAGGCAGCTTTGCCTCATATGGAAGCGGGCGGCGGCCATATTGCCCTGATTGGCTCCGGGGCTGGACTGATCGGCATCTATGGCTATACGCCTTACAGCCCCAGCAAGTTTGCGGTGCGCGGCTTGGCCGAGTCGCTGCGGGGCGAGTTGAAGGTGTGGGATATTGGCCTGTCGATTGTCTACCCTGCCGATACCGACACGCCGCAGCTGGAGGCCGAAAACCGCACCAAGCCTCCTGAAACCAAGCAGATTACGGCCACAGCTCAAATGTGGAGCGCCGAAGACATGGCTGCTGCAATTGTCAAAGGCATTGAGCAAAAGGCGTTTGTGATTGCGCCGGGGCAGGAGATGAGCGTGCTAGCAAAATTACATAGCCTGATTGCGCCGGGGCTAAACTGGTACTTCGATCGGATTGTGCGCCGGGTGCGTAGCTCTGGACTTTAGCGCTAGAGTCTAGCGCTGCGCCAAGCCAAACCAAAATTTTTCTTAAGAAGTAAAAAAAGGCTGTTCACCGTACTAACCCCGTGATACACTCTGTCGTCATGCGGTTTTCTCGGAGTGAGCCATCCCCCAACTCACCAGATTCCGTGATCTCCGTCATGGGTTTTCTACTCAGGAGCGCTTAGACTCGCAGAGATGATTGGCAGATGCATGAATCGCATCAAATTTAGGTTAAATCGGATCAATTCGGGCAGCAATTTAGCGATTTAGCGGTATAACTGACAGGACACTCGCAAGACAGCTCCCAAGATGACTGGTTCCAAGATGACTGGCAAAACAACCGGCAGTTCGCCGGGTATGGTGATTTCCCTTATGCAACCGACGCTCCAGACCGTAATTCAACCGACTTCCCAACCGACTTCCCAGCCAACACTCCAGCAGCGACTCGTCAAATTTCTAGAGCATGACCTGTCGATTCCTACTAGCGCCATCAATATGGGCTTGCGTCAGCAAGAGCAGTCTGCCCCGCTTCCTGACAATCTGCTGCCGATGGTGCTGTGGCAATATGGCCTAATTACCATCGAACAGCTTGATCAGGTATTCGACTGGATGGAAAAAGCTTGAGCTGAACAAATATTTAGAGAAAGATATCTAGAGAATTAGATACCTAGAGAATTAGGTAGAGAACATATACCAGACTGACCAGATGAATATACCAGCAGAATATATTTGCTAGTCTGTCAGCAGGGCTTTCAAGAGCAGGGGTTTCAAGCAGCCTCGAAAAAGATGAGCTAACCTAGCTGCATTGACCTTATGCGAGGCAGGCAGAGACTTGTTGCGGTAGCTGTTTCCAAAGCTGAGTTTTTTCAATATATCCAGTGGCTCGCAGCGATTCAGCCCGGTCGAAGAAGGTGCGGCTGCTGCGGTGGCTGAGCAGCAAAAAAGCCAGA
The DNA here is from genome assembly GCA_019359155.1 of Pegethrix bostrychoides GSE-TBD4-15B. Lineage (GTDB taxonomy): Bacteria > Cyanobacteriota > Cyanobacteriia > Elainellales > Elainellaceae > Elainella > Elainella bostrychoides. The sequence goes on from JAHHHV010000066.1 coordinate 91,881, forward strand.
TCCTTGAGGGTAGGATCGGTGCGGATTGCCTTTAAGACGTTGAGTCCGTTGAGCTGAGGCAAGTTTAGTCCGCAGATAATCAGATCCGGCTGTTCGGCTCTAGCTAGCTTAAGTCCGGCTCTCTCACTGGCGGTTGTTAGGACTCGTACCTGTTTGGAGGAGAGCCGGAGCACTAGGTAGTCTTGCAGCGCCAAGTCGGCTTCGATGAGCAGGATCTTTTTCATGGTTTTAGCTCAGGCAGGTTTTGATTGCATAGACGAGCTGGCTCCAGATCTTGGCAATTTCGAGATAGCCATTGGGCTGAAGCTGCTGGGACTGCTCGTAAAGTTCGTAGGGATTGCTAGAGCCAATCAGCAGCACTGGCGTTTGAGAGGTGAGCGGATTGTAGCGGATGGCTCTGAGGACGTTAAGGCCGTCAATCTTATGTAACTTCAGGTTGCAGAGCACCAAATCCGGCTGGCGCTGCTCAACCAACCGCAGTCCGGCCACTCCATCGGTTGCCCAGAGTACGGAAAAGTTCTTTAAGGTGAGCCAATCAATCAAAGAAGCGCGAAAATCAGCGTTTTCCTCAATCACCAAGATAGTGGCCATATCCAAAGTCTTTACTTACGGTCATTCTCAGCTTAGAGCGAAGTTCTGAGGTTTTCTTGAAGTTTATCTAACTCTTCAGGTCTTCACCGTTCACTCGGCTGTTTTTAGCAAGACTATAATTTTATCCCAGCCTGATTAATTAGGCTGTATACATCATGTTGTATACAGCACACGATATATACACTGTATTGCATAGATTATGCTTGCTCCAGCGCTCTCCAACGCATCCAACGCATTAGTCCCAGCCTAGCAGTTGAGCAACTTGGTGCGTCAGCAGCATTGGATCAAACGGTTTGGCAATCAGTCCTTTGACACCCAGCGCCGTCAGGTCGCGAGAGGGGATCAGATCGACCTTGGCGGTCAGTAAGACAACAGCTTGATCTGTGGCAGAGCGAGTGGCGCTAGCTCGGAGATGCTGCAAAAACATCAGTCCATCCATTGCAGGCATCATCAAATCGAGAACAATGGCATCAGGGCAAATGCTTTCGGCTAGCTCTAACCCGGCCTGTCCAGAGCTAGCAGCAGCCACCTGCCAACCCGCAATATCTTCAAAACAGCTGCAAATAATCTCGCGAACCGGCTCGTCATCCTCGATGACTAGCACAAGGCGTTGCGTCACAATACAATAACTCCCTCTTGATCCTAGCCTGACCATCGGCAAGCGCATGAACCGACGCTGCTTAATCAAACTGCTCGCACAGGATTGGCTGATGGGCGCTGATTGGGTTAGCTGATCCAGTATCGGGTGAAAAAGGGGGTAGTGCAAACCTGACTGCTCAACTTCCAGAAATACTTACCATGCTTGCATGGCTCGAACTCCTTCACTCAAACAACAGATCGCTCACGAACTACCCCTCTATGTTCCTCAACCTTAAAGTGACCCGTGAATGTACTTATATATATCGCCCAAAAATGAAGATTTTTTGAAGTTACAAACGTTTACATTAACCAGCGCCTGGGAGATTTTGAGGCGGTTGGGCTGTTTGGCTATCGGATGGAGATGGGCGCTGGCCGGGACAGCATGAGTGGATCTACGGGAGATGCCTCAGCGAATGAACAGCTCGGCGGCTGAGCAGGCGAGTCAGTAGGCTGAAGCGGTACAGTAAAGCAGAAAACGCTGCCCTGCCCCAGCAGACTCTCAGCCCAAATTTGGCCACCCTGCTGCTCAACAATTTTGCGGCAGATGGCTAGCCCTAGACCTGTACCGCCCTTGAGCCGCGAGTCGGAGGCATCAACCTGCTGAAACTGGTCAAACACTTTTTCCAGCAGCTCTGCCGGAATACCGCGCCCTTCATCTTGAACCATGAACAAAGCATAGTCAGCAGGCGGGCTGGGAATTGGCGTATCTGGTTCATGGCAACCGCCTTCATGGCAGCCGCAGCTTGGCCGCAGCTTGGCTGAATCAAGCTCAAGAGAGTGAGGCTGGACGGAGACGCAAATTGTTTTGCCGGGATCAGAAAACTTAATAGCGTTGCTAATCAAGTTGGTGAGCGTTTGCAAAATTGAGTCGGGATGCACCCAGACCTGGATCGGAGTGAGAGCAACGCAAATTTGGATCTGCTCGGCTTCAGCGCTCGGACGCATCGCCTCAACCGCCTGCTGGATCAAGGCTGCGGCATCGCAGCTCTGCATCGTCAGCGTAATTTTGCCTGACTCTAGCCGCTGGAAGTCCAGAATGTCGTTGATCAGCCGCACCAGTCGATCGGTTTGCTCTGCCGCCACCTGCAACATCCGCCGCCCTTTTTCGGGCTTTTGATCATAGACTCCGCCCGCTAACAGCCCCAGCGACCCCCGAATTGCCGTCAGGGGCGTCCGCAGCTCATGGCTAACCGTGGAGACAAACTCAGACTTGATCTGAGCCATGGCGCGACTCTCGGTGATATCTTCGACGGTGCCCACATAGGCGACTGGAGTAGCCTCGGCGCTCAAAATCGGGGCAGTCCGAACGCAGCCGTAGCGAATTGTGCCGTCCTGATGCAGATAGCGCACGTCGTTGTAGGTGCTGCTAGCTTGCGCTCCCTGCTCGCGCCATTGCTCCATGATCCAGCGTAGATCGTCGGGATGGATAAACTGCGTCCAGCCAAAGCCCAGCGACTGAGCCAGCGAATAGCCGCCAATCTTTTGCGCCTGGGCGTTGCTGTAGACCATCTGCCCGACCGCATTAGTCATAAAGATGCCGATTGGCGCAAACTCGCTCAGCGAGCGGAAGGTGGCTTCGCTCATCCGCAGTGCCGCCTCTGTCTGCTTCAGCTCACTGATGTCAAACAGCGAAGAGCGGCTCATGATGAACCTGCCCGCCGCATCCCGAATCGCCGTAGAGCTAAGGCTGACGGGCAGCATCGAGCCGTCTTTGCGCCGCAGCTCCAGCTCCAGGTTTTTGAGCTGCCCCTGCTGGACGAACTTGGGAAATAGGGCTTGAAACACTCCCTGACTTGAGGCGCTCAGCAGCTTCACAACTGGCTGTCCCAGCAGCTCAGAGCGCTCGTAGCCTAGCCAGTTCAGCTCGGTATCGTTGATTTGGACAAATCGCCCCTGACGATCTAGCGAATGGTAGCCACAGGGCGCGTTGTTGTAGAGATCGGCGGTTTCGGTCACGGATTGGCGGCTGGTTTGCTCTGCGGCGCGCCGCTGCCGGATCTCGGCTTCGAGCAGGTAAAACACCCAGACAATCAGGCCAAAGCTCAGCCCGTAGCCCACCAAGCTGATCAGCTTGGTAGCTTGCAGGCTATTTGTCATCTGGGTGGAGCGCTGCTGCAACAGGCTCTGCTCGTGGTGGCTCATTTGGCTCAACAGCACCTGGATTTGGTATTGAGCCTGCTGGCCTTGTAGCGTCAGCTCAGCTTGGGTCTGCTGCTCTTTGGGAAAGTTGCGCTGAATGCCAACCGACTGCCGCAGCGCGCTGAAGCGTTGATTCACCAGCAGTCTGACGGCTTGAATCCGCTGCTGCTGGTTAGGCTCGTCGCCCGTCAGAGTTTGCAGCTCGTCGAGCGCTACGTCAGCCGTCTGGAGTCCAGAACGAAACATCAGCAGAAAATCTTCATCTTGCTGCACTAAATAGCCGCGCCGACCTAGCTCTGAATCCTTGATGCCGCTTTCGACTCGATCAAGCTTGCGAAGAACCTGATAGCTGTGCTCCAGCTTTTGGCGGTTGAGCACCAGCTCTCGAAGGCTGTTGTAGGAGGAAACGCCTACAGCGAGCAGCAGCAGCAGTGCCGCCCCAAGACCGCTACGCCGCCAGCTTGGCAGGAGTCGGCTGAATCGGCGGTTCCTTATCCACATATGTCCTGCTGCTGCTTTTGCTGCTGCTGCCGCTGAGATTTCAATGCACTAGAACTGGCCGCACTAGAACTGGCCGCACCTTGGCCAAAAGACTGCCCCGCTCGCTTCAGCCGTCGCAAAATCCGTTCGATTAGCGCATTGCCATCTGATTGGCTGAGGCTAGACTTGTGAAAATAGTCGTCTGCTCCGGCCTGAAAGGCTCGATCAATTTGGTCGGGGCTGCCGTGATTGGACAGCATCAAGATTGGTAGGTGCTGCCATTGCAGGTCGCTTCGCACCATTTGAGTGAGCTGCCAGCCGGTTAAGACGGGCATTTCAAGATCGAGAATTAGCAAATCGGCAGGGCTATCTTGATCGCTGAGCTGTGCCAACTGCTGCCAGAACTGCTGCGGATCGCTGAGTCCAGTCACCTGAATCTCTAGGGGTTGAAGTCGGCTGCTGAGCCAGGTCAAAATTGCCGGGTCATCATCCACCACCATGACGCGACTAGGGGCAGGCTGCCGCGTTCCCAAAACATGCATGATGGCATGAAAGAGATCAAAAACTGACGCGGGTCTTTGCAGAAAAACGCCGCCGACCTCAGCCACAGCCAGTCGGTTTTGCAGCGTCTCTTGCGCGCTTAGGGCAATCAGGGGCTGCGGTGTACTGGACTGAGCCAAGTGATCGAGGAGCGCTCTGCCTTGATTGGGCAGTCTCCAGTCTAGATCCAGCAAAATCACGTCCGGGCGCATCTGGACGAGTCGAGCCTGAGCGGTTCGAGCTGTGGCGGTTTCGAACCGCAGTCCGGCTCTGAGCGCCAGACCGGTGAGCTGCTCAGCTAGGTCACCATCCGTCAAAATCGCCAGAATCAGCGGTTGATCAGGCGTTTGGGGAATCGGAGAGGTTTGCCGGGCGAGCGGCGACGCAGGCGAAAAAAACTTGGGCAGACTGGCGGAGAGTGCCTGCACCCAGCCCTGGAGCTGAGCCTTCTGAAGATCGTCTAGCAAAATCTGCGGCTGTAGCCAGTCTTCGATCTGTTTCGCCCAGCTTGATCCGGCATGCAGCCCAAAAATACCGAGCGAGCCTGCCAGCTTATGCGCCGTCTGAGCAGCCTGCTGCCGTAGCTCAGCTGTACAGCCATCCCCCAACAGCAGCTCCACCGCCTGCTCAATCTGCTCGACTTGGGCAAGCATCTGATCGGCTGACTGCTGCCAAACTCGCCGCGTAATTGCCAGTGCCTGAGCCGCCTGCTCTGGATCGATACTCTTGGAGGCGGTGGCTTCAGGGAGGGGGTTGGCAGGTAGCTGATCGGCTGGCTGATCGGCAATAGGTGGCTCTGCCAGAACTGCTGTTTGAGTTGGCGAATCCCCGGCTGGCGCTGGCGCCTGCTGTGCTCCGACCTGCTGCGATTTCTGGGGATTCGTCTGGGCTATTAGCTGCTTAGAGCTAGACTCGGCGGGACGCAGCCGATAGCCCATGCCGTGGACTGTCTTGATGGGATTAGCAACGCCTGCAGCTTCCAGCTTTTGGCGCAGGCATTTAATGTGAGTGCTGACGGTTTCTTCCCCCGGCGACTCTGCGGGATTCCAGAGCCGATCGAGAATAGCGCTGCGGCTGAAGACGCGGTTGGGGGTTGATAAAAACAGCTCTAGCAGTCCGTACTCTTTGGGGGTCAGGTGTAGAACTATCCCGTCGGCTCGCACCTCGCGGCAGGCTGAGTCGAGGCAAAGATTTTCCCAGGTGACTTGCGGCGTGATCAAGCCCTTGCCTCGCCGCAGCAGCGCCCGCACTCTCGCCAACAGCTCGGCCAGATCAAACGGCTTGATCACGTAGTCGTCGGCTCCAGCATCCAGCCCCAGAATTCGGTCGGTGGCGCTCTCTCTGGCAGTGAGCAGCAGGACTGGCGTAGCGTTACCGTAATCCCGCAGTGCTTGACAGAGGCAGATGCCGTCAAGTTTAGGCAGCTCCACGTCTAGGATGATCAAGTCATAGTCGAGCTGCCGAGCCAAATCCAGTCCGGCTTGCCCGTCTATTACCGTACTGACCTGATAGTGCTGTGCTCTAAGACTAGCGGTTAGCACTGCACTGGTCGGTTGATCATCCTCGACCAGCAAAATCTGCATCCTAAATTCCCTTAGGGTTTTATATCAAGGCTTTTGGAAACTACGGGAAATTAAAGCATGCTTCCTTAAATTACGCATGGGTATCCAGCCCCCCGAAACCGCCATTTGGCTGAAGTTGGCTTGACTGAAGTTGGCTTGACTGAAGTGGCTGCTAGTAGCCGAGTTACTTGGTTTCTTGATGGCTGGATCTTGACATAATAGGTTTCTGCTAGAGTGCAGTGCGGCTGTGGGGCTGCCAGAGATCCAGCGCTGGCCCTAGCGGAATCAGCCCGCCAGGATTCAGCGGAAACAGATTGCCGTAGTAGTCTCGCTTCACGGCTTCGAGATCGCAGGTTGTGGCAATGCTGGAGATTTGGTAAATATCGCGCAGGTAGCCGCTCAGCTGCGGGTAGTCTTGAATCCGGCGCAGATTGCATTTAAACAAACTGTAGTAAACCAAATCAAACCGAAACAGGGTTGTAAACAACCGCACATCAGCTAGCGTTAGCTGGCTACCGCAGAGAAACCGCTGAGCTTGCAGCGTCACCTCAATTTCGTCGAGGGTCGCAAACAGCGCTTTGCAGGCTTGCTCGTAGGCTGACTGAGTTTGGGCAAATCCGCAGCGGTATACACCGTTGTTTACCGCATCATAAACTTTCTGATTCCAACTATCAATCTCTGGGCGGAGCAATTCTGGATAGAGATCTATTTCTGGATGTTCAGCGATTGTGTTAAATGCTGCGTTCAGAATCACAATAATTTCTGAGCTTTCATTGTTGACAATCTTGTTCTCTACGCTGTCCCACAGAATTGGCACTGTGCAGCGCCCCGTATATCCGGGCTGAGCTAGCTCATAGAGTTGGCGCACTGTCTGACAGCCCAGCTCTGGCTGTTCAAACACCCAGCCGCCTGCTTCTGGTGAGGGTCGCACCACCGCCACCGAGATTGCGGACTCCAGCCCCTTGACTGCCCGCACGATCAGCGTTCGATGCGCCCAGGGACAGCCCAGCCCGACCAGCAGACGATAGCGTCCTGCCTCTGGCAAAATTTCTGCGCCGCGAAACTGGCTCTCAGGCCGCAGATATTCGCCGGACTGGCTGCGGGGAGCCATCTGCGACATCATCACATGCCAGAGGGTTAACCAGACCCAGCGCCCCAGCCGAATCACAAACTGGGCGGGTAGAGGTTTAGCTTGAGATTTAGCTTGAGGTTTAGCTTGAGGCTGAGTCATGGGGAGATCTCTCTAGCGACGGCGGTCTTGCAGCTTGCGGTAGACGGATTTGACATCGACATTGTGATGCGCCAGCGCCACCAGCAGATGATAGATCAAGTCGGCAGCTTCTCCGGCAATCGCATCCGGGTCGTCGTCTTTGCAGGCCATCACCACTTCGGCAGACTCTTCGCCAATTTTCTTGAGAATCTTGTTGTCGCCGCCCGCCAACAGCTTGCAGGTGTAAGAGTCTGGATGGGGATGATCGCGACGGTCGCAGATGATGCCAAACACCTGAGAGAGCGTGTCGGCAGGCGGCGGCTGAATGCTGCCATCGATCTGGTGGAAGCAGCTGCGCTCGCCCGTATGGCAGGCTAAATCGCCGATCTGCTCGACGGTGACCAAAATTGCGTCGCTGTCGCAGTCATAGCGGATTGACTTCACCTGCTGCAAATGCCCTGAGGTTGCGCCCTTATGCCAATATTCCTGTCTAGAGCGGCTCCAGAACCAGGTTTCGCCCGTCTCTAACGTTTTTTGCAGCGAGGCTTGATTCATCCAGGCCAGCATCAGCACCGTGCCGTCTAGATAGTCTTGAACGATAGCGGGCACTAGCCCCTGGTCGTTGTAGCAGATCTTTTCGACCGGAATGGCCGTCTCAAATTCAGTCGGCATCTCCAACCCCTCGCATGGCAAACAGCAGTCTCTATATTATTGCGGGTATTGCGGCTCGGTCGGGTCGGGAGAGATAGGGAAGCGTCTTCGAGTCGCGCTCTTGTTGTCTCTGCGCTAGTCAGGCAGCCCAAAACGGCGTTTAATGAATTTTCAGGGGTGAACCAGAAGGCCAGGAGTGGAGGCCAGGAGTGGAAGCCAGGAGTGGAGGCCAGCAAAAGTGACGGAAGATCTGCCAAAATCCTACAACATGCAGGCCGAACTCGCCCGTGAGCGCAACCGGGCTGCGGCTGAACGCACGCTGATGGCTTGGATCCGCACTTGCTTAGCGTTGATTAGCTTTGGCTTTGGCATCAACAGCATCGTTAGCGCTGTGCTGATCGCTCAGAATAAGTCAGCCCAGAGTCCGCTAGTGCTGTCTCGCGTTTTGGGGCTGGCTTTTATTGCACTGGGAACCTACGCGATGGTGCAGGCTGTGATTGAGCATCGGCAAGAGCTGCGCTACATCCAGCACGCGGTCAACTACCTGTACCGCCCCCGGACTTCGCTGGGACTCAAAGTGGCAGTTGGCCTGATCGGCATCGGCATCTTTGCCTTCACCTGGATTTTGATCAGCGTTCTTGCTTAGGCTCTTGAGTCTCTAGTCTCTGCGCTATGCCCTCTATTCAGCCGCCCCCTCCCACCAACGACACCACCGAACTCGCCCGCGAGCGCAACCGAGCTGCGGCGGAACGGACGCTGCTGAGCTGGATCCAAAACTGCCTGTCGCTGATTGGCATCGGTATCGCGCTCGATCAAATTCTGACAGCCGTAAACCGAGGTTTCCCACAAAATAATCCGCTCGTCAACCTGAGGTTGGCTCACGCAATTAGCCTCAGCTTAATCGGGCTGGGGGGGCTGCTGCTGCTGCTGGCGGTTGTAATTTATCGGCAGCAAACGCGCTGGCTTGACCCGACTCGTGCTCTAGCTCGTGACCTGGCTCGTGACCTAACTCGTGACCCGACTCGTGATGTCAGCCTCTGGTCTAGAAATGAGCTGAGCGCAGGCGCGGTAATTTTGCTGGGAATTGGGGCAATGGTGATCATCCTGCTGCTCTAGGGCTGGACAACGCTAAACCAAGCCCCGCAGCAGCGCTTGCAGCTTTAATTTCACTTCGGCGAATTCGCGTTCTGGGTCAGAGCCCGCCACGATTCCAGCTCCGGCATACAGCCTTGCGTGATGGCCATCTAGCAAAGCAGAGCGAATTCCAACAATAAATTCAGCGTTGCCCTCAGCATCCAGCCAGCCCAGCGGCGCGGCATAGAGCGAGCGGTCAAACGGCTCGTAGCGCAGAATTTGCTCGCAGGCGGTTTGGCGCGGCATTCCGGCCACCGCAGGCGTGGGGTGCAGCGCGGCGACGAGTTGCATGGGGTGCAGATCTGGGGGCAACTGCGTTTGGATCGGCGTATGCAGATGCTGGATATTCGCTAGCTGCCGCAGGCTAGGGCGGCTGGCATAACTGGGATGCAGTCCCAACTCCAGCAGCTCCTGAGCAATAAACTCGACCACCAATCGATGCTCATGCTGCTCTTTGGCGTTCTGGAGCAGGCGTGAGGCTAGCCGACGATCTTCGCTCACCGTGCGTCCGCGTGAGGCCGAGCCAGCCAGCGCGTCGGTAATTAAATGGCGCTGGCGAATGCTGAGCAACCGTTCGGGGCTAGCTCCAATAAAGCTCTGACGACCATTGCTGACGGAAAACACGGCGCAGTCTGGGTGCAGCTGACGCAGATGATGCAGTGACTGACAGCCCTGAAACGGCAGCTCGGCATAGACATCAATGGCATGAGCCAAAACCAGCTTTTTGTAAGCGCGATTTTGAATGGAGGCTAAGGCCGAAATCACCCCTGTTTGAAAGGGATGATTATCAATAATTGTCCAGCGATTCAGCTGGCTCAGCTGTGATTCAACTAAATAGAAATGCTCGGCAGAGAGCCGCTGAATAGTTTGGATTTGCTGCCAAATTGTCTGGGTAATTTCGCTAATTTTAGCCACTGCATCAATGGGCCAATTAACCGTAACCCGCCCTGAATTTTGCTGACGAGCAATCTGCCAGCGCGGCAAAAATAGCGTAGCAGGCGCAAAGGGAGCAGCGCTGCCCGCCTGATCAAAAAAGCTGAAGCTGCTGAAAATGCAGGGGGCAGCCCAATTCTGATCCCTGGTTTGCTCCCAGCTCTGGGCAGGCAGATTGAACAGCAGGCGGGCAAAGCAGTCTTGGGTGAAGCGCTGTGCCTCCACAAAGCGCTCAGCGCCACTAATTTCGCTGGAGATGATTGGATCAAAAGCCGCAACTGCTGCGCCACCATCACGGTTTTCAAAATAAAAATGCACCTGTCCAGCCGCAAATCTGTGCAGCACCGTCAGCGGATCAATCGCCGCAGTTTCTAACGCAACGCTGGCAATCTTGGTCTGACCTGATAGAACAGCCTGTTCTTTACAGAACTCAAGAAATTGATATAGTTTTTTACAATCTTGCGACGAGTTAAGCTGGCTAAAAGGTGATTGACAAAGCATTGAACTTTAAAAATTCCTGAACAGTTCAGCCGTTAGAGTTCAGATTCAAAATGCAGCCTGAACGCTGAAAATTAGCTATTCCTAACATACTTTAACCCGCCGATTTTGCTAAGCGACCTGTGGCTCTGCGCTGCCCCATGACCCGCAGCTTCAGATCTCCTGGTGGCACAAAGGTAATGCCGCGACGAGCAGGGCGACTCAGGGGCGGCGGCGGCTGAGTCGGGCAAAACTCGTACTGCCGCAGCAGGCTGGCCAAAATCAGCTTCATCTCAAACAGCGCCAGCGCCATGCCGATACAGCTGCGACTGCCCCCGCCAAACGGCAGATATTCGTAGGGCGACTTGGCCTCCAAAAAGCGCTCAGGCCGGAACTGCTGCGGATCGGGGTAAGCCTCTGGCCGTCGATGCGCCAGATAGATACAGGGAATCAGCACCGCGCCGGGATCAAACTCGTAGCCCGCCAGCGTCAGGGACTGCTTGACGCAGCGCGGTTGAGCAATTAGCGCTATCGGATAGATCCGCAGCGCTTCTTTGCAGACGGCGCTCAGGTAGGGCAACTGAGCCAGCGCCGCAGGACTCGGATCGGCGCTTTCTAGCTCAGCCTGAAGCCGCGCCAAAATTTCGGGATGGCGATGCAGCCAGTAAAACACCCAGCTCAGGCCGGAAGCAGTGGTTTCATGCCCCAGCAGCAGCAGCGTCATCAGCTGATCGCGCAGCTCTAGATCGCTCAACGGCTGTCCTGCTAAATCGCGAGCCGCCAGCAGCATCGCCAGAATATCTTCACCAGGGGGAGCAGCACGGCGCTCGCGAATTTCGGCATAGATCAGCGCATCGATCTCGGCTCGCAGCCGCAGAAAGCCGCCCCAAGGGCTCAGTCTCCCCAGATCTTGCTGCAAGGGCGGTAGGAAAAACTGCACCGAGTAGAGCGGCGAATTGATCCGCTCCAGCAGCCGATGCAGCAAGACCTTGAGCTGAAAATAGCGCTGACCGGGCTGGAGGCCAAACAGCACGCGCAAAATCACGTCCAGCGAAATTTCCAGCATCTGTGCCTGCACTGAAATCGTCCTGCCAGTTGGCCAGCAGGTTTGCTGCGTCATTTGGCAAATCAGCTCGCCGCAGTTTCGCAGGCTCTCGCCGTGCAGCGCGGGCATCAAGAGCTGCCGCTGCCGCTGATGTTGCGCCCCGTCCTGCATAATCAGCGACTGGTCGCCTGTCAGCGGTCGAAATACATGGGTGACTTTGCCCAGCGCCAGCCGATCGGCCAAGGTCGTGAAAATTGCCTGAAGATCGTCGGGATGGCTGAAAAACACGACGGGTGGCGAGTCTGCCCCCAGCACTCTCAGCGTAAAGCAGTCGCCGTAGCGCTCAGCGCAGTCTGCTAAAAATCCGGTTGGGTTGGCGATGATTTGCAGCGTTTGCGCTAGCGGCGGCAGCGTTGAGCCAGCGGGAAGTTTCATGCGGTGATGGATGCGGTGGGCAAGACAAGGGCAAAAATTCTGTTAAAGCCTTCGTATTGTAGACATAAGGGAGGCAGGGTCTGGGAAGGGTTGATTCATGATTCGTTACGGGCGACAGTCTGAGACGGGCGGCGGCTGGCCTTTATAATGAGGGCTGTGTGATCACGGGTGCGCCTATCTACGGGGACTCCTGCCCTACAGTGCTTTGCTCTACAGTGCCTTTGCCGATCTGCTCTCAAGACTTTTCGAGATTTTTTCGAGATTTTTTCGAGATTTCTCAGTGACTTCAGCTAGAACCTCCAGCCGCCACTCATGACTACCAAAGTGACTCCAGCTGCAAACGCCGCCGCTGCCCAGCCCGCCGCCCAGACTGCTGATGCAGGCCGCAGGCCGCAGAACCTTTGGCTCGCCGCGCTAATGCCGCCCATGTACAGCGTCGCGGTTTTCCCGATTGCCCTCGGCAGCGCCATTGCCTTTGCCGAAACGCAGCATCTGCGCTGGGGCATTTTCCTGACGTTTCTGCTCTCGGCAATTTTGATTTTGGCCTGGGAAAACCTCAGCAATGATGTGTTTGACGCAGAGACTGGCATTGATGCCAACGAACCGACCTCGCTGGTCAACCTGACGGGCAACAAATCGCTGATTTTCTGGCTGGGCAATCTCTGCCTGGGGCTGGGGATTGCGGGCATTCTGGCGATTGCCTGGGGGCAGCAGGACTTCACCATTTTGGGCTTGATTTTGGGCTGCTGCGGCTTGGGCTACATCTATCACGGGCCGCCGTTCCGCCTAGGCTATCAGGGGCTGGGCGAAATTCTCTGCTTTTTGAGCTTTGGGCCGCTGGCTGTTTCTGCTGCCTACTACAGCCAGACTCAGGCTTGGTCCGCCGAGGCGTTAGCGGCTTCGCTGCTGCTGGGGGTGAGCACGAGTTTGATTCTGTTCTGCTCACATTTTCATCAGGTGGCGGACGATTTGGCTGCTGGCAAACGCTCGCCTGTGGTGCGTCTGGGAACAAAGCGGGCGGCTCAGCTCTTGCCCTGGCTCTGCGGCGGGATGTTCGGCTTGGCAGGGCTGCTGGTTGTGCTCCAGGTTTTCCCGGTTTGGCTGCTGCTGGTTTTTATCAGCTTGCCTGCGGCGATTAACCTGTGCCGTCATGCCTTGACCTACCATGACCAGCCGGAGCGCGTCCGCAACTGCAAGTTTTTTGCGGTGGCGCTGCATTTCTGGAGCAGCGTTTTGCTCTGCCTGAGCTTTGCAATTGCTGGGGTTGTCTCATGAGTGCCCCAAGCTTAGCGGAGCTGGAGTTTCTGCCCGTTCTGGATGCGGATGGGCTGATGCCGGATACCTTTGACGGCAAAGTTGGGGTCTACGCGATTTTTGATGCGGCCAAAATTTTGCAGTATGTGGGCTACTCGCGGGATGTCTCGCTCAGCCTGAAGCAGCATTTGGTGCGCCAGCCTCAAAGCTGCTACTGGTTTAAGGTGCAAACCATCGACCGCCCTAGCCGCAGCATACTCGAAGCAACGCGCGATGCCTGGATTGGCGAAAACGGCGCGGTGCCGCTGGGGAATGCGGCGGCAGCTGATCTCTGGAATCAGCCGATTGACGCAAAGCCTCGGATGACTACCGCAGAACAAACGGCTTATGAGTCGAGCGATGAGCCGGGGAAAATTAAAGCTTTGAAGCAGGTTGCTCGCCGCATTGAGATTGAGGTGATGCAGGATCTTGAAGCGCGGGGCGTAAAGCTGCCGATTCGCTTTGATCCTAAAGCGAAGGAGTCGGGGCTGCTTAACTTGAAATAGGCTTGAAATAGAGCAGTGAAAGTAGAGCAGGTTCATCGCTTGACCACAATGCTGTGAGGATATCTCAAAGCTTTGTCCAGTGATCCAGATTCTTCCGATTCATAGGGGCAAGCTAGAGGTAAAGGGGACTGACCCCGATCACTCTAGCCATTGCATCCCTATGCTAATTCCCTGCCAAAATCTACAAAATCAGGTCAATGCACTCCTTCAGCTTCAGCAGCAGGAGCCGTTGCTGCGTGCCGCTGACAGTACCGCGATTCAAAATTCGCTGCGAAAGGCGATTGCGCCTACCTTTGAAATCGTGTTTGCTGGCGCGTTTAGTGCGGGTAAATCAATGCTAATCAACGCCCTGCTGGAGCGTGAGCTGCTCTACAGTGCCGAGGGTCACGCCACTGGCACTGAGTGTCAAATTGCCTATGCCGAACCTGACCAAGAGCGCGTTGTGCTCACCTTCATGAGCGAAGCCGAAATTCGCGAACAGGCGACGCTGCTCTGCGGACGGCTGGGGCTGAGCGCCACGGTGAATATCAATCAGCCCGAAGTCATTGAGCTGCTTCAGCAAAAATGCCAGCAGATTATCGAAGCTGAGGGCGGCGAGAGCAAGTCAGATCTAGCTAAACAAGCCAGCGCTCTAAACTTTCTGCTTGCAGGCTTTATCGACAACCGCGAACATATCCATACGGTGAAGCAAAACACCTTTTCGATGGAGCGGTTTAACTTCAGCAACTTACAGGAAGCCGCAGGCTATGCGCGTCGGGGGGCAAACAGCGCCGTGCTGAAGCGTGTGGAATATTACTGTCATCACCCGCTGCTCCAGGATGGCAACATTTTGGTGGACACGCCGGGAATTGACGCGCCAGTCAAGAAAGACGCTGAACTCACCTACGCCAAAATCGAGCATCCCGATACGTCAGCCGTGGTCTGCGTGCTCAAGCCCGCCTCGGCAGGCGATATGACCAGTGAAGAAACCGAGCTTTTAGAGAAAACCAAAGGCAATCCCAGCATTCGTGATCGGGTGTTTTATGTCTTCAATCGCGTTGATGAAACCTGGTACAACGCTCAGCTGCGGCAGCGGCTAGAACGCCTGATTCAAGAGCAGTTCCGTGACTCTAGCCGGGTTTACAAAACCAGCGGTCTGCTGGGCTTTTACGGCAGTCAGATCCGTCAGGATCAGAGCGGTCAGTTTGGGCTGGCGGATCTGACCAGCAGCTCAGAGTCACCGCAGTTTGTGAATGAGTTTAATCGCTACTGCGCGAACTCCGGCAAGCTGCCCGCCGACCGCTTTCGGATTGATGTCAAAAGCTACGAGTCGCCAATCGAAAACTATCTGCGAATTTTGGGCGAAGCGGGCGATCCGCTGATTGAGCAGCTAATCCAAGATAGCGGCATCGAAACCTTCCGCAGCGCCATCACCCGCTACCTCACCGAAGAGAAACGCCCGCTGCTGCTGGCCAATCTGGCGGACGACTTGCAGCCGCTTTGCATCAGCCTCAAGCAGAGCTACGTGGCCGCATGGCAGGAGCTCAGCAGCCAGCCGCAGGATATTGCGACGCTGAAAGAGCAGGAGCTGCGACAGCTTAGCAAAGAGCTCAAGCAGGTGGGCGATCAGTTCCGGCAGGATATTGAGCAGACGGTGAATCGAGCCGTGGCCAGCAATAGTAACAAAGTGCTGGAGGCTAGCTTTTTGAAGCTGAAAGCCCGTATGGTCAGCCGTCTGGATGAGCTGCTGAATACTTTCTCAGTAGGCGAAATTCACGAACGCGCTCAGGCAAGCCACAAGCGCCATTCGGTGGTGCCCCTGCTGGCGATTCTGGCCGAAGCCTTTTACTATTTGGCAGATGGTCTGGAAGCCGTGTTGGTAGATGCCTCGCGGGAGCTAGTGGCCAATTTCTTTCAGCATCTGCGCGATCAGGTGCGGCAGCAGGACTATTACCGCCATCTCTATCGCCTGCTGGGGCATGACAGCGGTCTGGAGGTGCGGCTGAATCAGCTGGAGCAGCAGGTTTGCAGTGCGTTGGTGAATGAAGCCTGCACCGAATGCGACCGCTATGTGCGCGAGCGGCCAGAGTTTTACACCGAAGGCTCTTGCTCGATGTGGCAATTGCGCCAAACTTTGCAGCAGGCTTGCCGGGGCTACGACTACCAAAACATGATCGAAGCAGAACCCGCCATCCGCCAGCTTCTAAAGCTCGACTTTGAGCAAAAGGTGAAGGAAACCGTGATGCGAACTTTCCGCCAAACAATCAACCAAACGCTAAACCTACATCTGCTTGAATCTGCCAGCGAACAGGCCGACCAGATTTTGCAGCAGTACGATCAGGCGCGGACTTATCTGGCGCAAATTCTGGACAAAGAAGCCGAGGAGAAAATTCGCGGCAATCGACAGAAGCAGTCTGAGCTGGAGCAAAAAATTGAGCTGTACAATCAGTCGACTTCTGGCATCAATGTCTGTCTGGAAACGATGCAGCTCGACCGTCAGAAGCTCCCGACAATTAGCAAAGAGGATCTGATGATTTTGCCTGTGGAAGCGGCAGTCATTGAGGCAGAAGTTGTTGAGGAGGAGGCTGAAATGCAGTTGGTTGAAGCGTAGGTTCTGCTCTCACTCCTAAAGTCTCCCTTATCTACATACTGTAGAGTGGGGGACTTTGAGCAAGAAATAGAATTTTGAGGAGATCAATTTGATTATGGAAGAGAAATTTGAGCGGTTGAAGCATGAGACCGAGCATCAGGGAGTTGTTTTATCGTTAGAGCCTGCGACTTTTAAGGTAAAAGATTTCATTTCAAGAGTTAGAGCAGTTGTCAAAGGACAGCTTCTCAATCGGATTATTGAAGACTTAAAATCTCATCAGCAGGGCATTCTAGATCATCATCATCATGCTGCACTACTGCAAGATGAAGGCATTCCCTGCGAAATTCTCTGTCCTGGAAAACCTGACTGGCAAAAAGGCAAAGTCCGAATTGCTGTGTATCTCGAATTTTGCCCCGATGCACCTGAAGTCTCGGATGATTCGCTCGATGGAATTCGGCAGGCTATTACTCCTGAAGTCTAGTTAGATTTAGTGCCCAACATCATGCCATCTCGACGTATCAAAATTCCGGCTACCGTGCGTGACTATGTATTCCAGCGCGATCAGTATCAATGCCAGAGCTGCGGTTCAGTGAACTTAAAAGATCTGTCGGTGGATCACATTATGCCGCTGGCGAAAGGCGGAACTGACGACATCAGCAATCTGCAAACACTCTGTCGGAGCTGCAACTCTCGTAAACAGCACCATACAGATGAGCGATTTCAGCGGCGCTACCAGTCATAAAGCAGAACTATGTTTGGGTCAAGCTTGGTTGAAGATGCAAGTAGGATGAACATACGGGTTTCTTAACATGATTAACCTGGATTTCAGAACGCTGCGAGGAACATATGAGCAGGGCGGTAAACAAGGCATGATTCACATGGTGAGTGCTGGGGCTAGTCAAAATCGATTGGTGCTAGGACAAATTAAAGTGCATCAGAAATCACAGCGGTTCCAAAGCTATTCTCCGCTCACGATCTAGCAGGGCGTAGCAGCAGCGCGAGCGCCCCAGCGAGCAGTCCCCAAAAAGCCGCGCCAACGCCAAACAGCGTCACGCCAGAAGCCGTCACCAAAAACGTGATCAGCGCTGGCTCTCGCTCTGCTTCCTGAGATACAGCCACTGACAGCCCGTTACCAATCGTGCCCAGCAGCGCCAGACCTGCAATTGCGCTCACCAGCTCTTTTGGGAAAGCCGCGAAGACTGCCGTCACCGTTGCCCCAAACAGCCCGATGGACAGATAAAAAACACCTGCCGCCACCGCCGCCACATAACGCTTATTGGGATCTTCGTGGGCTTCTCGTCCCATGCAGATAGCCGCCGTAATCGCCGCCAGATTCAGCGCAAAGCCGCCAAACGGTGCCAAAACCACGGTTGCTGCGCCCGTCCATCCAATCAGCGGTGAAATCGGCGCATCGTACCCCGCAGCCCGCAGCACGGCAACACCGGGCACGTTTTGCGAAGCCATTGTCACCACAAACAGCGGCAGCGCCACGCCCACCAACGCCGCCAGCGAAAACTGCGGGGCTGTGAAGACAGGCTGGGCGAACTGTAGACTCACACCGTTCCAATTCAGCAGTCCTTGCGCTGCGGCAATTAGAATTCCAATCACCAAAGCAGATATAACGGCGTAACGCGGTAGAACGCGCCGCATTAACAAATAGGTGATGAACATCGCGAAAACCAGGACAAACTGCGTTTTCATTGCCGTGAACAGATCTAGTCCAAACCGCAGCAGCACGCCCGCCAGCATTGCCGAAGCAATCGGCAGCGGAATTTGGCTCATCGCCCGCTCAAACCAGCCGGTAAATCCGCAGAGCGTGATCAGCAGCCCTGAGCACAAAAATGCGCCAATCGCCTCTGGTAGCGGCACACCTGCCGCCGCAGTAATCAGCATTGCCGCACCGGGCGTAGACCAAGCCGTGACCACTGGGACTCGATAGCGCAGCGACAGCCCAATGCAGGTGATGCCCATGCCCAGACCCAGCGCCCACATCCAGGAGGCAATCTCGGCATCAGAGGCGTTGAGCGCCTGCGCGGCCTGAAACACAATCACCGCCGAGCTAGTAAAGCCCACCAGCACCGTCACAAAGCCCGCAATCACGGCTGAGACAGAAAAATCTTTGAATGATCTCAGCAGGGTCATCGCTTCTCCCGACTAATCTGAACGCCTGTCTAGGATAGAGAATCTGGCTGGATTTGGCTTGAATCTTTTTCAGGCAGGCAATGTCTTGAACAAACGCGCCTGCAAATTTTGCCTAAACCAGTATTCCAGAGTTGGGTTCTAGAAAATCGCTGAGTCTGGGAGTCGCTGATGCTGTGTGTTGAGGATCTGCTGAAACTGGAACTGTTTCGCTTACTGCCCGCCTCAAGGCTCGACTGGATCGGTGAGCAGGTCAGTGAGATTCACCTTAGTCGGGGTGAGCTATTGGTGCGAGAGGGCGACCCGCCGCGCGGCTTTTTTGTGTTAGTGGAGGGCAGCATGGGCATCACGCGCCTGAGCGACTGCCCAGAAATGCCATTGATGCAATTGGTATCGCGAGTTTTCGAGCCGTTTTTTGCCACGAAGGCAGTAGGCAAAGGCTCGGGCTTGGGGCTAAATGTCACGCGCCGCATTGTCGAAAATCGCCATCACGGGACGCTCAGCCTGCAATCGCAAGCCGGGACGCACCACTTCTGGATCTGTCTGCCCATTGATCAGCAGGTCATCCGGACTTCGGAGCCTGCTGATCCCAAGCTAGCTTTGCTTCTGTGGCCTGATCCGATCAATTCCATAAAACCGCTGCCAGAACCGATCGACCAGCCGAGTCGGCAGCAATTTCGTCATCAGCGCCAGCATAATGTCACCCCCCGTCGCGGCCACGTAGCGCGGCTTAGGCTTGCGGTCACTCAAAGCTTTGACGATCACCTCAGCCACCTGCTCTGGGGTCCAAGCCATTTTCAGCAGACGGTGATTCAGGTCATCCATTTGAGTTAATGCAGGACTATAGGGCGATTGGGTCGGGTCATCCACCGCTTGCTGCATCTGCTGATTAGCACGATCAAAAAAGTTGGTTTTAACAGGCCCCGGCTCAATCACGCTCACCGCAATATTAAACGGCTCTAGCTCCATCCGCAGCGCATCGCTCAACCCTTCTAGCGCAAACTTTGAGGTGCTGTAGAGTCCGCCTAGTGGAAAGGCCACTCGCCCGCCAATCGAGCTGACGTTCACAATTCGGCCACCGCCCTGCTGCCGCATGACTGGAATCACAGCCTGAATTAGCGTAATTACGCCCAGCAAGTTCACCTCAAACTGCTGTCGCACTAGCTCAGTTGAGACCGACTCAATCGGCCCCATTTGGCCGTAGCCCGCATTGTTCACCAGCGCATCAATTCGGCCAAACTGGTCGAGCGTCTTTTGAGCCAGCGCCTTCACCTGATCGGTCTGAGCCATGTCGGTAGGGACGACACAAACTTCAGCCCCAGCTTGGCGACAAGTCTCGGCCACAGCGTTTAAGCTATCCAGACTCCGAGCGGCCAGTATTAGCCGGATGCCTGGGTATTTGTGAGCAAGCAGCTCTGGCAAAGCTGCACCAATTCCGGCTGAAGCACCCGTAATCAAAATCACCTGCTGATTCATTGGCTGGTTCATCGAAATAACCCTGCGGTGATTATTCTCTCAGCCTAGCAGGTTGCCTCTGGTAAAACTATCTTTCTCCAGTTAGGCTCTAGTCAGATCTAGACATAGTTAAACTCTATCATTGGAGAGACTTGTAATGATTTAGCTACTTCTGAGCATATGCCTGCGTGATTTTTAAGTGGTTGGGCTGAGCTGCAACCCGCGCCAGCCAAGCCAGAACTGCCGGAAAGCGCGTCAAATCAAATCCGCCTTCATCAGCAACATGCGTGTAGGCATAGAGCGCAATATCGGCAATGCTGTATTGGTTGCCCACCAGAAATGGATGCTCGCTCAGCTGCTGCTCCAGCACAGCCAAAGCCGCATAGCCCGGATCGCGCTTCTGCTCAATGATTGCTTGGTATTGCTCAGGTTGATCTCTGGCTTTGTAGTGCAACAAAAACCGCGAAGTGGCAATGTAGGGTTCGTGGCTGTACTGCTCAAAAAATAGCCACTGCATTACGTAGGCACGCTCTAGTCGATCTTGCGGCAGGTAGGTGGTGCCTTCGCTCAGATAGATTAAGATCGCGTTCGACTCAGATAAGTACAGCCCTGGCTCTAGCTCCAGCACTGGAATCCGCCCGTTGGGGTTAATTGCCAAAAAATCAGGCCTGCGCGTTTCCTGTTGCAGAATATCTTTCTCAATATATTCATAGGAAATTCCGAGCTGTGTGAGCAGCAGCCTAACTTTGTAACCATTTCCTGAAGGACGAAAATCATAGAGTTTGTACATTGCAGCCATAGTTTAAACTTCAACGCAAGCATGATAGCTGAAAATAGCTGAGCTGAGGCATTACCAGTCTGTAACTCGCTCAAATTCTGCCTTGTAGCATTGCAGAGTTGCTTGGTCATAGCAGACAAATCGAATGGTACCGATTGCAGTATGGTTGAGCAAAAATTGGCTGACAGTTTCAAAGGCAATGCGAGCAGCACGATTGCTAGGAAACCCTCGTCCGCCCGTGCCCAGTGCCGGAAATGCGATTGAGTGAAGCCCCTTTGCTGCCGACAACTCCAGGCAGCTTCGGTAGCACTGAGCGAGCAACGCCTCTTCCCCCTGCTTGCCCATCAGTCCAGGTTGGGCAGACCGTATGGATCACCCAAGCAGCAGGCAAGTTAAATCCAGGCGTGATTTTCGCTTCTCCCACGGCAACTCCATTCAGCAGACGGTAGGCGACCAACAGCTCAGATCCTGCGGCGCGGTGAATTGACCCGGACACTGCACCGTAGCTAGATAGCTCAGAATTTGTGGAGTTCACAATTGCCTCTGTGTCCTGCTGGCTAATTTCCCCTAGCTGCGGCCCGCGCCCAAAGGCATAAAACAAACTGGTGTGACCACTGCTGCGCTTGCTGCTGCGCGTATAGGACTGAATCGAGGACTTTTTACGGTAGCTGGCAAATTTGCGAGCCTTTAGCTCTAGATCCAAATCTTCTAAAGCTGCGGCTTCTGGAGCCGACATCGCTAAGTTGCAATCCAGCATCTGCTGCCGGGTTTCTTGGAGAACATCGCTGGCCATTGCATAGTCACCGTGATCTACCAGACGCACAGCCTCTTTTTTAGCACGCGCCGTCATCATCAAGGCAAAACAGAGTAATGCAAAAATAGAGTCAGCCCGGTCGAAAACCTACAGCCAAAAAGCGGCTAAGCCTGCCAGTTTTGCACAGAAATGATACATTTGAACCAGATTAGGCAATTAGCCCACCGAAACAAGCGATCTCAAATCAGCCATGGCGACTACAAAAATTAGAAAGACTCCCGGCATCCAGAATGGCGCTGCCTGCATTGGTCGGACACAAATCCCGGTCTGGGAACTGATTGCGCTCTCTTTACAGGGCTGCTCAGACAGCGTTTTGCTCAGCGACTATCCGCAGCTAACCCGCGATGATCTGAAAGCTGCCCGCAATTATTACGCGCAAAACCCCGACGAAATCGATGCCGTGATTGCTGCCGAGCAGCCCGGATAAGCGCTAGCTCCTAGCCTGAATGTGATTCTGGATCTAGCGATTCGGCTGTAGCGCTGGTCGAAACATGCCCTGAGAGCCAGACTGTCATCGTACTGGCAGCTGCCGCCGTCACAATGGCAATGGCGATGATCGCCTCGCTGCTCGCTTCAGTCGAGAAGAGCAAATCCGCAGCCAACATGCCCGTTGAGCAGCCCCAGATCGTCGCCGTTGCGGCGACGCAGCCTTGCGGTCGGGGAGTCAGATTCTGGGTTGGACTCTGGGGTGATCGGGATAGATCGTCAGGCATAGGTTTCTGTAGAGAGCTGTAGAGAGGGCTGTAGAGAAAGCGTTACCGCAGGCATCAAACTGTAAAATTGGCGATAATTCGAGTGCAGCTTCGCGAATTTACCATGACTGACTTAGGCTCGCCCAATTCTACGGCATCGCTCGTAGCGCTTCAGCATTTAATCACGGTAGTGGCCAAACTGCGCGACCCGAACAGCGGCTGCCCCTGGGATCTAGCCCAAACACCTAAAACGCTGATTCCTTACGTGATTGAAGAAGCCTACGAGGCCGCAGACGCGATCCGGCAGGGTGAAGCTACCGCCATTGCTGACGAGCTAGGCGATCTGCTGCTACAAGTGGTGCTGCAAGCCCAGATTGCCAGCGAGTCGCAGCAGTTTGATCTAGCCACAATTGCGGCGGGCATTGCGGCCAAGCTGATTCGTCGACATCCACATGTCTTTGGCGACGCGCAGGCCAAAACCGTCGAGCAGGTGCGGCAAAACTGGGAGGCCATCAAAGCCCAGGAAGAGCAGTCCAAAACCGATCTGCCGTTTTTATCCCCGCGCCTCGACCGCTATGCTCGCTCGCTGCCGCCCCTGACTGCCGCGATGAAGATCTCCAAGCAGGCGGCTGAGGTAGGGTTTGAATGGGAGAGCGTGGCAGGCGTTTGGGAGAAGTTTCACGAGGAGCTCGGCGAATTTGAGCAGGCGCTCGCTGCCGAGACTCAAGCCGAGCAGCAGGCTGAGTTAGGCGATCTGCTGTTTACAATTGTGAATCTGGCACGCTGGTATGGACTTGACCCGGAGGCCGCCTTGCAGGGCACAAACCAGCGATTTGTGCAGCGGTTTGGGCATGTCGAGCAGGCAGCAGGACGCAGTCTCAGCGACTGTAGACCGGAGGAATTAGAGCAGTTCTGGCAGGCGGCAAAGCGGTCACAGCGGTCGTAGTCGCGAGGGTGATGCGAGGTTTGCGGATTGAACTCAACTTGGTTGTATCGTCAAATCTCGTCTGGGTTGATTCCCAAGGCCTGCAATCGTTCTGCTAAGCGACGCGCTTTTGCCTCCGCGTTTTCTGCCCTTGTCTCTGCACCTGCTGC
This sequence comes from Pegethrix bostrychoides GSE-TBD4-15B, assembly GCA_019359155.1. Taxonomy (GTDB): domain Bacteria; phylum Cyanobacteriota; class Cyanobacteriia; order Elainellales; family Elainellaceae; genus Elainella; species Elainella bostrychoides. The sequence continues at coordinate 115,058 of JAHHHV010000066.1, forward strand.
TCGTTCTGCTCCGGTGGGGATGACCTGCCCAGCTTGATCGCACCATCGCAGCCAGAGGTGGGGGATCTCTTCTTCAAATGAGCCTTCCCAGAGCGTCAAACCCAGCCCAACTGCGTTCAGCCAGACTGATTGGCTGACTGCGGTGATGCCGGAGGGCGGTGTGAGTTCGCGGTAGCCGTCGGGTGAAATTGACCAGACTCGCAGCAAGGCGTTATTCATTGCGTCTGAGCTTTGGATCTGCCGGAGGGGGTCAAACACGACGTAGTAGCGAATGCCGATTTGGGCATAGATCGCTTGCTTGGCAGCTGTCTTCCCTTTCTGGCGAGATTTTTGGCTCAGGATTAGCTCGTCGCCTTCTGTATTTGAGACAATTTCGATGCAGACTTCTGGAGCTTTGCCAAATTCCCAGACGAAGTAAGAGCGATTGCGGCGCTGAGAAAAGTCTTCAGCCCGCTGCACTCCCAGGCTCAGCAGCATATCGGGCACAATTGGCTCACCTTTGAGCTTGTAGAACAGCCCGACATTGGCAGCTGCCAGGAAGGGGGTAGGTAGGGCTTGAGAACTGTAGAGCGGTTCGACCAACAGCCGCTGCTGGACTTCAGATTGAAAATTGTCCACTGGGGTATCGTCTTCAATAACCAGATGGCTGATGTCAAGCTCATGAACAATTTCGTCGTTGAGAAGTTGCTGCGTCATAGCCATTCGCCAAGCTGAGTGTTTTGCTGTACTGATTGCTGTACTGACTATGATATCAGGCGACTCTTTGGCGCTATTTGGCTGGCGCTATTTGGCTGGCGCTATTTAGGTTTTTGGGTCAGCAGCACGTAGAGATACTTTTCGAGGTTAATCAGTGTATTGCGGAGTTCTTGACTGGCGCGCTGCGGATTGGTCGGTTTGAGTGTGATCGGGTCGCAGGCGTAGATTTTGAGGATACGCTTCAGCAGTGCCGGAAACTGCTGGGGGGCATCCCAGAGCGGCAGCAGGCCAGCCAAAACATAGGGGCTGAGCATAATTCGGACTTGATGGGGTGCGGCAGCGGTGAAATAGCGGCTCAGGTCAAACTGCTGCTGCTGCCGAATTGCGTCGGTAATCGCTGTTTTGATCGCTGGCGTTTGGAGCTGTGGATGTAGCGTCACCCGCGCCGTCTCCCAGTCTGGGTCTGCCCAGCTAGCGGGTGTCTTCCAGGCGGGTGTCTGATGAGCCTGCCCGACCCAGAAATCTAGCAGGCGGTGGATGGGGGCGATCAGCTCAAATAGCTGGAGCTGTTCTTCAAGTGAGAGCTTGGGCAGGTTCTCTTGCCAAAAGGACGGCAGGTTTTGCGGGTTTTGAAACAGTCGGGCTAGCTCCCAGCTGCGTTGATTGGTCATGCAGATAAACTCTAGTTCTGCATCCCGCAAGGCCGCAAACAGATCGGGAATTGTGTAGCCCTGGTCGCCGTGAAACAGATAGTTCATCAGCACATAGTCCTGCGGATCTTCGACAGCCTGCTTGGCGCTCCAGGTTTGCTGCTTCAGCGGTACATCATCTGAGAGTTCGCGCATTGTTTCTAAAACAATCTCAATTTCCGGCTGCTGAGGATTGCCCTGCATCAGCCCCAGCGCGGTAAACAGCTCCTGTGCCCGGAAATAGTGATAGCGCTGATAGAGGCTGTGCAGGTTGCCGCGCAGAATGCCTTGAGGCTTCAGCTTGCTCCTGAGCATTTTCAATGCCTGTTCTAGGTCAGGCAGCAAATACAGCACCTCGTCGCAGTTGATGTAGTCAAACTGCCGATCGAGCTGATCGAGATCGAGCAGCGAAAGCACCTGAAACTGCGCTGCGGCAAATCCGTGAAACCGCAGCCGCTCTTGCGCGAGCTGGATGGATTTGGCCGAGAGATCAATCCCCAAGATCTCAGCACCTGGATTGGCCGCAGCCAGGATCAGCGTTTTGTAGCCCGTGCCGCAGCCGACATCGAGAATCGCCAGATCCGGAGATTTAGCGACCTGCTGATTGCGTAAATAAAACGGCGTGATGAAATTGTTGGCGTAGAGCAGATTGGCATCGCCCTGCGGCGACAGTTCGAGCGGCATGTTGGGATAAGGTGCACTCTCAAACTGCTGGCGAATCTTTTCGAGGAGTTCAGCGTTCTGAATCGTCATAGCTGGGGCTGCTCTAGTGCTGCTCTTTACGTTGTAGTTCAAGCTGTAGCAGGTTGCTCAGCCGACTGGAAGGGGCTATTGGGGCAGTAAGAAGCCCGTGCCCGGTCGGCGGATGATGTAGCGGGCGGTGTCTTCGAGGGGCGTGCGGTAGAGGATCAGCGCGTTGCGGTTGGGCAGATTGTAGAAGCGATAGATCGCCTCGGCGCGGGCGAGCTGCTGGTCGCGGGGAATGCCAGCATTTTCTGGGAAATAGCCAGCGCGTTCGACAATCCGGTAGCCGTCGAGAATTTGCGCCGCATCCCCATAGATAAAGTCGTAGTCGCCCTCGAAGTTAGGATCGGTTTCCAGATCGCTCAAAAATCCGGTCGAAAGCGTCATTTCAGATTGATCTTCCCAATCATCAAAGCGAGTCAGCGGCAAGATGCCCTGTCGGATTTCCGACTGAGCCTGAGAAGGCCAGCACAGAGCGCCCATCAACAGAGACAGAACCAGAACCAGCGGCTGAGTAAATTTCAAGGTGAATTTCAAGACAGAACTCCTTGCAGAGTGAAGAGCGGATCACCCGGATAGTAGCGAGCTTTGCGCCCGGATTTTGTGATCTATCTCCCAACTTAAGCTGATTTTTCGGCAGGTCGCAAATAAATCGCGCCGGAAATCAGCGTCAGCGCCACCGAGATCCAAAAGGCAACCAGCGCCGGCAATCGCCAGTCTGCTCCCAGCGGCGCAATCAGCAGCGCAATTGCCGCAATCTGGCTGACGGTCTTCAGCTTGCCCCAGAGGTTTGCGCCGGAGATCGTAGTTTGATTTACCCGCCAGCCCGCAATCACCAGTTCGCGCCCCAGAATTAAAAATACGCCCCAGGCTGGAATCGCGCCCAGCTCAACCAGCACCAGCAGCGGAGCCAGCACCAGCAGCTTATCCACCAGCGGATCAAGAAATTTGCCCAGCTCGGTGACTTGGTTGAGCCGTCTGGCCAAATAGCCGTCCAGCCAGTCTGTGCCCGCCGCCACCAGAAATACCGCCAGCGCGATCCACTGCGCCCGCAGCGAAGGCTGATAGAGCAGCACCAGCAGAATTGGCACGCCCAGCAGTCGCGAAACCGTGATCCAAGTCGGTAGGTTCATAGTGAACGGGGGGTGAATGGGGGGAAGAATCGAGCTTTGCTTAGTTCTTTAGTTCTATCGAGATTCTGGCGAGATTCTGGCTGGCTTGTCACCCCACCCTGGAGAGGTTTAGCGCTCCAGCACGCATTCAGCGCTCATTCAACACTCATTCAGCACTCACGGTCAACACCTGCGGCGGCGTTGAGTCAGGCGGATAGAGCAAGCTAAACTCAACCAGCCGCCGCTCACCGCCCGCTAGCTCCAGCCTCACCAGCGGCTCTCCCTGCTGACCGCGTCGCTGCACCAAATGGATATATCGCACTTGCAGCTTGCCCTGATCATCTGCATAGCGCAGTCGGACGCTACCCCGAAAAAATGTCTGAGTCGGCAGTGGATCGAAAAAGCGCAGACCATTGCGACTCAAGCTGTCTTCTTTGATCGGCGTTTGCAGTGCTAGCGTCACGGCCCGGGGCTGACTGTCCGGGTTGACCAGCGGCAGTGACAGATCGTACTGGATGCCGTAGTTACCGTGGGCTTCGTAGGCCGTGTCGGGATAGCGGACGCGCATCTGAGCCGACTGGCTTTGGTCGCTGCCCATTCTGCCTCGCGCCAATGTGCTCAGCCCGTAAGAAAAGGCGCTGCCCGCTGCCGGGATGGTCAAGCTAGCCGAATCGGGATTATCAGTGACCTGGGACTGCCAGCTGGAACCAATTGCCACGCCCGCAACGCGCCCGTAGATAATCTGGTTGGTGGGAGCCGTGTTGTCGAGCAGGGAGGGCGGACGGTCGCGGGGGGTGACTAGACTGCCAGTTTGCAGCAGGCTCTCCCAGTCTTGCAGGCTAGGCGGAACTTCTCGATTGGCTGCTGTTCGCGCCATCAGCGCTAGACTTGCCAGATAGACTGGGCCGCTGCTCCGGAGCCGCATCAGGGTTGAGCGACCGTTCACGGGCGGATCGAGCTCGGCCACCGGAATCGGCAGGTTCAGCAGCATTTGGTAGGCGTTGGGCGCAATGGTGATCCGGGGTGGAAAAATCGCCTGCCGCAGCCCCCGCAGCAGGTCACTCATCGCCCGATCACCTGGCCCCGCAAACACCCGACCCAGCGGATTTTCCAGCATTGGCGGCAGCGGGATGAACGGCGCGTCCGGCTGGCTGAGGTAGCTGGCGGCTTGCAGCGTATCCAGCGTGACCGGGCGACTGCCGGGGTTGTAGGCGATCACACCTAGATAGGCGCTGGTTTTGGCGGGGGAGAGCGCCTTGAAGACGTGATGAGCAAAAATGTCGAAGCGTCCGTTGAAGCCGAAGTTGAGATGGGCGGCGGGAGTTACCTTGCCCTCTGGCGGAAAGGTCGAGAGGAGAATGCCTTCTGTGCCGATAATTTCAGGGCTGTTGCTGTTCAATACAGGCACGTCATCTAGCGCACCGGGCAGCGGACGGACAATTTGCGGAATCACGATCTCCTGGGCGGGCGGCGGGGCGGGAGACGGAGACGGGGCAGGCGGCGAGGCTTGGGCGAGCAGTAGTGGCAGCAGCATAGAGGTTCTTCAGACAGCCTTCAAAACACAGGAGCAAAGCACAAGAGCGTCGGATTCTGAATTTACACCATTTTGTGTGCCGCGCTGGCAAATTCAAGCCTGCGCCAGTTGGTATGATGCTGTTCATCTTTGCAAGACGAAAACCAGCTATGTCAGACCTCTACGTGTCCTGGACAGAGTACCACCAGAAAATTGAGCAGTTGGCGGCTCGCATTCATCAGTCGGGATGGGAATTTGATCAAATTGTCTGCATTGCGCGGGGCGGGCTGCGGGTAGGCGACACGCTTTCCCGGATTTTTGGCCTGCCGCTGGCGATTCTCTCTACTTCGTCCTATCGCGGATCGGGCAAGCAAAGCCGCAGTTCGCTGGTGTTCTCGCGCGATTTGAGCATGACCACTCCGGGGCTGGGCAGCCAGATTCTGCTAGTGGATGATCTGGTGGACTCAGGAGAGAGCCTGAAACGCACCCTGAAATGGCTGGATCGCTACTACGGCTTTTACATTGATGAAATCCGGACTGCCGTGCTCTGGCATAAGGCCTGCTCGACAATTCAGCCCGACTACTATGTGGACTATCTCGACAACAACCCCTGGATTCATCAGCCGTTTGAAATTTACGAGCAGATGAACCCAGCCGAAATCCAGCTAGAAAGTGGCATAAAATCTGATCAAGCTCCCTCCTCAACCGCGCGTCCCGATCCCTAAGAATTGCTTAAGATCGCGTCAGGCATACCTTTTGGCACCTACTCTGGCTAAAAGGGGCAGCACCCTGCGCTAGTTTAGGTAGAGTCATCGTTTAGATCGGCTTAGATCAGCAGTTCAATTCAGCACCCAAAATCAGCTTATGACCAGTCAGCCAATGGATTGTGTTCGCGTAGAAGATGATCGGACAGGAACAACTGTTGATACGCTCAAGCGAGCGCTCGCCGACAACTTATACTACATCCAGGGAAAAGACGAAAACTTCGCCACCCTCTACGACTACTACATGGCGCTGGCCTACACGGTGCGCGACCGACTGGTACATCGCCGCATCAAAACGGCGCAAACCTATTTTGACAAAGACATCAAAGTTGTCTACTACCTCTCCGCCGAATTTTTAATTGGGCGGCTGCTGCTCAACAACTTGATCAATATTGGCCTCTATGACCAGATGCAGCAGGCGCTCAAAGAAGCTGGCCTGAATTTGGACGATTTGCTAGAAGGCGAAGAGGAGCCGGGGTTGGGCAACGGCGGCTTGGGACGACTTGCCGCCTGCTTTTTGGACTCAATGGCGACGCTAGAAATCCCGGCGATGGGCTACGGCATCCGCTATGAGTTCGGGATTTTTGACCAGTATATCCAAGACGGCTGGCAGGTCGAATACCCGGACAACTGGCTGAGATTTGGCAATCCCTGGGAAATTCCTCGCCCTGACTATATGGTTGAGGTGAAGTTTGGTGGACATACCGAAACACATCTTGATTCAGACGGCAATAAGCGAGTTCAGTGGTCGCCTGGAATTACGGTATACGGTACGCCCTATGATACGCCGATTCCTGGCTATGGCAACAACACTGTGAATACGCTGCGGCTTTGGTCAGCCAGGGCTGGGCAAGATTTTGACTTCCATATTTTCAACGCAGGTGACTACACGCAGGCGGTCGCTGCCAAGACCTTCTCTGAGAACATCTCGAAGGTGCTGTACCCGAACGACAATACGCCGCAGGGCAAGGAGCTACGGCTTCAGCAGCAGTACTTCTTTGTTGCCTGCTCGCTGCAAGATATTGTGCGGCTGTATTTGCGGAAGCACCAGTCGTTTGATGCCTTCCCTGACAAGGTGGCGATCCAGCTTAACGACACGCACCCGGCGATTAGCGTGGCTGAGCTGATGCGGATTTTCCTAGACGAGCATAGCCTAGACTGGAAGTATGCCTGGGAACTCACTCGCCGCACCTTCGCCTATACCAACCATACGTTGCTAGCTGAGGCGCTGGAAAAATGGCCGGTCAGCCTGTTTGGGCGGCTGTTGCCTCGGCATCTGGAGATTATCTACGAGATTAACCAGAGCTTTATGGATGAGATCAACGCAAAATATCCGGGTGACTACTCCAAAATGTCGCGGATGTCGTTGATTGAAGAAGGCCAGGAGAAGCAGGTACGGATGGCGCATTTGGCCTGCGTGGGTAGCCATACGGTCAATGGCGTGGCAGCGCTGCATACTGAGTTAATCAAGCAGCAGCTCATGCAGGATTTCTATCAGCTCTGGCCGGATAAGTTCCAGAACAAAACCAACGGCATCACGCCCCGCCGCTGGCTGCTGATGAGCAACCCAGAGCTGTCAGGGCTAATTACCGAGAAAATTGGAGACGGCTGGGTCAAAGACCTCGACAAGCTGCGCCAGATTGAACCATACGCTGACGATCCGGAGTTCCGGGTGCGCTGGCGGCAGATCAAGCAGGATCGCAAGCAGAAACTAGCCCAATATATTCTGCGGAGTAATGGCCTAGAAGTTGATCCGCATTCGCTGTTTGATGTGCAGATTAAACGCATTCACGAGTATAAGCGGCAACTGCTCTGCGCTATGCATATGATTGCGCTCTACAACCGGGTCAAGGCCAATCCGGGTATGGATCTGGTGCCCCGCACCTTCATTTTCGGCGGCAAGGCAGCTCCGGGCTATTTTGTCGCCAAGATGGTGGTGAAGCTGATTAACTCAATCGGCGAGGTCATCAACAACGATCCGGATATCGCCGGTCGATTGAAGGTGGTGTTTTTGGCAAACTACTCGGTATCGCTGGGGCAGTTTGCCTATCCGGCTGCGGATCTGTCTGAGCAGGTTTCGACAGCGGGTAAGGAGGCATCCGGCACAGGCAATATGAAGTTCTCGCTGAACGGGGCGCTGACAATTGGCACGCTGGACGGCGCGAACGTGGAGATCCGCGAGGAGGTGGGAGCCGAAAACTTCTTCCTGTTTGGACTGACGGCACAGGAAGTGATGGCGAAGAAAGCCGCAGGCTATAGGCCGACCGACTACTATCACTCGAATCCAGTGCTGAAGCAGGTGATTGACCAGATGGGTTCGGGCTTCTTTTCGCCTCAAGAGCCGGGGCTGTTTATGTCGCTGGTGGATTCGCTCTTGCACAGCGATGAGTACATGCTGCTGGCTGATTTCCAAGCCTATCTCGATTGTCAGGATCGGGTCAGCGAGGCGTTCCGGGATCAGGACAACTGGGCGCGGATGTCGATTCTCAACGTGGCGCGGATGGGCAAGTTCTCATCTGACCGGACGATTGATCAGTACTGCAAAGAGATCTGGCAGGTTGAACCAATGCCGATTGATCTAGGGGTCTATTCGCAGGAAACCGCTGGCTTGAAGGTGACTAAAGCCCCTGAGCAGGCTTAGGTTACTGTCGGCTGAATAGCTTGGCTAATTAGTGTGGCTAAATGGTTTGAGGCTGGCCTTGTGCTAGCCCCTTTCTGTTTCTACGGGCGGTGATGGCTCTAGCGCCACGTCTTCGTAAACTGCTGCTAGCGTGGCTTCAAATTGAATGCTCTGGAGCTGAAACTGCTGCTGTTCGGCCCTGTAAAGTTGCAGTATCCATTGCCCTTCGGCGTTGCGGCGAAAGCATTCGATCTGCTGTCGTCTGGTGTTAATCAAAACATATTCTTGCAGGCTGTCTAGTTTCATGTAGTCGAAAAATTTATCGCCCCGATCAAAGGCTTCGGTGGAGTCGGAGAGCACTTCCACAATCAGAGTTGGGTGCTGTTTATAGGTGGACGTGGCCTGATCGCGCGGGTCGCAGGTGACGAGGATATCGGGGTAGTAAAACCGATTCAGCGACTCGATTCTTGCCTTCATGTCGGCAATGTAAACGCGACAGCCGCTGCCTCGAACGTGACTCCGCAGCAGCGCAAACAAATTTCCAGTCACCGTAACGTGTGCATCGCTAGCCCCAGCCATCGCGTAGACCTGCCCATCGATGTATTCGTGTTTGATGGGGCTGTTTGACTCAAGCTGAAGGTATTCGTCGGGCGTGAGGTGGGAGTGGCTGGGAGAGACAATCATCAGCGCTGCGGGTTTTGGCGGAGCATCTCTTTTAGTTTACAGTTATTACTTTGGGGAAGTCATATCGCTGTGCATTGGCAAATTCTGCAAAATTGCCGAAAGTCTTGGAATTTGCTGGGTTGCTGTCGTAGAACAATCGTGGAGTTGAGAAATTCCCCATGGTAAACCCGTTGACCTTGATGGCTGGCGCGCTTGCGAAATTGGCGTTTGATGAGGTTTGTTCAGTCGGGCGCAGGCGGGATGGCGAAGCAGTCGGTGGGTGGTGGCAACCGATTTCAAGACTGGTTCACAAGACTCTATAATTTTCCAAAAAACTGGAGAATCACATTGATGCGATTTGGTACTTCGTTCACCCCTACAACTCATCCTTACTTGTTTAGGAATACCTCTATATGAAAGCGATCTGAGTGCTTTGAAGATTGTCTTTCCAGCGATCGATCTACGCTACTGGATATCACAACTCAAGTCTCAATTGATTGCTTCTGGTCACGAATCTCTGAACGAGATCGGCACAGAACTTGGAACCAGATTAGTTCGATTGAGTAATACCTGAGGATATAGATTAATTCCCTCCCAACCCTCAATCCTGCGAGCTTCCAGAACTCTCAAAGTCTCCTAATTCTAAGGGACTTAGGGGGCTACCAAAGCTTGAAACGCTCAGGACTAGCTCGTGCTACAGTCCACAAGTCTCTGCGCGAGAAAAGAGATGCACACACAACACCTTTAACAAGAAACTAAAACCCCCACTAGGAAGTTCTCCGACGAGAGAGTTTGGAAGATCGAAACTGAGGTTTTCGTATCTCCTAAATTCGTTGTCCCTACGCCACCCAACGCGATCGAAAAACTCGCGCCAGTCCTCCAAATTGTAAGTCTTTGGGCTACCAAATTCTTGCCAGATCTGCTTCTGGACGCTAAAGCCCCATTTACCGTTGCTATGTTCAACCCACAGCCGATCAATCGTCACTAGTTCTTTGCAGGGGAAGCTAAGTATGTCGTCTACTGAGAAAATGTCGCCAATTTCTTTGCCAACTGTGGTGATCATCAGCTCATAGGTTTCTCGATCCGCTGCTTTCCATTCAGCATTGGTTAGCATGTTCTCCAATGGTTGAAACCGAGCAGTTGTGATCTCGTTCACCAGCGCTGGATTGAGGCGGCGGCGTTGGGTATTGGTGCTGTCGCGCCAGCAGTCGTAGGCTAAATGAACGTACTGCTGATCTAGCGCTGCTCGCAATAGCGATATCGGATCAATCTGCGCTGCATAAAGCCGAATTGTGGAGTACCAAAACGGTTCATTCAGATGCGGATAGAGCAAAGCCTCTTGCCGCAAGCGCTTGACTTCCGCCGCCGCCAAATACTCCTGAAAGCTAAGGTGGGTAAACTCATACTCTTCCGGTTCGCGTTCCACTAGCAATTCGCTCACCTGCACAATCTGCTCCAAGAAATCTTCGGGATGCACAGTTTCATCCTGCTGCGCTAAATGCTGAGCCAACAGCGGCAGCAATTCCTGCTTCGAGATCTGCTCTAGCTGACGCTGCATCATCTCCAGCGCCAAACCCTGAAGCACAACCTGCCGCTCGTCGGCTTCCAGCAATAGCTCAACATTGCGAGCATTTGGGCGGTTTCGGAGCTGAAGCGTGCAAATTTCTTGATACAGCTCAGCCCGACGGCGTGGCAGTTCAGCGCTGGGGTTAGTGCGGTGAAACGTGGCGATCATATTCAAGATCAGCGGATTTTTCGCCATGTCCCTCAGCTCTTGGCGGCGATCAATCTGTTCCAGCAAATCAGCGGCGTTGCGATTCGCCTGCTGCTCCACATCTAGCGTGTTGCGTCCGCCTCTGGCATAGCGCTCCTGACAGAGATACCACTGCCGCACAAATTTCTGTCGCTGCTCCCGGTTAAACGCCTGCACAAATAAAGCCGTGCGCGGCTTCTCGCCCACGTATAGCTCATAGCCCCCCGGACGCGAACTAAGCAAAAACACCGACTCGCTATATTGCCGCATCTGAGCGCTAATCCACTGGCTGACGGCTTTTCGTTCGTGGTCAGCTACCTCATCAAAGCCATCTAGCATCACCAGCGCTCGCCCAGCTTCCAGCAGATTCACTGCCCAATTCGGCGGTACCTTCAATCTCTGGCTTCCCGGCAAATCAGGAATATGCTGCTGCGTGATCAGCTCCGACAAACTCGGCGGATTTTCCTGGCTCAAAACCTTCCGCCACTTCCGCAGATACAGCAAAACAGGCACCAGCTTGGGCGCACGATATTTGCGATAGTTTCCCTCGGCGTAGCTAAACGCAATATGCTTCAGCAGCGTCGTTTTGCCATAGCCACCCCAAGCCAAAATCGCCATCTGTCGGTAAGCAGGCTCTTGTCTCACCTTGCACAGCAAATCCCAGATCAACAGCCCAGGCTGCTTTTCCTGATCTTCACCCGCTTCTGCATTCAGCAAATCTGGGCGAAATCCAGCTATCAGCGCATCGCCGCTCAGCTTCAGGGGCACAAAAACCTCTCGCAGCATCGGCGTAAAAATCCCGCTACGTTGCTCCATGCCTTCTGGCTTATAGTCCTGACAGTCCAAACCCTGACATCTCAGATACTTGGCTTCAAAGCCAGAAAACTGCCACTTTAAAGCCTGATCTAGACTATCCAGCCATTTGCTCAGCGCATCTGCATCCTGCTTGCCCTTTCCGGCATAAATTTCTGACAGTCGCTCCACAAAGTTCTTGCTGTAAGCAGCCCAAACCGCCGTCACAACCGTCACTGGAAAAGTCAGCAATACCTGCGCCCACTCTTGCCTCAGCAAGAAGCCAAAAAACAGCCAGCTACTTCCACCCAACGGCATCCACTGGATCAAAGGCTGCACAATCTGCCGCTGCACAAACCGCCGCTCTGAGCTAGGCGATCGCTGTTCTGGCTGCTTCTGAGACTCTGATTCTTGGGGCATAACAAAAGCTGAAATCCAGGAAAATTGCCTTCATTATGGCTCACCCACCTTGGATAGAGCCGCTTGAACCTCACTGGATCTGGTTGGCCCCTGGAAATGGCAGCAGCCTGAAAGCCACCTGCTTGGCCGTCATTTCCTATGAGCTTGGTCAGGCTGTCAACTATCTAGGCCATCCCCTCATGTCAATTTAACTGTGGCCGTTTAACTGTGGCCGTAGAGTTAACGCTTGATTAAGAAACAATTATTTTCTGGTGAAAATTAGGCATTCTGGAATTCCAATTTGGAGTTTTTGACATGTCACGTCTAATCATGCTTCCTCTACTTTTCGCGATGCTGATTGCAGAAGCGCAGTCAGCTCAAGCCACCCAAATTCCCTGGTGTATGCGAGTCGTGCCGAGCGGCGAGCTGGTGTTTTGGTATGGCAACCGATGTCGGTGAATCGAGGTTGTCGAGATTGCTTAGCTGGAGGTAGAATAAGGACTTTGGCTAGTCTAGCCAGCTCAAAATTCAGACCTTCAAGAGGAAATCTAGATGTCGCGATATCGAGGTCCTCGCCTCAGAGTTACCCGTCGCTTGGGCGATCTGCCCGGACTGACGCGCAAAACCGCTCGGCGAGCATATCCCCCCGGACAACATGGACAGGCGCGCAAAAAGCGTTCAGAATACGCAATTCGCCTGGAAGAAAAGCAGAAGCTGCGGTTTAACTACGGCGTTTCCGAGCGTCAGCTCCTGCGCTACGTGCGAAAAGCTCGCCGTGCCGCTGGCTCCACCGGCCAAGTGCTGCTCCAGTTTCTCGAAATGCGGTTAGACAACACCGTGTTCCGCATGGGCATGGGGCCAACCATTCCCGGCGCGCGCCAGGTCGTCAATCACGGCCATATCACCGTGAACGGTCGCGTTGTAGATATTCCCAGCTACCAGTGTAAGCCCGGTGACGTGATTGGCGTCAGAAACACCGAGCGCTCGCGTCGTCTGGTGGAAGCCAACCTGCAATTCCCCGGCCTGGCGCATACGCCGACCCATTTGGAATTCGACAAAAACAAAATGGAAGGCAAGGTCACGGGCATCGTCGAGCGCGAGTGGGTTGCGCTACCCATCAACGAACTGCTGGTGGTTGAGTACTACTCACGTCAGGCTTAAACTCGCTTCGATCTGTTTGGCTGCATCTGCGCGGCTGCGATGCGCCATCTAGTTTTTATATTCCTCTAGCTCTCTGATTCCGTCGATCAGGGAGCTTTTTGAACGGTTTAGACTATGTCTAGTAGAAGGCTGTGCCAGCAAACGGGTTTCAGCTTCGCTCAACCCTTATTTTTCTGTCCAAAACTTAGCGCCAGCAAAACTTAGCGCCAGTAGGGTTTGCCCTTCATGAAAATGCCTAGCATTGCGCCAATTAGCATGGAATAGGAAGGCTCCAGCAAAATCGTTGGCAAAGGCAGCAGACTTCTAATCACCAACATCAGAAACAGACAGAGCAGCAGCGCCCAGAGTACGCCCGTGCTGATCATCATCTGCGGATAAAGAATTTCGAGAAACACTACAGCCAGCGCGCCTAACCCTACTGCTGCCGCCAGTCCCACAATAATGCTCAGCGGCGGCGTAAACAGCAGCGTCAACGCGCGGCCAATCAAATCGACGTAGATTAAGCCCAGCCGCAAGAGCTGATCGATTACGGATGCCCAAAATAGCGTCAGCAGCGACACCCAAAATAGGGGCGTCCAAGGAATCTGCTTCAGGCGGCGCAGCGGATTATTCATGCAGAGTCGTTCAAAATAGATAGCCCTGATTTTAGCTCAGAGCACTTGAAATTAACTGGACAGCCCCGGCCTTACTCCATACTGATGCCGCGAAAGGTGGCCGGACGGCTGCGCGTCGCCACTGGAGCCTGCTCAATTTTGCGGGCAGCCACCTGAGGCGAGCGGAAGTAGTTCTGCCACAGCTCTGGCGCATTCAGCGTCTCGCCGCCGTGGTGGGTAATTCGCTGCCGCACCTGACAGAGCACGGGCGTATTCACGCAGGCCCCGGCAATGATTACCTGGCCTTTGGTCAGGGCGGGTAGTTCTTTGAGTAGATCGCGCCCCGCTGCCTCCACGCCATATTTGAGGCTATCTTGATCGACTGGATTGACGATCCGCATGATGAACTGACTCATGCACTGCGACAGTACGTCTGCGTCTAGCTTGCCGGGACGCTGCGTGATCAGGCCCATCCCTAGTCCAAACTTGCGGCCTTCGCTGAGGATCGTGCGGAGAATCATCTTGCAGCGCGAGGGTTCATGTGCCGGGGCAAACCGATGCGCCTCTTCAATCAAGATAAACACCGGGTAAGGCAAAAAGTTTTCGTCGTCAGGGCGAATCAGCTCTTTTTGGGTGTTCATCCGGGCATGGCTAGCCTGCCGCAGCACGGTGGCGCAGATCACCTGCTGTTCTTCCTGGCTAATCTCGTTCATTTGCAGCACCGTTACCTGCCCCGGCTCAAACAGATCTTTGGGAGCCAGATGCTCAAGCGAGTGGAAATAGGGCGAGCGGGCGAGTCGCTCTAGCTTCCATTCCAGCGCCGGAGCCGAGGAGCCTAATTTTTCATTGCCGTTTTCGTCCATGGTTGAGTCAGCTTCCACCACGGCGGCAATCAAGTCTTGGATGCCCCAGCGAAAGTTGCCATGCTTATGGCGCCGCAGGATCGTGAAGGCTTTGTTGAGAATCGACTGCTGGCGGTCGCTCATTTCCGGCAGCAGACTCAGGATGTCGTAGTAGTCGAGTGAGGAGATGCGGATGCGAATATCTTCGGGCGTGAGGATTTGGACTTTGGGGGCGTAGCCGTCGGCAGTCTGGAAGGCGGCATGACCGCGCATTTCGCTCAGCGTCCCATATTCGCCATGCGGATCAAAAATCAGCACCGCCGCTCGGTTGTGAGGCAGCAGCAGCTCCTCCACGAGCACTCCCGCCGTATAGGACTTGCCCGAACCCGTCCCGGCCAGAATCGCCATATGCGTACTGACCAACTCCTTCACATCCAGCGCTACCGGCACTGCGCCCAAATCCCGCAGCAGCAGCGACCCGACATGTGCGGAGCCGACTTCACCGGGCTGCTTTTTGCTCAGCACATGGCGCAGGCTCTCGTCGCTGCACAGGTAAACCCTGGCTCCTGGATCGGGCGTGATGCGCGGGTTGATGAAGCCCAGCGCCGGGTGAAAGTGGCCAATCACGTCCACCGTGACTTCGTAGAGTTCGGGGTTGGGATGGACGAAGCCAATCAGCGCCGCCACCACATCAGGGCTGACCTCGGTGTCGGCAAAAATCCGGTCGGGCAGATGGTCAATCAGGCAGCGCTCTGAGATTTTGCCTAAGATTTGCAGGCGGGTTCCGGGGTCGCGGCTGGCCGGAATCTCGTAGTAGACAAACTCGCCGATCCGCACCTGCTGGTTGTCGGCGGTGATAAACAGATATTGGTTGCCGTCTTCACCCGGCCCTTTCACTGTGCCAATTGCTTTGGACAAAGCTAGACGGGCGGGCGTTGAGCGGGCAAGAGCATCTAAAGCCATAGCAATCAAAATAAGTAGAGTGAGAGAGCCTGCGCCTAACCAGCGAGTCAAACTTAGTAGGACTACGCTTGCTGAGTCATCCTGAAGATCAATTTGCAATGAAACGTAGAGAAAACACGGATAACGTCTCTAGGTTCTGCCTGTATCTTTAAAGGAGAGGTGCGTAAATCAAACGACAGCAAGTGCTGAGACTCACTGCTGGAACGGAACATTTGAACTAGGGGCTACTCAAAGATTAATCGCAAATTGGCTAGCTGGCGCGATCCTTTCCAGATTTTCACGAAATTTTTCAACATATAGCGGTTTCAAGCCTAATCAGCTCCCAGAGTTAGCCCCCAGGGTTAGCCCCCAGATCTCTCAGTTCTGATCCTAATTTCGGTCAGGCTTCAGCAGAGTTGTCGGTACGGAGTCACGTTTGATTTCGGTGAAGCTCGTCGAGGCGGCTCGTCTTCCCAGCCATCAGCGGGAATGCTTTAACCAAGTCCATCACTGAATTCTTCTGAGCTAGACATGGCAACCGAACCTCTCGCCCCTAATCCGCAGTTCAAGCCCAAGCGAGTTGCTAGCTCCAGCCAGCCCAGCAAACAAATTCTGCGGCAAACGGTTGCCCAACTTCAGCAGCAGCTCGCTCAGCAGCACCAGCGTCAAAGGCTAATCGATCAGCTGACTAGCGCCATCCGCAACAGCCAAGGCTTACCCCAAATCTACGAGCAAGCCGTCACCGATCTAGTGCAGACCCTGCAGGTGAGCCGCGGTCTGCTGCTGCTGTTCAAATATGTCGATCCGCGTCAGCGCCACAGCCAAAACGGCAGCATCCCCAAAACGAAAGCGACACTGGTGGCAGAATCCTGGCTGGAAGGCAAGAGCGCTGAGCCTGAGCCTGAGCCTGAGTCTAAGCCTGAGCCATTCTGGGCATCAGACTGTCGCTTCTGCCAGAGGATTTTGACCGGAGAGCCGCAGGTGGCCGTCTCAGGATTTGATCAGCCAAAACCCACAATCCCTCAGCCCGATCCGCTGTTTCAGATCGAACAGCTCCCGGCGCTGCTAATGGTACCGCTAGAAAGTCAGGGCACGGTACTGGGCTGTTTGGCCTTACAGCAGCAGGCACAGGACTGGTCAGCCGACGATCTGGCGTTTTTGCGGCGGGTGGCGGCTCAGCTCAGCACGGCGATTATCCAAACCCGCAGCTTCCAGCAGGTGCAGGCCGTGGTGCAGGAACGTACCGCTCAGCTCCAGCGCAGCCTCGAAGTTCAGGCTAAGCTCTACGAAAAAACCCGGCAGCAGGTCGATCAGCTCCACAAAATGAACGCCGAGCGCGAGGAGTTTCTCAGCACGATTAGCCATGAGTTGCTCACGCCATTGACCAGCATGGGGCTAGCGATTCGGATGCTGCGCCAGCGCGAACTGGACGAAGACCGCCAGCAGCGCTATCTGGATATTTTGGATCAACAGTGCCTCCGCGAGACAAATTTGATCAATGATTTGCTGGCGCTGCGAAAGCTAGAAACTCTGGCTCCCCCGACGCTCCAAAAGCTCGATCTGCGCCAGATGATTGAGACATTGAGCCAGTCGGTGGCGGAGTCCTGGCAGGAAAAAGAGCTGAAGCTCTCGGTACATTTGCCCTCTCGTCCGCTAATTTTTTATAGCGATAGCGATAGCCTGCACCGGGCGCTGCTGGAGCTGTTAACCAACGCCCGCAAATATTCTGATCCGGGCAGTATAGTCGAGCTGAGAGTTGCCTGCACGGGTGATTTGACGGCGCGGCAGATTGTGATCAGCATTGGCAACCGGGGAGCCGGAATTGCGCCAGAGGAGATGCCCTACATTTTTGATAAGTTCCGGCGCGGGCAGGGTGTGACTCAGCAGGCGATTCAGGGCACGGGTCTGGGGCTGGCGCTGGTCAAGGGCTTGGTGGAGCATCTAGACGGAACGATTACGGCCTCTAGTCATCCGCTGGGCGAAATTTGGGAAACCTGGTTTACAATGACGCTGCCTCAGGCCGCAGAGGGGCAAATTCACGTCAGCGCTTGATAAAATTGGGGCAAGTTGGGAGTGAGCAGGATGATTGAAGGGATGATGGATGCTGAGCTAGAGGCGCTAGACGAGACGCTGGATTTAGAAAGCGCGCTCAACAGCCATGTCGAGATTGTCAGCCAAGCCGCCGGTAGACAGCGTCAAATCACCGCCAAAATCCAGATCGCCTGTTCGGTAGAGCAGCTCTGGCAGATTTTGACCAGCTACGATCAGCTCGCCGAGTTTATCCCTAGCCTCACCCAGAGTCGGCAGATTGAGCATCCGGCAGGCGGGATTCGGATCGAGCAGATTGGCAGCGAGGCGCTGATGCGGATCAAGTTCTGCGCGCGGGTCGTGCTGGATATGGTGGAGCAGTTCCCCAACCAGATTGACTTTGAAATGGTGGAAGGCGACTTCAAGCAGTTCTGCGGGAGCTGGATGCTGCAACCCGCGCCCAACGGCGGCACCGAACTTTCCTACAGCGTCTCAGTCCTGCCGCCGAGGGCAATGCCTGTCGGCCTGATTGAGCGCAAGCTCAAGAGCGGCCTAGTCGCCAACCTGACTGCAATTCGTCAGCGCGCCGAAACGCTATAGCGCCTTGAAGCGCTCAAACAGATCGCTTTTCAAATCCACATTGCCGCCGCTAATCACCACGCCGACGCGAGCCGCAGCCGGATCAACTAATCCTTCGAGCAGTGCCGCTGTCGCCAGTGCCCCGGTTGGCTCAACCACAAGTTTCAGCCGCTCCCAGAGCAAAAACATTGCCCGCAACAGCTGCTCGTCCGTGACGGTGAGCATCGCCTGCACATGCTGCAAAATCAGCGGAAAGGTGACTTGACCGGGGCAAGGCGTGCGAGCCCCATCGGCAATGGTGTCGGGGTTATGCACCGTCTGGATCGTTCGGGTCACAAAGGAGCGGGTCACGTCGTCTCCTGCCGCTGGCTCTACGCCAATCACCTGGCAGCCTGGAGACAGCTCGCTGGCCGCAATCGCGCAGCCGGACAACAGCCCGCCGCCGCCACAGCAGACTAGCAAAACGTCCAGCTCACCGACTTGTTCAAACAGCTCTTTGCCTACCGTGCCCTGTCCTGCCACCACCTGCGGATGATCGTAGGGTGGAATCATCACGGTGCCTCGCTCGGCGCAGAGCTGTTGAGCCAGCGCTTCGCGGCTGGTAACGCGACGGTCATAGAGCAACAGCTCTGCGCCATAGCCTCGCGTTGCCGCCTGCTTGACGGCGGGGGCATCGTTGGGCATCAGAATGGTGGTGGAGATCCCCAGCAGGCTGCCTGAGAGCGCCATTGCCTGAGCGTGATTGCCTGAAGAATAGGCCAAAACGCCCTGCTGCCGCTGCGCTGCCTCTAGCTGCGACATGGCGTTATAGGCTCCCCGAAACTTGAAGGAACCGGTGCGCTGGAAGTTTTCGCATTTAAAGAACACCTGATGCCCTGTGCGCTGATCCACAGTTCGAGAGGTCAGCACGGGAGTCAAGTGGGCGGCTCCGCGCAACCGTTCGGCGGCAGCAGCGAGATCATCATAAACGACCGCTGGCGATAGGTCGGAACTTAGCACGGCTCAATTGCTCAATAGCGAAACTTTGAGAGCTAGTTTAGCAAGTGCCAGCTTAGCGCACCCCGGTTGGCTCAATTTGGTTGAAGGGCACGAAGCATTCTCTGGGCAGGAGAATTGGCTTTGCGGCAAAAATTAGCTTGCCACGCAGGCTAAAGCGGTCGAGCGCGACTCCAATCGGGCGCTGCACTTCTTCAGGATGCACTTCGTAAAAAGTGCGATAGATCGCGCGAGCGGCTTGAAGCAGTGCCGGGTCGAGTAACGCCGAAAGGCTGACAGACTCAGCCGCAGTCGGCAGGCGTTCCGACTTTGATGCCTGTACCATGCAATCCCCCAATATTGGCGTTTGGATAGTGAACGATTCGGCAGCTAGCCGACGCTCTAAAGGCTACAGGATCTTGCCCGAAACGGTAAACTCGTCAATATTTCTTCATATAATTTAAGGGTTTTTCATGAAGCTAATGAAGGAAATTGGCTGTTTCGCGATGTACGCGATGTAATGGGCTGAATTCTGCCGCGGGCGGGCTAGAGTTGGCTGGAGTTGCGTCTGAGCTTTGCAATCTGCACTGAAGTATTTTGGGCGGCTGGCTCGCCTGGATCAAACATCACAACCACCTGAACTGGAGCGAGCTGTCGCAAAACCTGCGCGTAACTATCAGCATCTGAACGTTTGGCAAAGCGAGCTAGGATGACGTGCTGCATCTGGGGCAATAGACGCACGACAATCCAAGGAGTTAACTGCTCCCGATAGGACATAATATTACTGTCTCCATTGCAAATGGGGGTTGAGCCAGTGCAGAGGAGTTGGTCGCTGCGACGCACTGGCTTTTGATTTACGGCGAAATGCTGCTACATAGCAACACTTTTATCTTACAGGTTGAGGTGCGACTTAGCAACATTTTTGGATGGTCTTTCTCGGCATGGCTTGAGGCATGGGAAAATTAGGAAGTGCTTTGAGGCAGGTTTTAGAAGCTCACGGCATCAATCAGAATCAGCTTGCTACGGCTATGGGAACTGATCGCTCGAATGTCAGCCGTTGGGTGAGCGGTGAGCGTGATCCACTAGCTGAGGTCGTCCCAGAAATCAGAGTCGCACTAGAAAGGCTCAATCCAGCAGCGGCAGAGGCATTTGTGAAGCTGTATCTCTATGACTCTGACGGCGGATGAGGCTGTTTGAGGCGCAGCGATGCCGATATTGTGTACTACATTCAGCTTAAATTTTGCCCTTAAACCGTACTGATCGTTTATCTACCCTTATCTACCCTATATAGATTCAGTGTACGAATACGGGTACTCTGCTTGAAGAAGCGATAAACCAATCTCAAAGAGACGGTAAAATTACCTGCTCACAGCCCAATAGTGCGGGTAGATGCGTTCCAATCGAGAAGAGAGATGTGAAAGGCATCTTGGGATACACGCGAAACCTGTTTTTGAAGTACGGCTTGATGTTGGGATAAATTCATGACTTTGACACAGCAGCCTAATCATGCTCAGACCGAAATGAGCATCGAAAATCTGAAGAATGCTTTGAGTAGCTTACCTCCTGGCGCTCCAGAAGCTTTGGTGAGCGATTCTTTCGTAAAACCTCTCCTAGAAGCGCTTGGATTCGGTAAAGCTGAATGCTATCCAGAATATGGTACTGATGGTAGAGATGCTGTAGATTTTGCCGCTAGAAAGAACAAGCCCGATGATTTATTTCATCATACTAAGAGTGCTCCGTTTCTATTGGTTGAAGTGAAAGGCCAGAATATCAACTTGTCTGAGGGTTCTCCTTCTCATCAAGCTACACAAAGGCAAATTGAGCGGTACTTGCTGTCCTCAACATGTAAGACTGCAAAGTGGGGAATTATTACGAACTCAACTTATATCCAGCTATTTTGTCGTCATGGAAAAGTTGTGTTTCCTGCAACAGTCAACTTGCAAATTAAACTTGATAATATTGCTGAGATTATTTCTGAACTTAGACATAAGATTGATAATACCCATAGGGCATTATCTGTATGCGTTTATAACAATAAAGGCGGTGTAGGAAAAACAACAACGCTGATCAATCTGGCTGGAACTTTGTATAAACGAGGCAAGAAAGTGTTGATTGTGGACTTTGATTCACAGTCAGACACTACACTCTCGCTGAAACTCTCACCTGCAAAAGTCTGTTTGTCTGAGTGTTTGAAGGATACTCGACTCGATATACGAAATGCGATTGTCCCATTTTCTTTAACCGCGAAAGGGAAACTCATTCACGTTTTTGATGTAATTCCAGCCGATTCAAAACTGGAAGATTACACCCACTATGAGAATGCTCAGAAAATACAACGAGGAATATCAAGACTAAGAGACTTACTTAAAATATTCCTAAATGAGTATGACTATATCTTGATCGATTGTCCTACCCAGTGGTTATTTTTCAGTCAGAGTGGCGTCTATGCATCAGATGTTGTGTTGATTCCAACTAAACATAATGGCCTCACATCCTTATACAATGCTGCCAAAGTTGTTGAAAAACTCATTCCAGAGATTCGGCAGGTTAGGAAAGATGGTGCGCCTAAAGCACTTCCTATATTTTTCAATGGCGAAAAGATAAATGATGCTGCTCGTCATATGGTCAACTCAGAAATTGGTAAAATCATTGAGTGCAATAAGAATCTTCTGCCCTACTTTTATCCAAAATATAGGAGAGGGACTGCCGATAAAACTATTTTTGAAATTCCTGCCTATGCAAGCGTAGCAAATGCCGCATTCTCTCATGTGCCAGCAGTTTTTATGAATAAAACTGTTCTTGATCATTACGATAGGTTAGCCAAGGAGTATTTTCTACATGGGTAAGTACGATAGCATCGGGCAATTAATGCATTTGCCGCTAGAAAATATTGATACTCTAGATTCAGTCTATGAGTCTGAGTTTGTTGTAGATGCAGCAGCAGAGTCTATTCTGTCAACCGATGGTCGCAACTGGATTCCACTGATTGTAAAAGAAACTGGCGACTATCAATATCAAGTTGTTGCCAATCACTTTATTTATGCTGTCGTTTCTCAGGCGAATCTAGAGCGGGTTTGGTGCATCATCATTGAATCAGATGAAAAGCTGATTGAGCAAGCCAAGATACTCGCAAGAGAGATAGATCCAAAGATCAATTTAGCAACGGCATCTGGCGATTCTATTTTGTCAGCGCTGAGATATTTAGAAGCTCAACCAGGGAGTGTGCTCAAAGGCGTTAATGTTACAGTTGCTGCCAATCGGATTGAAGAGGCGAAGCGGAGCAAATGGTCTGACCTAACTCCAATCACAAAATTAAAGTGCGGCATCACGAAAGGCAAAAAGTTAGATGCCTTGAGCAAGGTCTTTTTTATTGCCGCGCCGCCACCACCACCGCCTGCTCCAGAAGCAGTCAGCTTGAAGAAAGCTTCAGAAGCTCAGATCTTCGAGCGACTAAACTATTTGTCTACATACAGCATTGGTGATTTAGACCATCTCGATCTGTCTGAGCTGGCTCAGCTATTTTTCATAACTGATAAATCAAAGTGGAAGAGTCTTAACCCGCTGACAAAAATGGATTGCGGTATCGATGCAGCTAAGCTAAAGGTGTTGAAGATGGTCTTCACCCTTTGATACTATAGCGAGGAGATTGCCAGACGCAGCACCTAGCAATCATTCTCTAGCTGCTTCTGTCGTAACCTTCGCAGTGTACCTAGATCCTGATGACTTCCTACTCCTGCCCTTCGCCACTCGTCTTTTTTCGGCTTCGCTTTTTCGTTTTGATTGGCTTTACCTCTACGTTCCAATTGTGCTGCGCCAGCGTATACAAAATGTGATCCAGACCGACCGTTTCAGATGCTTCAGCCGCCGCGTAGGCCAATGACTCTTGCGCCATCGCCAAAATTTCCGCTCGCTCCAGCGGCAGCTCAGCCAACCCCGGCCAGTTAATTTCCGCCGACAGCGGCACCGCCGCCGGGAACGCCTGCTGCCAGATCTGGATGCGGGTTGCGGCATCTGGTGACTTAAACAGAATAGAGCGATCAATCTGTTTCTGCCAGCAAAGCTGCACGGCAGCAGGTTGGGTAACGCTAAATAACGTGATCGCCGGAAGCCGCCGCCGCTCTGCCCAAAACTGATGCAGCAGCAGTGCCGACAGAAAACTAGAGCGCTTCAGCCACAGCTCAGCCGACTGAATCAGCAACACCGAGGGAGCCGCCGCCTTAATCTCTTTGAGCAAATCAGCAGCTTGGAGCGGATCAAGCTGCGCCAAATCAACCTGAAGCAACGGCTTTTGTAGCGCATCAGCCAGTATTGCCGCCGCCAGCAGCTTATCGGCCTCATGCATTCCCACCAGCAGCGCCAATAGCCCCGGCGGCGCAAGCGTTTTGGCCGAGAGCTGCCACTGCTGCATCGCCTTCTGGTAGCCTTGAACGCGCTGCTCCATGCCCTGCAAAACTGCCAGCGTCGATTCTGGCAAAGTTGCGGCTAGTGCAGGCAAATTCTGGGGCAGCGGCTTCTGCTGAAGCCATTGCAGCGAGGCATTCCGAGACACAACTCTCACCTGCGGCACGAGTCCAGCCACGCCATGCGAAGTCAGCAGATCTTCCAGCACCTGGGCGGTCGGCTGCTCAGCCAGCAGATAGTTGACCATCGATTCAGACAGCTTCAGCGGCGCGTTGAGCAAGCTCTGGGTGGAGCCTGGAAGCATCTGCACCAGCTTGTGACGCAGCAGCAGTGAATTGCCCACCAATCCCTGCCGCGCCTGCCGCCATTCCTGATCGCTTTTGCAGAGCAGGCGCAGCGCCAAATCGAGCGTCGGCAGGTCGCTTTGGCTCTCTTCTTCGCCCTGCAAAAAGCGGTAGAGCCGCGCATAGCGACGGTTAACCTCGGGAGCCAGACTCATCAGCACCAGATTTTTTTCAAATGGCGTTAGCCCCAGCCGCTCACAGAGACTCGGCAGCCCTAGCAGCACGCCCTGCCTGCGAGCCGCCTGAATTTGGGCTTCGAGCTGAGCCTGATAGCCGATTTTGGCGCTGCTGGGCTGACGATATTCGTCGTAGGCAGCGTTGCCCTCAGCGGTGATTAGCCCCTTCCACCAGTGGCTTGTGGCCTGGTCAGCTTTAGATTGGGCAATCCGGTCAATTTCTTTGGCTTCTTTGCGCTGCTTGGCGGCGGCAGCCATCAGCAGTCGGTCGAGCCAGTGCAGCTCGGTGCGAAGATAGGCCCAGTTGTCGGCAAATCCATCGGCCTGTTCTGCTGGCATGGCTCTACGAGTAGTTTTACCTAGTTCATTGTGGCTTGAAATCAGCTGTATTGGGATATGCAGCCTGTCGGCAGATGATGAAGAATCCAAGAAATTTTGCGGGTTCGCATCAGGGCTTTGTGACGCACTCCGCACTCTAAGCATGATGCAGTAGGATGCAACCGCTAGCTCAGCGCATCCCTGGCCAAATCCTGAAGCTGCAAATTGGCCGGGAACTGACCACTGGTTTTGATCTGCTCAATCACCGGCGGTGGCACCAGCAGCGCCAGCCGCTGCCCCAGCGCCCGCACCACGTCAGCCCGGTCGATTACGCCCACAACCGCTCCGGCAGCGGAGAGTATCGGCATCTGACGCAGCTCGTGACGCTCAAGCTGCAGAATCGCCATCGCTAGGGAAGCATCCTCAGGCAGCGTTGGCAGCTCTGCCAGCGGTTGCACAATGGCGGCAAGCGGCTGCTGCCACTCGCTGCGCTCCAGTTGATTAATGGCCTCTACCTCCACCCAGCCCACATATTGCCCCTCCGACTCGGCATAGTAGATCTCGCTCTCAGAGGCTAGATAGCTGGCCGCAAACTGCTCAATGCTCTGGTGCAGGCTCACGGTGGCAATGGCGGTAGCAAACTCGCGCCGCATGGCATCAACCGCCAAAATTTGCAGCATCGCCTGCTGGAGCGTGATCATCCGCCCATAGGCGCTGGCTCGTCGGATGCCAAACCCGCCCAGCAGCACCAGCCATAAAAAGCCAAACCGCAGCGTCAGCAAAAAGCCGCTCAGCCCCAGCAGAATTGCCGCCCAGCCTAAGATCTGTCCACCCCGCGCTGCCCAGCGCACGCCCTTCACCCGGCTACCCGTCAGATGCCAGACTGCGGCCTTGAGCACCTGGCCCCCGTCTAGCGGCAGACCGGGCATCAGATTAAACAGCGCCATCACAAAATTGATGTTGGCTAGCCCGCCCAGCATCGCCTTAAACGGCAGAGCCACAGAGGTTTCGGGCAGCAGCAGACTCAGCAGCAGCAGCAGCACAAACAGCACAAAGCTAACCATGGGGCCAGAAATCGCTACCCAAAACGCCTGCTTGGGAGTCTTAGACTCTTGGGCAATCGAGGCAATGCCGCCAAACGGAAACAGCGTGATGGCATTGACCACAATCCCCTGAGCGCGAGCCGCCAGACTATGCCCCAGCTCATGCAGCAGCACCGAGGCAAACAGCAGCAGCGCCATGCTAAAGCCAGCCAGCCAAGCCAGCCGCCCTTCTAATCCAAAGTCGCCGGCGCTAAACAAAAACGTGAACAGACCCAGGCTATAAAACCAAGCCGGGTTGAGCAGAAACGGAATGCCAAAAATTGAGCCGATACGCCAGCCTGAAGTCATGAGTTCATCTATAAAGCCACGAACCAAAAAGCCACAAACCAGGCGCGGCTCTACTGCCATTCTGCCTAATTTTTGAGAACAATCACGCTCACGATTAGCTAGGTGCAACCATGACTCAGCGGCCTCGTTGTACGAATTAATACAGGAATCATCGGATGAGGCCATATAGAGTTTTGATTGAACTGCTATCGTTATTGATCCCTTAATTCTGGCTTTACCTAGAACTGGATTCGCCTGTGATACTATTCACCTCGTTCACTCAGGATTCTCTGCGGTATTCATCGATGCATCTACGCTCTCGCCAGAGGCGTGCTTTTGACTGCTTAATTCTGAGTGGCAATCTCTAAGTGGTATTGTCCAATATTTCTAGGTGTGAGGCTATGAATACAAAGAATATGAACTTCTGGAATCGGCTGCTGCTGACTCCGGTTGTTGGACTCGCTCTAATTGCCGTCCCTGTGAGCGCAGCCGAAAAGACTGCTCAAGGATCTGATCTCCAGCCCGTTGAATTGCCTGAGCTAGCGGCTATCTCAACAGAGGGATCTGCGAACCGGGCTACGGCTCCAATTGAAGTAGAAGCGCCCGCCGCAGAAGCTGTTGCTCCTGTTGTGCCGCTAATGCTCACAGCAGATCCAGCAGAATCGCAGGCTGCAATCGCGCCAATTTCCACGCCAACTGCGCCAACTGCGCCAACTACTCAGTCTGAGGTTCGCCCAGCCAGCGAAATCCTGAATGAAGTTACCCAGTACAGCGGCAGCTCAACTAGCCAAGTCACGGGCGTTAGCTCGCTGGGGCAAGTCACCTCGATTACACAGCTCTCTGACGTGCAGCCGACCGACTGGGCGTACCAGGCGTTGCAGTCCTTGGTGGAGCGCTATGGCTGTATCGCGGGCTATCCCGACGGCACCTACAAAGGTCAGCGTGCCCTGACCCGCTTTGAGTTTGCGGCTGGAATGAACGCCTGCTTGGATCGGATCAGCGAGCTGATTGCGGCTAGCACGGCAGATTTGGCCACTAAAGAAGACTTGGCTACCCTACAGCGCTTGCAGGAAGAGTTTGCAGCTGAGCTAGCTGCCCTGCGCGGACGGGTGGATGACCTGGATGTGCGGGTTTCTGAGCTAGAAGCCAACCAGTTTTCGACCACTACCAAGCTGACGGGCGAGACGATTTTTGGGGTGGCTGGAGCCTTTGGGGGCGGTCTGAAAGATGACGACGACAGCAGCCTGCAAGAGAACAACAACATTCTGGCATCAGGCCGGACTCGGTTGGTGTTCGACACCAGCTTTACTGGCACAGACTTGCTGAGAGCCCGTCTGTCGGCTGGCAACTTTGGCCGCTTCAACACGACCGATCTGCAAGGCAATACAGTGTTGGGCAGCGATGGTCGCCTGGGCTTTGACACGGATACTGATAATGCCCTCCAGATCGATATTTTGACCTATCAGTTCGAGGTTGGCCCGTTTGTAGCAGCCGTGGCAGCTCAAACATCTGACTTTCGCAATATGGGGTTATTCACTGTCGTGAGTCCGTTTGCCAGTAGTGGCCGAGGCGCAATTTCGCGCTTTGGTCGCTACAACCCAATTTACCGAGTTGCCGGAGGGACTGGTGCAGGTCTGGGACTTGACTTCGATTTTGCTAGCGTGAAGGTTGGTTATCTAGCAGGCGAAGCGGGTAGCCCCAATCCTGGTTCAGGTCTACTCAACGGGGACTACGGGGCACTGGCTCAAGTCGTGGTCGATCCGTTTGATGCGCTGACGCTAGCTTTTACCTACGCCAATTCCTACAACGGTAGCGACAGCAATGATGCCGCAGTTGGCCTGAACACCGGCACAGGCAGCAGCCGGTCGCGGGTGCGGGTCGGCGATCGTCCGATTGTGGCCAACTCCTATGGTGCTGAAGCCAACTTCCGGGTGGCCAAGTTCCTGCAAGTTGGCGGCTGGTTCAACTACTCGGCGGTGCGAGTGATCGGCGTAGGCGATGCCCAAGTCTGGAACTATGCGGGCACAATCGGCTTCCCAGATCTGGGTTCAAAAGGTAGCCTGCTTGGCTTCGTCGTGGGTGTACAGCCTTACCTGGGTGGCACGACTGGCTTCACCGTCAGTGACCGCCGCCAAGACAACACAAACGGTCTGCATGTGGAAGGGTTCTACCGCTTCCAACTCAATGACAACATCAGCATCACACCGGGTGTGATTTGGCTGACAGCTCCCAACCATGACGAAAACCTCGATGATGCGTTCATCGGTGCAATCCGCACCACCTTCACCTTCTAGTGGGCTAAGGGATATCTGCTGTGAAGCTCGTTTCAATCACCGATTAATCCTCTTAATCACCTAACTGACAGACCTGCGGTTCCCTCAACTCGCAGGTCTTTTTCTGTGGTCGCATTTTTGTAGGCGCGTAGATCTGGCTAGATTATCCCGTAGCGCGGCTCAGCAGCTTAAAATAGGAAGCAATCTGCACTCGCCTGATCATTAAACCGACCTAAACCCTATGTTTGACGCTCTAGCCGACCGCCTTGAGGGAGCCTGGAAGAAAATCCGAGGCCAAGACAAAATTAGCGAAGCCAACGTGCAGGAAGCGCTGCGAGAAGTGCGGCGGGCACTGCTAGAGGCGGATGTTAACTTGCAGGTTGTCAAAACCTTTGTGGCCGACGTGCAGGAAAAAGCGCTGGGAGCCGAAGTCGTCGCCGGGGTGAATCCGGGCCAGCAATTCATCAAAATCGTCTATGACGAGCTGGCGGCGATCATGGGCGAAACCAACGTACCGCTAGCGGATTCGTCCACCAAGCCGACAATTGTGCTGATGGCCGGCTTGCAGGGAACCGGTAAAACTACCGCTACGGCCAAGCTAGCGCTGCATCTGCGAAAGCTAGACCGCAGTGCGCTACTCGTGGCCACCGATGTCTATCGCCCTGCCGCTATTGATCAGCTGGTGACGCTGGGCAAGCAGATCGACGTGCCGGTGTTTGAGCTGGGCAAAGATGCCGACCCGGTCGAAATTGCCCGTCAGGGCGTAGCCAAAGCCAGAGCAGACGGCATTGATACCGTGATCATCGACACCGCAGGCCGCTTGCAGATCGACAGCACCATGATGGCCGAGCTAGCGCAGGTAAAAGCGACCGTGCAGCCGGATGAAGTGCTGCTGGTCGTAGATGCGATGACCGGGCAAGAAGCCGCCAACCTCACCCGCAGCTTCCACGAAGAGATTGGGATCACGGGGGCGATCCTCACCAAAATGGACGGCGATACGCGGGGTGGGGCGGCGCTTTCGGTGCGGCGCATCTCCGGGCAGCCGATCAAATTTATTGGCGTGGGCGAAAAAGTCGAGGCGCTACAGCCGTTCTACCCCGACCGGATGGCGCAGCGGATTCTGGGCATGGGCGATGTGCTGACGCTCGTGGAAAAAGCTCAGGAAGAAGTAGACTTTGCCGATGCCGAAAAGTTGCAGGAGAAAATCCTCACCGCTAAGTTTGACTTCACCGACTTTTTGAAGCAGCTGCGGATGATGAAAAACATGGGTTCCCTGGCCGGAATCATGAAGCTGATTCCGGGAATGGGCAACAAAATTTCGGAGGAGCAGCTCCAGCAGGGCGAAGTGCAGCTGAAGCGCACCGAGGCGATGATCAACTCGATGACCAAAGCCGAGCGCAAAGATCCAGATTTGCTGGCAGGTTCGCCCAGCCGCCGTCAGCGAATTGCCAAAGGATCTGGCTACGGCGTGGCGGAGGTTAGCAAGCTAGTCGCCGACTTCCAGAAAATGCGAACCATGATGCAGCAGATGGGGCAGGGCAATTTCCCCGGCATGGGCGGCATGCCAGGAATGGGAATGCCCGGCATGGGCGGCATGTTTGGCGGCGATTCGCCGAGAGGCGGACAGGCAGCTCCAGGCTGGCGCGGCTACCAGACTCAGCCTGCTAAAAAGAAGAAAAAAGATAAGAAAAAGAAAGGCTTCGGCTCGCTCTAGATCCGGGTCTAGACTAGGGTGTAACCTGTGCATCTCGCGACAGCAGAATTGCCAGAACGAGCGACCAATCTCGTGATAGGCTCAATAGGAACAGGCAATCATGCTCATAAGTTTTCCTCAAGTGCCCTGCTCGCGGGTAGCCTTGAGGCAGTTCTTGATCTTGCAGATAACAGAAGTTGGGAGCGGTCGTACAACATGGTTTTTAAGTTTTTAAACAAAGGCAAAGGCAAAAAGTCTGAATTCTTCCTCGAAGCGCCACCGCTTTCCCATGAGGCTGAAGCCAAGCTAGCCGAGGTGAAACATATCGTTGAGGCCAAAGTTGACGAGCTGAAAGAAACGGCAGTCAAAGTGACTGATGCCATTGAGGAGAAGATTGAACAGAAGGTGGATCGGTCGGCACTAGCGCAGGATATCAAAGCCAAAGTCGCGCCTGAGGCCAAGACCAAGAAGTTTAAGAATGCCAAAGCAGCTGAAGCTGAAACGGCTGAAAGCAAAGCAGCTCGCCGGATTGTAGCTCAGCCTGCCCCAGAGCCAGTCAAAAATTTCGCTACCGATTTCTTAATGCCTAGTGCCACGCCACGCCGTCGTCCCGGCCCTAGCCTGGATATGTTCCGGGATATGGCCAAAGACGTGAACCCCCGCCGCTAGGATGACTCAGCGATGGGAAAAAAGCAGCAGTAGATGAGAATCAGCAGGGGGCAGGTTGCCCCCTTTTTGCTGCGCGATCTCCCCAATCTAGCCCCCAATCTAGGCAGCCTGACTCAACTCGCTCACCAGCGGCAGCATAATCACGAATTCAGTTCCCTGATTGACCTGAGATGCAACCATCAGCTTGCCCTGGTGCTTCTCAACAATAATCTTGTAGCTAATTGAAAGCCCCAAGCCTGTCCCTTGACCAACAGGCTTTGTGGTAAAGAACGGATCAAACAGCCTGCGCTGCGCTGCTTCAGGAATGCCAGTGCCGTTGTCAGCAACCCGGATTCTCACCTGATTCTGCGCGATCACCTCGGTGCAGATGGTGATGGTTGGCTGCCAGGGCGCTGGGGATGACAAGTCAGCAGCGGCGGGCTGACTCCACTCGGGGCGAGCCATCAGCGCATCAATCGCATTGGTCAGCAGATTCATAAACACCTGGTTGAGCTGCCCCGGATAGCAGTGAATCAACGGGATTTCCCCGTAAGATTTAACCACCTGAATCGTCGGCTTGCCCGGAGCCACCTTGAGGCGATTTTGCAAAATCATCAGGCTGCTGTCGATGCCTTCATGAATATCGGCCTCTTTTGCTTCGGCTTCATCTAGCCGCGAGAAATTCCGCAGCATCAGCACAATCTCGCGGATGCGCTCAGTGCCGGTTCGCATGGAATGCATCAGCTTGGGCAAGTCTTGCTGGATAAACGCTAGGTCGATTTCTTCGAGCTTGTTCTCTAGCGCTGGCGTGGACTGCGTCTCCTGCTCATAGAGCTGAACTAGCTCTAGAAGCTGCGCTAAATACTCGTCAGCATAGTTAATGTTGCCATGAATAAAGTTGACCGGATTATTGATCTCATGCGCCACACCTGCTACCAGCTGCCCCAGGCTCGACATTTTCTCAGCATGAATCAGCTGCGTCTGGGTCTGCTGCAAATCTTGCAGCGTTTCAGTTAGCTCAGCTGTGCGCTCCTCGACTCGGTTTTCTAGGGTCGCATTGGCTTCTTCGAGTCTGTTGAAGGCGGTTTTGAGCTGTCCCGACATGCGGTTAAAGGCATGAGCCAACAGGTCAATTTCCTTGAGGCCACTCAACGCGGCGGTTTGGTTCAAATCTCCCTCCGCAATTGCCTGACTGGCCTGACTCAGATGCAAAATTGGACGAGTAATCCAGCGAGCAGTGATCAGACCCAGCAGCGTGGCGACGACAAAGGTAATCGCGCAGAGCAGAATTGTCGTGCGGTTGTTGGCCTCAATCTGCGTCATGAAGTCAGATTCTGGCAGCACCGTCACCACCAGCCAGTCTAGGCCATAGGCATCTTTCCAGGGCGTGACCTGGGCAAACTGCTGCTCGCCTTCTAGCCGGAACGTTAAATCCGCCTGCGCCTGAATCGTCTCAAAGCTCCCTAGCTGCTGCTGAACTTGCTGCGCCGCCAGCCGAATCAGCGGATCTTGATTCTCTAACGCCTTCAGCCGCTGAATTTTGCCGTCTATGACCGTAAACGGTTTGTGATCGCTAGAGTCGGCGATTAGCAACCCGTTGCGCTCCAGGATAAAAACTCGACCGGAAGGGCTAGCATTAACTTGGCGCAGCAGCAGGCTGAGGTTGTCCAGCGAAATATCAGTGCCCAGTACGCCGATCATCTGGCCAGTTTGATCAGAGATTGGAGTATTGGCTGAAACCGCGATATACCCATCCAGATCGCCAATCGCTTCAACTTTAGACCAGATTGGACGACCAGCCTCAGCGGTTTGCCGATACCAGTCCCGGCTGAGCGGATCAAAATCGAGCTGTGCCAGCTGTTTGCCATAGTTGCCTGCTCGATCAATCTGGTAGACAGCGACCTGTTTGGCGGCATCGCGATTGATCACCAGCTCCTGATTGCCAAACCAGCGCCCCGCGCCCGTGCCCTGCCCTGTCTTCAGGTTGTAGCCAATCCAGTTAATGGTTGGAAACACCTGCGCCTGCTGCCAGAAATATTGTCCGGCGGACTCGAAGTCATTTGGATCTAGAATGCCGCGCTGTATGGCGTTGGCGTTGATTTGGTTAAGCTGGTGCGGCAGCTCCAAGCTAGCATCAAGATGCTGATTCACTCTAGCACTCACGTCAGTTTCTAGCTGTCTGACTAAGCTATAGATCGCATCTTGGCCGCTCTTAAATGACAGCCACCAAACTAGGCCAACAGCAGTCGAGATTTGCAGCAAGAATGGCAAGACCAAGAACAGATTGAGCGACAGCCGCCGCTGCGTGGTCTTGTTGAGGCTTGAGAGGCTTGAACGGTATTTCCACACAGTATTCACGCTCATGCGCATGAGGCGTTGATAAAGATAAGTTAGGGCTATTGTGCCCAGCAGCTTTAGCAATTCATGAGGCAGGGTATCTGGATTGAGAATCAGCCGGAATACACGTAGAGAGATGAGCAAAGTGCTTTTTGCGACCGTGCAATTGCGGAATTCGTTAAATTTACTGGCGACAAATTATTAATTTTCTTAAAAGATAACTGAGTTACACGAAGAAACACTGAGAAACTTAACAAACTCTCAGGATTTCATCCGGGATTCTACTCAGGGCTGCTCTAAGACTGTGCCCTGGCTTCCAAGGCGATTAGCTTAGCAGATCTACGTTCATCTAATTTGTGAGGTTTTACATGCGCGCAGTGCTAGATCGGATTAAGCAGAGAAAAGAGGAATTCGCTCAGATTCCGCTGATTCAATTTATGCAGGATCAAAGCATTGATCCTCGGCAGCGGTTAGCTTGGGCGCCTTGTCTAGCGCCATTTGCCATGAACTTCAAAGATTTCAACCGCCAAGTGCTTTACCAAGAGCCAGCGTCTAGCAAAATTCAGCAGCTGCTGAACGAGCATAGTCAGGAAGATGGACGGCACTGGGTCTGGTTTCTGCAAGATCTGAAGCTGCTGGGATTTGACCAGATGTTCAGCTATACTGACATGCTGCGTTTCCTCTGGGGTGAAGAAACCCGAAAAACCCGTCGTCTCTGCATCGATCTCTTCGGCATGTGTGCGTTTGAAGAGAATCCGTTGATGAAGCTAGTGGTGGTAGAAGCCCTTGAGGCGACGGGCAATGTAGCGCTCTATGAGACGGCTCAGGTAGCCAAAGCGCTCAAAGAAATCACGCATCAGCATCACCCCTACTTCAGTGCTTCCCACTATGCGGTGGAGTCTGGCCATATCCAAGCTGAGATGACCCACAGCGAAATTGAGGAGTTTCTGGAGCAGATCGAGCTAACTGAGGCTGACCAGCGAAAGGCGTTTCTCTTGGTAGATCGGGTCTTTGCCGCATTCACCGAATCGATGGACGAGATGCTGACCTTCGCCCAGACTCATTCCTATGACCAGGTGTTGGTGACGAGAAAATACCAGCGGGAAAAGGTCGCTGCTTAGATTGAAATTGGAGCGCCATTACCGCCTCGCCGAACATTGGTTGTATTGATTGTTATGTTCAGCGGGGCGATATCACGTTAATGCAACGCCTTAAAATGCACAAGTTTATAGAAGCGTATGTTGAAGCTCCAGTAAAATCTAGAACTTTTACGATGCTTCCCTGAGACAGAGCTGTCAAGATGATCGTAGTGTGACTCACCATTTTTGCTATGACCTCTTCTCAATCTGAGCGCTTTCGTTCCGCCACCGAATTTCCGAAAACGCTTGACCGCCTCGCTCCCGCCGAAGCTGAGCAGATCTATGTTGAAATGCGCGACTGTCTAGTCTTCACCAATCGCAGTCGGGCGCAGTTAACTCGGCGCAACGAAGAGCACAAGCAAAAAGTGCAGTTGGTTAAGGCAGATGTCGAGCGGCTTCAGGCAATGATTCAGCAGTTGGGGGCTGAGAAGCAGCAGATGGCGCGCTCCAATCAACAGACGGTGAGCGAACTGACAGAGCAAGTCGAGCTGATGTCAACTCACTTCGATCAACTCACCGCCGCCTTCGATGGAATTGCGGATATTGAGAATCCGGCTGGCTTTATGGCACAGCCCAGCCGCTTCTTCCGGTTCATTCAGGCGCTAAAAGCAGTTATTCTGTTCTGGCGAGATGAGTCAAACAGCCCTGCCTTGCCTAATTATTCCGTCAGCCAACCCGCCGTAACCGAAGCTGAACGTCGTGAGAATCCCCAGATGCATTCAGATCAGGCTTCTCAGGGTCGCTCTTTGCTTGATCAATAGGAGATTCAAATGGGCAAACAGCGAATTACGCAGCTTCTAGAGCAGCTTCAGGAGAATCAACAGCAAGATCTGGCCCATGCTGCCGCAATTTTTACGGTGGCGCAGGTGGCCGTAAACCAGCTTGAGACACAGGTTTTAGAGCCACCAGCGCTGCCCCTACCGCCGTCGAGTTTAGCTGCGCTCCCGGCGGCGGCTCTGGATCAAGCCGAACTCAAGCGCCGCTATGGGTCGCATGTCGCCTGCCGCAAGGCCGCCAAAATGCTGGGGATTAGGTTTAGCAAAACGCCGAGCTGGCAGAAATTAGCGGCAGCATTCACCTATCAGGCCGCCGCTGAGCAGCTCATTCAAGCCTATTTGCAGGAGCACCCCAGCCCTGACCTCCAGCATGTTGCCATTGAGATCAAGTTGGGATGAGCGGCTCACGGGTTCTACGACCTTTGACGATGGATAAACTGGGGCTGGACTATCGCTGGACTATCGCTGAACTGCGGCGGCTTCTATTATGGTAGGAGTATGGTAGAGGACTCTATCTAACGCTCAAGATACTTAAGCCAATGGTCACGCTCTCGCCCGGACTCAAAGCTCGTCTAGCTCCGCCGCTGAAAATCGGCAGTTTTGAGGTGGGGAGCCGCGTGCTGCAATCGCCCCTTTCTGGCGTCACCGATCTGGTGTTTCGCAGGCTGGTGCGTCGCTATGCGCCTAGCTCGATGATGTACACCGAAATGGTCAACGCCACCGGACTGCACTACGTCAAGGCGCTGCCCAAAATCATGGAAATCGATCCAAACGAACGCCCGATCAGCATTCAGCTGTTTGACTGTCGGCCTGATTTTTTGGCCGAGGCGGCGGTGATGGCGGTGGCCGAGGGAGCCGATACCATCGACATCAACATGGGCTGTCCGGTGAACAAAATTACCAAAAACGGCGGCGGCTCTTCGCTACTGCGTCAGCCAGAGGTGGCCGAAGCCATTGTGCGTTCGGTGGTTGCCGCAGTGGCTGTGCCCGTCACGGTCAAGACCCGGATTGGCTGGAGCGACAAAGAAATCAACGCCGTTGAGTTTGCCCAGCGGATGCAGGATGCTGGGGCGCAGATGCTGACGCTACATGGCCGGACGCGAGCGCAGGGCTACAACGGCGCGGCGCGCTGGGAGTGGATTGGCCGCGTCAAAGAAGCGCTGAGCATTCCGCTGATTGCCAACGGCGATATTTTCTCGGTAGCGGCAGCGGTGCGCTGCTTAGAAGAAACTGGGGCAGATGGTGTGATGTGTTCGCGCGGGACGCTGGGCTATCCGTTTTTGGTGGGCGAGGTCGATCACTTTCTTAAAACTGGCGAGTTGCTGCCAGCTCCCACGCCGGTTGAGCGACTCGCATGCGCCCGCGATCATCTAGAAATGCTCTGGGCGTACAAAGGCGAGAAAGGTATCCGGCAGGCACGCAAGCATATGACCTGGTATGCCAAAGGCTTTTTGAATGCGGCGGATCTACGCGGCCAGCTGGCGGTGATTGAAAATCTGGAGCAGGGCGTGACGCTGATCGATCGGGCGATTGAGCAGTTGAATCAGCAGGGCTGGCAGTCTGAGGCCGAAGAAATGCCGCAGCTGGTCGAGGTGTAGCGCAGGGCGAGGAATACAACAAAACTCATCTGGTCATGGCATCGAGACGGGTAAACCATCGCCCTGAAGCAGCCTAGACCCGAAGCAGCCTAGACCCGAAGCCTCTCATCTTTTCTCACTTCCATCCTGCGGCACTGCGCCAATCATCTCAAGCCCTAGTCTTCTATCCGCTCGACTCGCAGAATCGACTCTTTCGAGTGCTGAGTGACTTTGCCCTGTGCGTCCTGAGTTTTGGTCACCTCAGTGCTTCGCTTCACGGTCAGCACCCGACGCGGGCGTTCGTCACGCTCTAGCTCAATCGCCGCAACCAGCTGACCGTGATCAGACTGCCATTTTGGCATATGCTCATCGCTCAGCGTCTCATCCAAGAGATGATCGTTGAATACTGAGACATAGATCACATTGCCAATCCGCTCCGGGTTTTGGGAGACAAACTCCTGGCTGACCATGATGTGATCCAGGCATTCGTAGTGGCCGTTGTGTAAATGCGTATAGATATAGTCGTCGTAGCTTTGCCGCGCCTGAATATCTTTGGCATGATAGAGCAGCACATCCCAAATCTCGCGCTTAAAGTCATGCTCCAGTCGGCGGTGCGGCGGTTCGCCCGAAATGATTCGCGAGGTGACAGCCGGGTTGCCGTCATTCAGGTCGCCCAGCAGCATTACCGGATAGTCGCGGTCTTCCAGCAGCTCCAGCATCAGCACCCGTAGCGCAATCGCCTCTGCCGCGCGCAGCATCAGAGAACGCGCCTGCCCTTTGGCAATTTCCACCGGATCATATTTATCGACATACTGGGGAATGATGCCGCGCTTGGACTTGAGATGCACCACATAGACCACGCATTCTACCGACTGACTGAGCTGCAGCCGCACCTTGAGCACCGGGCGCGAGAAATGGCTCAGCGGCATTGTGGCTCCGCGCACATCAAGGCGAGCTGCTGCCGGAAAGTCAGTGATAAACTCATGTGCCAAGACCGGAAATCGCGAGGCTAGAGCTACCGTTGGCGTATCGTCGAGCGGCGGCACCGCCATCAGATGAAAGTCCCGACAATATTCACTGTGATCCAAAACATCTTGCAGCGCTGCCGGATGAAAAACTTCCTGAAAGCCAACAATATCGGCACGCATCCGGTCGAGCTGCTGAGCGCTCCAGGCAATTTTTCGGGCGTAGTCCGCCTTGCTATAAAACTCACGCCGATAAAAAACCTCGTTTGGCAAGGCAAGATTACAGAGGTTAAAGTTACCCACTCGAAAAACTTTGCCGCGATTGCCGTTCATGGGAGCGCCAGGATAGATCTGCCCCTGATTTTACCTGAGTTGCGTCTAGAGCCATTGTGCTTTCTGGATGGGCTGCAATTTATAGTGAAACAACCTGGGTAGAGAATGGTGCAAGCGTGATCAGTAGCAGTCTGGATCCCAACAAGATTGCCGCCCTGTTTGGGGCGCTAGCGCTACTCGCAGCCTTACCTAGCGTCAGCGTTTTAGCCGTAACGGCTAAATCAGCGAGTTCTGGATTCATCTACGGAGCTTTTACGGCGCTGGGGATCGTCGTGGGCGACCTGATTTTCATTTTGCTGGCCGTTTTTGGGCTGGCGCTGCTCGTCGAAACATTGGGCAGTCTGTTCTTCTTAATCAACTATGCTGGCGGGGCTTATCTGATCTGGCTGGGGCTGTCCCTCTGGCGATCAAATGCCAGATCCAGCACTACCTTCAACGCCACATCCACCGAGCCAGCCGCCAATCCAGAAGCCTCGCGCTTGACTAGCCTGATCACTGGCTTGCTGATCACGCTAGGCGATCAAAAGGCAATCTTTTTTTATCTAGGGTTTCTGCCTGCATTTCTTGATCTGGCAACGCTGACCTCCATCGATATTGGCATCGTTGTCCTGGTCACGTTTTTTGCCGTGGGCGGTGTCAAGCTTGGCTATGCCTATGCCGCAGCTCAGGCTGGACTGCTGTTGGGTCGCAGCATAGGAGCCGTCTTAAATGCAGTTGCTGCCGGCATCATGGTGGTTGCGGGTATCGTGATCATGGCGCGAGCCTAGCGTCACAGTTGGCTTCCCGGCAGTGCCCCAGCCATATCCCCGCAATACAGAACCCAATTCCCCGACCTGCCCGCCTCAGCACTGCCATTTTCGGCTATTCTCTGTAGGTAGAATTGGCTGTTTTCACGGTATTCGCCCGGTAACTCCATGAGCGTTCTGAACCTAATCTCATTTTTCGGCATCTTCAGCCTCTGCGGGATTGCCTGGCTGTTTTCGGAGAATCGGCGCTGGCGCTACTTTCCCTGGCGAGTGGTAATAGCTGGACTGCTGCTGCAATTTTTGCTGGCGGCGCTGGTCTTTATAGTTCCGGGAACCCGCGATCTGCTGCAGATATTGAGTGCCCTGCTCAACGTGCTGTTTGAGGCCGCAGAAGCCGGAGCGCGGTTTGTGTTTGGGGCGCTCGTGCCGCTGCCGGGAGAAGAGCCGCTGCTGCTCGCGCCGCTGGCCGCTGGCGAAGTTTGCTCTAGCAGCACGGTTGGCGAGGTGATTACCGGACTCTGCGGCGTGCGGCTGGGCTATATTTTTGCCATGCGAGCGCTGCCTGCGGTGATTTTCTTTTCGGCGCTGGTGTCGCTGCTCTACAGCCTCGGCATTTTGCAGGTGCTCACCCATCTGTTTGCCAAGATTTTTTATCAAACGATGCGGTTGAGCGGCGCAGAAGCCCTGAGCGGAGCCGCCAATATTTTTGTCGGGATTGAGGCGGCAATTGTGGTGCGGCCTTTTCTGGCGCGGATGACCCGCAGCGAGCTTTGCGCGATTCTCTCCTGCTGCTTTGGCACAACCGCTTCAACGGTGCTGGCCATCTATGCGCTGCTGCTGCGGCCTGTCTTTCCCAATATTTTGGGACATCTGGTTTCGGCTTCGGTCATGGCGATTCCGGCCTGCTTTCTGCTCTCCAAAATTTTGGTGCCCGAAACCGAAAAGCCGCTGACCACGGGCGGACTGCCAGATGCGTTTTTGGCAGCACAGTTTGACCCGGCGGCAGTGGAGGAGCCGCTCAGCCCAATGGATGCCGTGATTACGGGCGCGATGGACGGCCTGCGGATGGCAGCGACGATTGCGGCAGTGCTGATTGCCGTGCTGGGGCTGGTGTTTCTGGTCAATCAATTTTTTGTAGGGCTGGCGGCGCTAGCGGATTCTAGCAACAGCCTGATGGCGCTGATTGGCCAGCTGTTTCAGGTCGTGAGCCTGCAAAATATACTGGGGCTGCTGTTTTTCCCGCTGACGCTCTTGACCGGCATTTCGCTGGATATCCGCGAGATCTGGGAGGCCTCGGTGCTGATTGGCCAACGGCTGCTGCAAACCGAAATTCCCTCTTACCAGCAGCTTGCGGCGGCTAGCGCTCTGCCTGCTGAGAGCCGGATTTTGAGCGACCGGGCGCTGCTAATTACCAGCTACGCGCTGTCTGGGTTTGCCCATTTTGCCTCAGTCGGGATTTTTGTGGGTGGCATTAGCGCCCTCGCGCCCACTCGTCGCAAAGAG
Organism: Pegethrix bostrychoides GSE-TBD4-15B; assembly: GCA_019359155.1. Taxonomy (GTDB): domain Bacteria; phylum Cyanobacteriota; class Cyanobacteriia; order Elainellales; family Elainellaceae; genus Elainella; species Elainella bostrychoides. The sequence continues at coordinate 154,522 of JAHHHV010000066.1, forward strand.
ATTGCCGCGCTGGGCTGGAAAGCGCTGTTTGCCGGAACGCTGGCCACCTACATGATTGCCTGCATGGCCGGACTATTCGATACGGGCAATCCCAGCATTTTGGGGCGACCTGCTGCCCCAGCAATTACGGCTCCAGCTCCCAGCCCTGATTCTGCCCCTAGCCCTGCCCCTAGCCCTGCGCCCAGTCCGACGCAGCAGCCTTGAGGGCGAGCCTGCTCCCATCTCTCTGCTCCCTTTATTCGACCCGACTCACCTTGGCACGATACAGCAGCCTCTCGCCGTGACGATAGCCGGGATGCCTCACGGTGACGGCGTCTCCAGGGTCAGCGCTGCCTACAATCAGCAAATGCTGCTGCGGATCGTAGGGCAGCACTGCGCCCACAGGAGCGAGCATTTCGACGTTCCAGGTCTTTAAAAGCGCTTCAATCGGGCGGATTAGCGGCAGGAGCTTGACGGCAGGCCAGTTCGGATCTGCGGCGGCTTTCTGCGCTGCTGCTGGATAGTAGGTCAGCCAGGATTCGAGTGCTTGTAGGCTAGTCTGCTGAAACTCCTGCTGCAACAACTGCCGCTGCTGGTCGAGCTGAATTTGCAGCCGCTGGTATTCTTGGCGGAGCTGAGCTGCGGTGGCGCTGGGAGTGGCGGAAATTCTGCTGGATTCTGAAAGCTCTAGCAGTTGCTCCAGCGAAACTTGCAACGTCTGAGCCAGCTTGATTACCACCTCCAGCCGCAGCTGCCGCACTTGCCCCCGCCGCAACTGGTCAACCTGCCAGCGCGAGAGGCCAGCTGCCTGCGCTAAAGCTCGAAAGCTGGAAATGCCCAGAGGCTGCATGATGCCGCGCAGTGAGTCGCTGTAGTCAGGTTGAGCATAGTCAAGTTGAGCTGGCATATTCTGTCTCCTGAAATCAATCTCCTGAAATCAATCTCCTGAAATCAGGCCGCTTTCCGCAGCCGCACCATAAAAAAGCCGTCGAGATTGTGCTGATGCGGCAAGAGCTTCACCCAGCCTTCTGGCTGAGCAAACGCAGCTGCCGGATGGCCGGGGGGCGGCGGCTCAATTCGCCAGTCGGCCTGAACATTTGCCGATGCCAAGAACTGCTGCACCATCGCCTCGTTTTCCGCCGGATGCAGTGTGCAAGTCGCATAGACCAGCACCCCATCAGGCTTGACCCAGTTCGCCGCCTGCGTCAGTAGTTCTGTCTGAAGCTGAGTTAGCTCCTGCACAGTTTGTGGGGTCTGCCGCCAGCGGGCATCGGCATGTCGATGTAGCGTCCCCAGCCCCGAACAGGGCACGTCTAGCAGCAGGCGGTCGGCTTGTAAGTCTGGATTTTGATCTGGGTTTTGGTTTTGATCTGGGTTTTGGTTTTGATCTGGGTTTTGGTTTTGATCTGGGTTTTGATCCTGGCTGTGGCGGCTATCCTGCACGACCATCTGAATGCTGCCAAGCTGAAGCCGCTCAACGTTCTGCTTGAGTTTTCGGAGCCGCGAAGCGTAGCGGTCATACGCCTTAATCTCGCCTCGATCCTGCATCAGCTCAGCGATATGGGTGGTTTTGCCACCCGGAGCCGCACAGGCATCAATCACCCGCTCACCGGGCTGCGGATCAAGCAGATGCCCCACCAGCTGAGCGCCACCGTCCTGCACGGTCCACCAGCCCTGCTCAAATCCCGGCAGCTTCTGGATTGCGCCCGCTCCCTGCGCCAGCCGCAGCGCTTGAGGCAAATCATAGAGGCGACTGGTGGCAATTCCAGCCGCTTGCATGGCAGACTCTACCTGCTCCCGCGTCGCCCGCAGTGGGTTAACGCGAATGTCGATCAGTGGCGCTCGATTAAACCAATCGCAGAGCTGTTCGGTGGCATCTAAGCCAAACTGCTCCAGCCAGAGCTGCACAATCCAGTCAGGATAGCTATACTGCACGCCGATTCGGCTAGAGAGTTCTGCGGGCAGCTTAAGGCAATCTCGCTCCGCAGACTGGCGCAAATACTGCCGCAGCAGGCCGTTGACAAAGCCAGCCAGCCCCTTCAGTCCATTGAGCTTGGCTAGCTCGACGGTCGTATCGACAGCGGCAGCAGCAGGCACATGCGTTAGATAGCGGAGCTGATATAGCCCTAGATGCAGAATCAGCCGCAGATCAGGTGGCTGCTGCTGGGCGGGCTTTTTGGCAAACTGATTGATCAGCGCATCCAAGGTGCGCTGACGACGCAGACTGCCGTAGACTAGCTCAGTCATTAGGCGGCGATCAAGGCTACTGACGTCAGATTGCAAAACGCGGTCGAGGGCAATATCGGCAAATGCGCCACCTGCGACCGAACGCAGCGCCAGGAAGGCCAACTGTCGGGCATTGTGAACCATACGAGTCAGAAGCAAATCCTAGAGGCAGAAATTCAAGACAGAAATTGAGCGGCAGCAATCAAGCAGGGCGCTCGACCGGTTCGCGATGGCTAAGCGCCGCTTTGGGATAGGGAATGCGCTGGTGGTTTGACTGCTGCCAGACCTGGACGAAAATTTCGCCAATCGTGCTCATCTCGGCGCGTGAGAGGCTAGAGTCACTCAGCTGCTGATCCTGCCAGCGGGCGCGCAGAATGCGGTTGACCATCGCCAGCGCCTCGTCAGGGCTAGCATCCTTCAAGGAGCGCAGCGCCGCCTCGCAGGAGTCGGCCAGCATCACAATCCCCGTCTCGCGCGACTGGGGTCTGGGGCCACTATAGCGAAAGTCAGCTTCCTCCACGATTAGCGTTGGGTCAGCTTTGGCTCGCTCCAGCGCCTGATGATAAAAGTAGCTAATCGGCATCTCGCCCTGATGCTCTGGAATAAAAGCCTGAATCGCCTTGGGCAAGTGGCAGCGTCGCGCCATCACCAGCCCTTCGCTGACATGCTTTTTAATAATGGTCGCACTCTGCCAGGGGTCATCAATCAGGTCATGCTTGTTGGGGCCGCCCATCTGATTTTCGATGAAGCCCAGTGGGTCATGCATTTTGCCGATGTCGTGATAGAGGGTTCCAGCTCGTACCAGCTCGACGTTACAGCCCAATGCCCGCGCCGCCGCCTCGGCTAGAGTGGCCACAAACAGCGTATGTTGAAACGTGCCAGGAGCTTCAGAAGCCAGTCGCTTCAGCAGCGGTCGGTTGGGATTGGCTAGCTCAGCTAAGCGAATCGGCGTAATTAGATCAAAAAAGCGCTCCATGTAGGGGCTGAGTCCCAGCGCCACAATGCTCCAGGTTAAGCCCATCAGACATTGCAGCGCCGCGCTGGTGAGGACAACATACCAGACGGGCTGAGTTGCCGTACTCATCATCAGGCTGAGCAGCAGATAGACCACGCCTTGGGTCAGGCCAACCGCTCCACCCAGCATCGCCAGCTCTTCGCGGGAGCGCAGATGCCCGGTAATGGCAGCGCCCAGTAGTCCGCCAATCGCGCTAGCGATCCAGTTGTTCCAGGTGACTTCCAGACCAATTGGCAGCAGAATGCTCAGCAAACCCACAGTGGTTACGCCCAGAGCCGAGCCGTAAAAGCTGCCGATGAGCAGACCAATCGCAGGCAGGTTGGAGGAGGGCAAATTCAGCGCTAGCACCAGCGGCACCGTCAAGATCAGCAGCAGGATCAGGCCATAGTCGCGACGGCGGAGACCCGGATTATAGCGATGCTCAACCACCAAAAATAGAGCAACCGCACCGCTGATTAGCGCGCCAAAGCCTAGCAGCCCGCCCCAGTTAATCCGGCGGCGGCTAAGGCCAAAAGAGTCTAGCAGCACAAAGTCTGTCTGCGTAATTCGTTTGCCTGCCTGTACCACCACCTCGCCCCGCCGGATCTCGACCACCACGTTTTCTACGGCTTGGGCAGCCTGCTCCGCTCTGAGCTTAGTCTGCTCTGGATCTTGCACCAGATTGGGCTTCAGCACGGCACCCAGCAGACCTGCGGCAATCGGGCTGAGGTTGGGCGGCAGGTCAGATTGCAGCTGTGTTTGAATCGCGGCTTCCAGAATTGGGTCAGGCAGACCGGGGGCAATGCCCTGGCTAAGAATCCGCTCTACCGCGCCCCGGATGGCCACCTTGAGCTGATTCCAGTCAGAATCGCTGAGGCTAAACAGGCTGGCATCGTAAAAATTAATCTCTGACGGCTCGGCAGTCAGTGCCGCCAGCGCCGCCTTATATCGCTGTCGGGCCCGCAGACTGACTTCAATCAAGGCTGAGACATCTTCTACAGAGTTAGAGCGCCGATAGGTTCGCAGCTCTGAAATTGCCACTCTCAGCGCTTCATCTGAAACTGAACTGGGAGATTCCTCACTTGCGGGCGCGGGCGTAATGCTCACTCCCTCAATCGAAGCCAGCGCCATCCGCCAGTTCCATTCTTCGGTCTGCCGCAGATATCGCTGAGCTGGCGTGGAGAGTGCCGCAGTGTCGAGATAGGGAAATGCTCCAGCCTGCTGCCGGAGTTCGTCGCCCCGATCCAGCAGCCGCTGTAGGGCACGATAGATATCTTGGTTAGCGCTTTGATCAATTGTTAAAACGGGCACAGCCGCTAGGCGAGCTGCTTTTCGGTTGGCCTCGGTTGTTTTGGTATCGATAACTTTGGCGGAAGCGGGCGCTCTTAGCGTCTGGGGCGCAATCGTCTCCACGCCGAGCTGCGGCTCATTGTAGAAGCGGTAGCCAATTGCGCTGGTCAGCAGCAGCACCGCAACTGTTAGCAAAACGACTTGCTGCATCCGCCCGTTCACATATTTTTTGCGCTGAAACCGGACTGGAGAGCGCATATAGTCCAGAATACTGGCTGGTTTCAAATAGGTGCGGATGAGCTGCTGAGCGTGATTGGCCAAGGCTCTCCCCTGGGTTTGGCCTTGAACTAGCCCTAGCTGGCAGCGTCGAATCAGCTCTAAGCCTGTTTCCGAGGAATTCGGCAGATGTCTCTGTCGCCATTGCCCAACCTGCTGAACCCAAGCGCGAAAAGATTTCATGAGCGACACCCAGCAGCTAAATCGGCGGTAAATGGGGCAAATACACAGACTAGCAGAAGGCAAAATCGCATGGCGCAGCAATAAGACAGATCTTCTGGCATTTTGCGTTATCTGATTTGAGGATGGAGATCAGATGCGAGGATGGAGATCGCAGTCGCAGTTCGCGCAGCGGCAGTCTGCTGCCTGTTTAGGTCTGTTGCCTGTTTAGGTCTGCTACCTGTTTAGGCTAACGCTGAGTCATGAGGCTGGGGGGTGAAGCTAAAGCAGAGAGACGGGTCTATTTTAACGCTCTGTTCTCTCGATAGATGACCTCACACCTGAATTATTCATCAGACAACTGCTGAGACAGCCAGTGAGAATTTGACATCCGACCGCCGCGCCTGATTTCAGCTCCGCCGAATCACGCGCGGCGCGGCAACTAGACCCAGATGAGGCTGCTGCAACCCCTGATTGAAATTCGGATCAAAACTCGCGCCTGACCACTGCCCTGACCACTGCATAAATAGCCGATCGACAAACTGTAAGAGCCGTAGCTCTCCAGCCTGCAAGTCGATTGGCAGTCTTGTGCCTAGTTCCATATCCAGTTCCCCTATGCCGTTGTAGAGTCCCGACAGTATGCCCAGAACTGCACCTGCGATGCCTAGATTAAAGGGTTGCGGTTTGGTCGCCATAGCCCCAATCATTCGGTGCAGCCGCAGCAGCGAAATCCGCAAGCTGTCAGGACTGCTCAGGAAGCTATAGAGCGCCACAACCAGGGTGAAGTCTGCTGGATCTACGGCTCTGAGCGCTTGCATAACGACTGCCAGATCGGTGGGTTGAGTTAGCCAGATCTGGACTTGCAGCAGCTTTTGCACCAGCGGTAGATCTAGCGCTAAATCCAGATCGCGAGCCACTTGGAGGATCAGCTCAGAGGGAACAAACCGCTCTCTCAAAATCAAAGAAATGATCTGCCCCAAGATAGCGGCATCTAGCCCAAGCTCTGAAGACTGAGACTCCCGCAACACTTGCTGGAGCTGCTGAGGCTGGTCATGGTAGAGCAGGGCAACTGGCAGTAGATTGCTGGGCAGATTGCTGGGCATTTGGCAGCTGCTGCTGGGATCTGTCACATCTGCCGTCAAATCAAGCTCACCTAGCCAGACTTGGGTTGCGTTCAGTACTTGGAGACTCCAGCTAGCGGGTGGCGAAGGAATAGCCGCTAGACTAGAGCTGACCGTCAAGCTCTCGCCAAGCCCCATCCCCCAGAACGCGCCGCGAAATCGGTTAATCAAAGAGTCTTGCATAGTGGCATATTATCTGCATCTTGCTTAAGCGAGTTGATGAATCTCAATACTGACTTGCTTAGCATCGTAAAATAAAGTTGCAATCTAGCTGAGGATTTAGGGCAGTGAACCGCCAAGTGAATCACCAAGCAAACCGCCAAGCAAACCGCTATCTGACTCATCGCCAGCCGCATATCAGCTTGACAACCCCAATTCAGCCCGCTCAGCCCGCTCAAAAGCAAGTCAGACTCCGAGCCAATCCAGCCCTGCGGTTCGTCCTGCCAAGTCTGCTGGCAGCAGCTGCTGGACTGTTCGGCGACTTGCCTATCGCCCAGAGCCAAGCGCCCAGTCCAGCTAGCAGTCCAGCTAGCAGTCCAGCCAATAGCTCAACTAGCAGCCCAGCGAGTCCAGTCCAGCGGCCTACGCTCAATTTAGGCAGTCAGGGTGAGGCGGTTACCGAACTACAGGTATTGCTTAAGCTGTTGGGCTACTACACTGGCACGGTGGACGGTCAGTATCAGGAAAGCACGGTTGCAGCAGTTTCAGCTTTCCAGCAGACGGTTCAGCTTCAGCCCGACGGCATTGCCGGAATTGCAACCTGGGAGCGACTGCTGCCGACTGCCCCGCCTATCCAGCCCATTCCGCAACAGGCTGCTGTGCCTGCTCCATCTAGCGTGATTCCCAGCGTGATTCCTTCAGGCGCAACGCTGACTCCAGTTCCTCCTGCTCAGCCGAGCTTTCCAAGCCCAACTGCGGCTCCTGCGGCTCCTGCCCCATCTGCCGCAGCTTTAACGCCCAGTCCGGCAGCCAGTCCAGCAGCCAGTCCAGCAGCCAGTCCAGCCAGTCCAGCGGCTAGCCCAAATCAAGGCTATACGCCTGTTACCCCCGCCCCCACTCCCGCGCCTACCCCCGCGCCCGCTACCGCAGCCGTTAATCCTGCTCCTAGCACAAGTGAGATAGTTGTCCTCAGGCGCGGCATGGAAGGCGAAGCCGTAACCCAGCTCCAGCAGCGGCTTCAGGCAATTGGTGTATTTTCCGGCACGATTGACGGCATATTTGGTGCAGAAACTGAGCTGGCCGTTCAGGAAGCCCAGCGCAAATTCAGCCTCGAACCTGATGGCGTAGTCGGTTCGGCAACCTGGGCGGTGCTGCGCCCCTAGCTGCCCTGTCCTGCCTGCCTGTCCTGCCAACCCTGCACCTATGAATTTTGGTAAACCTTTGCGGCAAGACCAGAGCGCTATGCTAATTTAAATTTAGGCACAGAACAGATACACCCAACCCCCTCCAGACTTGAGCCTTGTGCCTCCCGCTCCTGATCTGGCACAGCACTTGCTTACAGCAAAGACATCGCCACAATGTAAGTGAGATTGCGCCTCAATGCGTTTCGCATTTAGGTTCGCACCACCAAAGCTCTATGTCTCCTAAAGAGACAGGTTCTAGTCAGTTTGTAGGACGGTGTTGTGATTTCTGTCTACCCCTTGTAAATCAGCTCACAGTACGACGAGTTAAGTGGAACGAGTTAAGTGATTCCGATCTCGACAATTCTGTTCTTCATCAGGGTCTGGCTCATAGGAGTCAGACCCGTTGAGTTTTAAAGCTGGGGGTTTAAGCTGGCTTGACTAGCCCTGCTCTACCAAAGCCGGCTGAAAGCGAATATTCGCTTGCTGGAAGCGCTGAAGCACCTGCTGGAGACGGTCACAGTCGGCAATCAAGCTGATCCGCACGTAGCCTTCGCCGCCCGCACCAAAGGCGTTGCCCGGAGTCAGCACCACACCGGTCTGTTGCAGCACCGCCAGCGCAAAGTCAGTCGAGCCAATTCCCGCAGGGCAGGGCAGCCACAGGTACATAGTGGCTTTGGTTTGCGGAATATTCCAGCCTAGCTCAGCCAAGCCTTGAATCAAAAAATCGCGGCGGCTGCGATAGCGAGCCTGCACCTCATGCAGATAGACATCTGGCAGATTCAGAGCGGTTTCGGCAGCCGTTTGCAGCGCTGCAAAGATCCCGTAGTCGAGGTTGGTTTTGAGTGTCCGCAGCCCCTGAATAATATGGCGGTTGCCGACGACAAACCCCACCCGCCAGCCTGCCATGTTGTAGGTTTTGGAGAGCGTGTGAAACTCGACGCTAATCTCTTTGGCTCCCGGAATTTCGAGCAGGCTAGTAGGCTGATAGCCGTCAAACGCCAGCTCCGCGTAGCAGAGGTCATGAACCAACATAATTTCATGCTTGCGGGCAAAGGCGACCACATCTTCAAAAAACTCGCGCGGTGCGGTGGCCGCAGTCGGGTTGCTGGGATAGTTGAAGTAGAGAATTTTGGCCTGCTGAGCCACCGCATCAGGAATGCTGCCCAGATCGATCACCCAGTCGTCTTCGGGGCGCAGAATAATCTGGTGGATCTTGCCGCCAGCAATCAGCGGCCCGCGAAAATGCGCTGGATAGGCTGGGCTGGGCACCAGCACCAAATCGCCTGGATTGATGTAGGCAATCGCCAGATGAGTCAGCCCTTCTTTGGAGCCCAGCAGCGGCAGCGCCTCGCCGTCCGGGTCAAGTTCCACCCCATAGCGGCGCGCGTACCAGTCAGTGATCGCCTGACGAAAGCTGGCCGTGCCTTCAAACGGCGGGTAGCCATGGTTGGCAGCATCCTGCATGGCCGTGATCGCCGCCTCGACCACAGGCTGCGGCGTTGGCCCATCTGGATTGCCCATGCCCAGATCGATCAAATCTAGACCCTGCTCGCGGGCGCTGACCTTTAGCTCATCGAGCCGCGCAAACACGTAAGGCGGCAGGCTGCTGAGGCGGTCGGCAGTCGTAATCCAGGGTAGGTTCATGCGTCGTAGCTCTGAGAAACAATGAGTCAATGCAGGAGGCAAGCTGGAGGATTAGCTGGGTAGTGCAGCTAACTCTTCACGACTGCTAAATTCGGCGGGAGCCGTGGTGGAAACCATCGCGGCCATCAGCTGGGCGGGAGTAATCGCGAACGGCAGATGGTGAATGTCAGAGCCGGGACGACAGGCGATTTCAGCGGCTCGATGTAGATCGGCCAGCGTCACCGCCATCAAGCCCAATGACTCTAAGCTCTGAGGCAGACCAATTTCGCCATAGAACTTCAGTAGCTGCTGCCGGGAGCTAGCCGCCAGCAGGTTGCCCTGCATTTCTTCTAGGCGCAACTGTACCAGAATGCCGTAGGCCACCTTTTCGCCATGCAGCGTGCCGTGGCTTTGCAGCAGATGCGTCAGACCATTATGCACCGCATGAGCTGCGACCGTGCGGCACTGCGCCCCGCCCAAGCCACCTACCACGCCTGCGAGCAGAATGCTGGCATCGACTACCTCACGCCAGGTTTGACCGCCCGGCGCTTGCAGCGCCGCTAGCGACTTTTGAAAGAGCAGATCGCGCAGCACTCGCGCCTGCTGCACCGCCGCAATAATCAAGCTTTGCTCAGAGCTACCGCTGCTGACTGAGGCTTCATACCATTTGGCCAGCGCGTCGCCAATCCCGGCAATCAGGGTGCGCGGCGGCGCGGTCTGCACCAAGTCGTAGTCAAGAATCAGCAGATCGGGGCAGGTATCCAGCGCCACGTCATACTGAAACGCGCCTTGCTCTGAGTAGACATTGGAGAGGGCTGTCCAGGCGGCGCAGGTGGCAGCAGAGCTGGGAATTGTGACGATGGGAAGCTGCCGCTGATAGGCCACGAGCTTAGCGGTATCTAGGGCTTTGCCGCCGCCGATGCCGATCACCAAGTCAGCCTGATGCTGCTCTGCCTGCTGATTCAAAGCTGCCAGACTGACCTCACTGCAATCTGAGCCGTAGCGCGCATAGCTTAAGTTGGGTAGCGTTTCATCTAGCGCAGCGCGAGCGGCTACTAGCTGATTGCCGCCAATCGCGAGTGGCCGCGAACCGAGCCGCTTGATCCTCTGAGCGGCCCGCGCCAAAATGCCAGCTCCCCGGATGACGCGGGCGGGCGCGATTGCGAGCTGCATCGCCGCGAGTCCCGAAGTTTCAACAGAGTCCACAGTTAAATTCGCCATATCTCCACTGCATATCTCCACTGATAGATGAAAGCGATGTAACGATTACTTTACTACACCGAACTCTATCCTAACTATTCTCTGGTTCAGCTTGGTTCAACGATTGGCCTCCCCCTGTTTCTGACCTAGCTATAGCCTAGCTATGGCCTAGCTATTCTGGGGCGCGATTTCCGAAGGGGCAACAGGCTGTTCTGCGGGCGGCAACTTCGCCAAACTGTCGGGGCGCAGCTCAATGACCATTTGGGCATCTTCGCGGTCAAACAGCGAGCGCTTGACCTGCCCCAGATAAAGCGGCTCTGAGAGTCCAGGTTCGGGATGCAGCACAGTTCTGGCTCGAATTGTTAGCTGCGATTCGCCCCGGCTCAGCCGCCCTGACGAAAACAGATCGCTAGCTGCCTGACGCAGCGTTGCCTCTAGCCGCTCGGCGGTGATGCTGGGCGCTACGGCAATCACAACCTGAGTTGCGCCAGAATCATAGACGGTTGAGTAGCGGGCGGCTCCCGGCACGACGGCGCGGCTAAACGGCACGACGCTCAGGCCAAACAGCCCCGCCGTCAGTACTCCCAGCAAGCCCGTTGCGCCCACCAGCCGGAACCGAATCCCCCAGCCCAGCAGAAAGCTGAGCAGCGTCAGGGCAGCAAAGGCCAGCGTTGCAATCCCAGACCACTGGGTGTAAGTGAAAAAACTGGCGGGGGTGAACATGGATTAGCAATCAGTAAGGGCAGATTTTGATCCTAAGCTACCAGGGGCGCAAATCCATAGCTCGGCATTAATTTGTTGAGATCAACTTGCTGATTTGGTCGCTGATCGATAGCCCCAGCCCGGTGCCCTGTCCAATGGCCTGTCCAATGGGCTTAGTCGTAAAGAAAGGGTCTAAAGATTCGCGCTTGGACGGATTCTGTCATTCCATTTTCGGTATCTGAAATTCTGATCAAGGCGTAGTCTGAGGCATGATCTTGCTGAGCGTTAGTCGTGATTTAGTCAGTGATTCAGTCAGTGATTTAGTCAGTGATTTAGTCAGTGCAGATTGAGATGGCCTGAACCTCCTGAGGCGCTTCCTCTAATTCGCTCAGCGCCAACTCGCATTGAGCTGAACATCTTCGGAAAATCTGCGGCCAGAAACTCAAAGAAGATCCTGCAAGGCTTGGGGAATCTGCTGTGACTGCCGCTTGCTGACGATGCATGAGCGACAGGATGCCTGAGTGACAGGATGCATGAGTGACAGAGAGCTACCAGAACCCGATTAGCCAAAGACGCGATTCCTGATATGCTGAATGCCAAGCCAATCGTCCAATCTCTCAACTCCAGCAATGACTTTTCAGCTTCGCGTCTATGTTCCGCCGCATCCTTTGATTAAGCACTGGCTGGCGGTTGCCCGCGAGAAAGACACGCCTCCCGTGCTGTTTCGTAGCGCCATGACCGAGTTGGGACGCTGGCTCACCTACGAAGCTAGCCGCGAGTGGCTACCCACAATCGAAACGCAGGTGAATACGCCGCTCGCTCCTAGTGCCGCTAGCTTTATCAATCCGCAGGTGCCCACTGCAATCGTCCCGATTCTGCGGGCAGGTTTGGCCTTGATGGAGGGGGCGCAGGCACTGCTGCCGCTGGCGGCGGTCTATCACATTGGCGTGGCGCGAAATGAAGAGACGCTGGAGCCGTCGATCTATCTCAACAAGTTTCCAGCGCAGTTTGACCCAGAAACGCGGCTGCTGATCGCTGAACCAATGCTGGCAACAGGCGGCACGATTGTCGCCGTGATGGAGCAACTGACTCAGCGCGGCATTGATCCAGCTCTCGTGCGGATTATCTCAGTCGTGACTTCGCCGCCAGCCCTGCAAAAGTTGAATCTAGCCTTTCCGGGACTGGTGATCTATGCAGCTACGATTGATGAAGGTCTAAATGAAAAAGGCTATATCATACCGGGGCTGGGGGATGCGGGCGACCGCACATTTGCAACGTGACGGTTCAGCAATCTCGGTGATCAATTGACCGTTACCTTCAGATCAACTTCACGTTAATTTCAGGAGCGTTCTAGGAGCAGAAGCAATGAGTCAGCAGGGAAACTTTTTCGGCGGTTTTTTGCTGGGCGCGGTGATGGGTGGCGCGGTTGGTGGCGTGATTGGCGTGCTGGCGGCATCCCGGCTGTCGCAGGCCGAGACGACGGAGGGCAAAGCCTCAGAGACAAAGCCTGCCAAAAAGCGGCAGGTGAAGGCAGCTCCAGAGCAAAATATGGAAGTAGCGCGTCGCGGTCTAGAAGACAAAATTGCCCAGCTCAATGAGGCGATTGACGATGTGCGCCAGCAGCTCGGCACCGTTAACGGCAGTGAGCCTAACCGCGAGCAGTCTGCGCTCCCGGAGCCTTAATCAAGCTGGAGTCAAGCTGGAGTCAAGCTGGCCGCATGATTTCCTAGCCGAACAATTCTTCCTCTCAGCAGCTCCAGACAAATAAAGAAAAGCTAAGATAGCGTAATCTTTGATTAAGATTTTGTCTTGGCTGCTGCTGCTGTTGTTAAATAAGGTCGTCTATTATATCCATCGCGGGATCGCTCTACGGCAGAGTGGCTAGAGCATAGCTGCCTAATCGTTCAGCAAATCGCGCGTTCAGTCCTCATCCTTCAGCCATCCCTGCCTGAGCGAACCCCTATGCCTGAACGAACCATGGTAGATCCGATTAACGACATTACCCGTCAGGCTCGTCAAGGCAGCGTTGCGGCAATCATCCAAGTGCTAAACGACAAGCTGGCCAATGCTGGGGTCAGAACCAGAGCGATGTTTGACCAAGGCATTTTGCAGATTCTCTGCGAGGCTGCCAAGCCAGAGCAGCTCGAACAGACGGTCTTGGTACCAGAAGTGCGGCAAATTTTGGAGTCGCTTCAGCCGCGCAGCGTGCGTCGGGTAAATATCAATAGCCGCATCGTCCGCGAACAGCAGTTGCTCTGGCTTGAAGAGATTAACCGTGACCCTGATAACCAGCTGCTGTGGTCAGAAGAAATTACGCTGGCTAAACCGTCCCTCATCCAGAGGTTCGCCCAAGAGCGTCAGGCCATCAAGCCCAGCAGCAACCTGATTTCTCCAGCCTCCCCCCGCATCCGCCGCGAGAAAAAGCTGTTCTGGCGGGGGCTAGTCGGCGGTGCTAGCCTCAGTCTATTTTTGCTGCTGCTGGGCGGTGCGCTCTATCACTGGCTGAAGCCAGCCAGCCAATCTGCCAATCAATCTACTAGTCAACCAGCTAGCCCTCTCGCGTCAGCCAGTCCTGCTGCGGTCAAAGCCGATCCCTTTGCCGAAGCCGTGCGGCTCGCCGAGCAGACCGTGGGGGCAGGCCAATCTGCCCAAACCACCTCAGAATGGCTGAATGTGGCTAGTCGCTGGCAGCGTGCTTCCGACCTGATGGGGCAGATTCCCGCCACCGACCCACGCTATCCCACGGCTCAAGATCGGGTGCAGCGCTATCGCCAGAACAGCGAGGAGGCGCAGCGAAAAGCGCAGGCGCAGCAGTAGGCTAAACTAGGTGGCAAGTTAGGCTGGTAAATTAGAACCGCAAATAACGGCATGTTCTAGAATGGCACAGAGCATCAGCTAGAGCGAGTCATGAATCTGAGAATCGGCAACGGCTACGATATCCATCAGCTGGTGAGCGAACGCGCTCTGATTTTGGGCGGCATTCAGATTCCGCATCACCTGGGGCTGCTGGGGCACAGCGACGCAGATGTGCTCACCCACGCCATCATGGACGCGATGCTGGGCGCGCTCAGTCTGGGAGATATTGGCCATTACTTTCCCCCTACCGATCCGCAGTGGAAAGGAGCAGATAGCCTGAAGCTGCTGGCGCAGGTCAACCAGCTGATCCAGTCTCAGGGCTGGCAGATTGGCAACCTCGACTCGGTGATTGTGGCAGAGCAACCTAAGATTAAGCCCCACATTGCCGCGATGCGACAGCGCCTTGCCGAGACACTGCAAGTTGAGCCAGGGCAGATTGGCATCAAGGCTACCACCAACGAAAAGCTAGATGCTGTGGGGCAAGAGGCAGGAATTGCGGTCTATGCCGTCGCCTTGTTGCAGCAGAAGTAGGTGTGTCAAACTCAACATGACTGAGATGAGGTCTGGAATCACAACAGGCGAAGTCGATCTCGATCAGCTGCTGCGGTCAATGCAGCCTCGGATGCTGGAGGGAGAGTATGTTTTTTGTAGCGTTGCACCGGAATTTAACTGGCAGTCCCTGGCGCTGGTTGGGCTATTCTACGAGGCCGAAGGGCTGACGCTGATCCTGCGGCGCGAACAGGCAGCGCAGATTTCGGGCAGCGCGCAACTCTCTAACGCGGCATTTCGGATGATTACACTTGCGGTGCATTCTAGCCTGGAGGCTGTGGGCTTTTTGGCAGCTGTCACGAGCCGACTGGCTAAAGCGGGAATCAGCGTCAATCCAGTTGCAGCCTACTACCACGATCATCTGTTTGTGCCGACTGACAGAGCCGCAGAGGCGATGCAGATTTTGCAGGCTTGGCCAGATTAAGCTTGGCTCTATCTTCTCGAATAGGTCAGCTATAGTGGGAGTTGTTAACAACCGTTAAGGATGGCGTATGGCTGTTGACCTAGCTGAAAATCTTGCCCCGACGCACGCCCAAAATGCTCAGGATGCAGCCGCGCTCAGACGGGTGTTTGAAAGCATTACGGCAGAGAGCTGTCCCCAGTTCTACAATTTTCATATGCACACGCTCTGCTCAGACGGTCGGCTCACGCCAGAAGCGCTAATTCAGCAGGCTGTTGAACTAGGACTTCAAGGGCTGGCCATCACCGATCACCACAGCGTCAGCGGCTATCGGCAGGCGCAGCAGTGGCTAGATGCTCAGCCCTCAGTGCCTGCACCACAGCTCTGGACGGGCACCGAAATCAGCGCGGCTCTGCTAGAAGACGAGGTGCATATCCTCGCCTATGCCTTTGACCCAGATCACGCGGCGCTTCAGCCCTACCTCCAAAGCGAGACCGCGACGGGCGATCTCTATGCCGCAGCGCAAGTGATTCAGACGATTCACCAGGCAGGTGGTCTGGCCATACTGGCGCATCCGGCTCGTTACAAGCGCTCGGTTGAGCAGCTAATTCCGGCGGCAGCTGCACTGGGCATTGACGGCATCGAAACCTACTATGCCTACGGCGGCAACCCCTCACCCTGGCGGCCTAGCCCCCAAGAAACGGAGCGGGTGGGTGCTCTGGGTCGCCAGCATGCACTGCTGGGCAGCTGCGGCACCGATACTCATGGTCTCAGCCTGCTCCAGCGGATTTGAAGCTGCTTCACTAGCTGAGCATGAGCTGGTGAAGCAACTGTGACGACAGAGAGCCTGGTAAAAGACTCAGTACAGGACAGAAACTTGCAAAAGTTTAGGCTGACAGTCGAACAAGAGCGGTATAGTATTGCGGATATAAGTTAGGACTATTTTTGAACGCAGCATCTACATAAGCTAGAAAACGTATTTAACATTGAGTGAATATGAAATACAATCGAAGGATCAGCGAATAAAAGAATCTTGCATAGAGAATGTGATATAGAGAATAAATCACCTGGGATCATCTAATCACATCATATTTTTACAGAACTGCACATGCCAGAAGACTATGCCAGAAGGGCCAGAGATTAAGCGCGCTGCCGACCAAATTGCCAAAGCGATTGCCTTGCGACCCGTCAGCAGCCTGTTCTTTGCGTTTCTGCACCTGAAGCCTTACGAAGCGACGCTGCAAGGGCGCGAAATTACCGCTGTTCGGACCAAAGGCAAGGCAATGCTGATTCGGTTTGACAATCAGCTCAGCATTTATAGCCACAATCAGCTTTACGGCAAATGGATGATTCGACCGCTGCATGACTACCCGCAGACAAATCGGCAGCTGAGGCTGGCGATTCACAGCGACAAAAAATCTGCCCTGCTCTACAGCGCTTCTGACATTGAGGTGCTGGATGACGTGGCAATTAGCTATCACCCTTTTCTCAGCAGGCTGGGACCAGATGTATTGGATGAGGCCACGACAGTTGTGCAGGTTGTTGAGCGGTTTTCGGACAGGCAGTTTGAACGGCGAGGGCTAGCCTCACTGCTGCTCGACCAACATTTTCTCTGCGGACTGGGGAACTATCTGCGGAGCGAGGTGCTGTTTGTAGGGCGGCTGCATCCGACGCTGCGGCCAAAAGACTGCGCTGCTCCGCAAATCCTGAAGCTGGCTGAGGCAACGATTGGCGTGACTCGGCAGTCCTATCTATCTAACGGCATCACCAACGATTTACCTCTCGCCCAAAGCCTGAAAGCCGCCGGAAAACGTCGCCGGGACTATCGACACTATGTCTTTGGGCGAGAGGCTCAGCCTTGCTACATCTGCGGGACGCTGATTTTGAAAGAGACGCTAGCCGGACGCAGGCTCTATTACTGTCCGCAGTGCCAGCGAAAAGCACGTTAGGTGGCAACGGCAATCTTCAGCGCAGCAAGGCATCCAATTCAGACAATTCAGACAATTTTTTAGAGAGCTGCTCACAGACCGTTGCCTGCTTCAAGCTGTAGCGGCACGACTTGGGCAAGGCCAGCAGTTTGGGAGCCTAACTGCCGTGTCAGCACCACTTGGTCGCCATAGCTCAACAGCTTATCAATCGTTGCCAGCTGATTTTGCCAGGTGCGGATGCGGTAGTCAGCATTCAGAGTCGGCATCTCCATCCAGGATTTGAACTGTCCCTGAAAGCTTTTCAGTAGCGTAGTTGCCTGTCGCAAATTGGCCTCAGACGGCGATTCGGCTAGCGTCTTGAGCGCTTGCTCCAGCTCAGCTGTTTTGGTCTGCCAAGTTTCAGCCTGCGAGTCCCGTAGCTTCAGCTCACCCTGCTCAATCAGCCAGCTCCACTGCTGCGTCAGCAGGTCATAGCGGCTAGCAGCAGTTGCAAACGGATCGCGGTAAGGAATCGGATCAGCCGAGCTGCCCTGAATCTGCTGAAAAATCTGCTGGAGCTGACCATCCAGATTCTCGGCGGCAAACAGCGCGAACCCACCCGACGACGAATCGCGCAGCGCCTGTACCTGATCAATCACCGTATTGTCTGAAAGGTTGAGCAGCCGAATTCCTGGCAGCACCAGCGCCGACCCCAAGTTAGCATCATCGGCCAGCCAGGGATTGGTGAGTCGCTGCAAGCTGTTGGTATCGCCCGCATAGCTCATCAGCACAATCATGTCCACATCGCCCTGCTGCGCCCAGCGCTCCCAGTTCTGCTGAATCTCATTCAGGCGGCGACGTTCGGGGAGGGCAAACACAGCGGTCGAGAGAACTAAATCGGGGTTGATCTGGTGCAGCTGCTGAGAAGTCTCAGCCACAAAGGAGCTGATTTGCTCAGTCCGAAACGCCGTCCACTGCTGCCAGAGCTGCTGCTGCGCCGGATTGGTGGGCGAGAGCGTCACCGGATCTACGCCCGTCTGCTGCTGAAACTGCTGCCGAGCGGCGCTGCCGTAGCCATAAGTATGGCCTCCGGCGCGTGGATCTTGAAACGGATAGCGGATATAGTCAAGCTGCAAGCCGTCTACGTCATAGCGGCTGACAATTTCTTGGTACAGGCTGAGCAGATATTGCCGCACTTCAGGGTTGGCCGGATCGAGAAACGGTTTCTTCTGTCCCGGCGGAATCATTGCGCCACGGTTGTCATAGTTGGCCCAGTCGGGATGTGCCGCCAAAATCGGCCCCGGATAGCTAGCGGGCTGATTCACAATCGCGTTATGCGCCTGATTCCCCGCCGCAAAAGTCCAGACCCAGGCATGTAGCTCCATATGGCGCTGATGTGCCAGATCAACGGCCTCAGCCAACGGATCCCAGCCGCGCGTCAGCGGGTTTTGGGCAGGCGCAACCTGGCTTGGATAGATTGGATATCCAGCGTTGACCGTCTCAAAAAAGATGGTGTTGATGCCCGCTGCGGCCAATCGATCAAACAGTTGCGCCAGCCCTTGCCGCGAACCTGCCCGGACAATCGTACCGCGATCCAGCCAAATGGCGCGCACCTCCGGCTGAGACAGCGGACGATCCAGCGGAAAGTTGTTCTGCAAAAGCTGCCGGGTTGCCAGCCACTGCTGCCTTGCCTGCGGGTAGTTGTGCTGCCCCATGGCCACCGTAAAACTGCTGTAGCCCTGCCGTGCTTCAGTCAAAACTGCATCGTTGAGCGCCGCTTCAGCCTGATTTCCAGCGCGATTTACGGCGCGGATCGGGCGGATCTGTCCAGTCGCGCTGTGAATCGCGCCAGTCATAGCGCCAGTCAGAGCGCCAGCAGAAGACTGTTGTACCTGCGATCCGCCCCGCGAGCTTGCTAAGATTACGGCGCTCTCATAGCGGCCAATTAAGTCTTCGAGCTCCTGCTGCATCAGACCCGCTTCATACAGGGTAATACGCGGGCTGTACAGATCCAGAGCCGCAGGCGTAATCTGCTCGGCAGGATCTTGACTAGTGCTGGACTGAGCTGGTGGCGCAGTCTGTGGAGGTAGTGCAGGTGCCGCAGGCTGACTTAAACGTTGAGTAATATTGGCTGAGTTTGCTGGCTGTGCAACTGGCTGTGCAACTGGCTGTGCGGCTGGTCGAGGTGGAATTACGGTGGCAACTGGCGCGGGTGCAGATGAATCTACCGGACGGCTTACGGGCGCAGCCATCAGCGGGGACAGCGAGCCAAATCGACTTACCGCAGCTCTCAGCCAGCTTTGGTCAAACTCGCTCAGGCTAGAGTCTTCATCACCCCAGCGCCAGCCTAAAAAGGTAGTTTTCTGCGTCACCACAACCGCCGCGCGATTGCTGGCTCCACTGGCAGACGGTTCAGCCTGATTCCAGACCGCCACGGGTTGACTGGCCAAGCTCGTGGGAACCAGCACGCCGCCAATTGCCGTACTGCCTG
Source organism: Pegethrix bostrychoides GSE-TBD4-15B (assembly GCA_019359155.1). Taxonomy (GTDB): domain Bacteria; phylum Cyanobacteriota; class Cyanobacteriia; order Elainellales; family Elainellaceae; genus Elainella; species Elainella bostrychoides. The sequence goes on from JAHHHV010000066.1 coordinate 173,638, forward strand.
CATCAGCCTGACGCACCCAGCGCTGACTGGCCAGCTGCAACGGCAGCACCGACTGAGGCTGCGATAGATCGGTCGCCCAGTAAGCTCCCAGCAGCGATCGCAGCGCATTTTGCACGCCTACCGAGGACTGATTGCCCACGGCTCCACTCACAATCAAGCCACCGCCGCGATTCAGCCAAGCCTGCAACCCCAACAGCTGATCTGAGGAAATATTTTCTAAGTTGGGTAAAAACAGCACCGTCACCTCGCCAAAGTCAGCAGAGCGCTCTACCTCTCGCCAGTCGATAATGTGATAGGTCAGTTCACTGGCATCCAGGCGATCCGTGATCGCCTGCCACTGGCTCGCGTTCTCTCGGCTTTTGATCACACCCACAACCGGAGTCTGCTGAGCTTGGGCAATCCGGGAGCTGGGCTGGCTGGGAGCGTGACTCAAAGAGTGCTCAGCCGTTCCGGCTAAGGTCGTGGGAGTGAAAAGCAGTGTTCCAAGCAGGAGGCCGCAGGAGAACGTGAGCGGGCGCAGGGAGTTCACGGGATGTAAAACCATTGGGCTGTAGGGCTAAAGATAGAGCATGGCTGAAATTCAAGGGCTGAATCTTGCCAAAATCAGTTTGCCCATCAAACTCGAAGCATCAACAGAGTACCGTAACATTCAGCCGCCAATGCTGACGTTGAGCCGCAAAGCAGGCCGATTGTCCAAAAATTCGCCAACTCTTCACATTAACGCTGTGAAATACTATTTGCTTCATCAGAAATACATCGCCTGAGTCATCTAAATTCAAAGAGCTAGACGATGCAGAGAATATTAGAGGACTTACGCATTGACAAGAGTGCAGAAGTGTGGGGAGTTTAGGTAAGCCCCCTCAGCAGTATTCGATTGTGAGAGAACGTTCAAAGCTCTCAGCTGCTCAGTGTAATTGTAAGAGTGTAATTGTAATCTTTACACCTTGTCTCTCCTAGCAGAATCCAAGTATGTCAGTTGTGTACGTCTGTCTGAGATTCTTGAAGCACTCAGTCATGATAGCGTTAACCGTTTTCTGCTGCGAGATCAATATACTCCTAAAGACCTGTTTGATGAAGTTAAAGGGGAACTGAACTTGGTCGGAGGAACCACGAGTGTTGATGACACTGTGGTGGATAAGCCCTACCGAGATCCGAGTAAAACAGAATTGGTCGGCTATTTCTAATCTGGCAAGCACAAGCGAACGGTCAAAGGTATCAATCTGAGTATTACACCGACAGTTCTGGCAATTCTTACCCTGTCAACTTCCGGTTGTATGACAAACGGCAGCATAAAACCCTGCTTGACTGACAAAACTAAGAGGCAGGAATGGTGCTGAGGACGGTGAATTCACGCTTGAGAGCATCATCCTGTTGTCGCCTAGAAGCAACCGCAGGGTCAGGGTCAGAATCACTCGAAAGAAAC
>JAHHHV010000067.1 GCA_019359155.1 Pegethrix bostrychoides GSE-TBD4-15B
ACGACTGCTTGGTACATCCAACGTAATCATTCACAAAAGTCCGTAGATTGGCAGTTCACAACAGCAGATGCTCGGATTCGTCTCAAGCGTCTTTACCCACAAATTGAAAACTGACAGACCACTAGTCTGTGTGGCTATCGCATTTTTATCGACAAAAAGGAAGTTGCTAGAGCGACATTTAACCTTTGGCGCTCCGGAGGCAAGCTGATTATTCAGAAAAAAACGTTGAGGATGGCAGGAAAAGGATTTCCCATCCTCAATCGCTATGAGCTTAGACAGGGTAACACCTGTGTCGCATCCATGACGTTGAAAATGCTGCCCCTGCCTCCATCCCAAACCCTGGAATACAATCATCAAGTGTATGTATGGAAGAACTCTCTTATCCTTCACGAGAATCGGGAGCTTGGCTCGGTCAAGATACGATGGTCAGGATCGTGGATTTGGTCGAATATTGAAGTTGAGTTGCCAGAATCACTACCACTGATTCCCCAACTGTTTATAGTGTGGCATTTGCTTTATCGTCACCTAGGCGAGTAGACCAGGGATTACCAAGATACAAGTTTTGTGACATCAAGTCGAGTCCGAGGTTTGCGATCGCCCTGATAATCTGGAGGTTGGCTGATTTGAGCGTTGTGAGGGAGAATGCGATCGCTTTTATCTTGTCGAGAATCACCCTCAGGAGCGGCTCGGAGAGGAGTGGGGCGCGGGCGTTAAGCAGCGCAGGCTAACATGTGCCACCCTAGAACGTACACTTCCGACAGAAGCAAGAATTATCATGGATTTCAGACGTCATACACAGAATGATTTGCAAGCTATTGTGTTGCTTTTTACATCTGTATTCGCTAAGTCCGAGGGAGAAGATGAAGGAGCGTTAATTGGCCAGTTGGCAAAGGAGCTGCTGGAGAAAACAGATGAGCATGATCTGTACTGCTTTACCGCCGTAAACAATGGTCAAATAGTTGGATCTATCTTCTTCAGTCGGCTAGATTTTGAGAATGGGATCGAATCGTTCATTCTAGGGCCTGTGGCCGTCCATAATGACCATCAAGGCAAAGGCATCGGTCAGGCTTTGATCAATCACGGTTTGAGTGAATTGAAGCGTAGGGGAGTGAGCGTTGCGATTACCTATGGAGACCCAGGTTTCTATAAAAAAGTCGGCTTCCGTCCCATTTCGCACGATTCGATAAAAGCTCCTTTCCCGCTTTCTCAACCAGCAGGATGGCTTGGCCAATCTCTGTCTGGTAATTTCATCGAGACATTATCTGGCAACTGTACCTGCGTTGAAGCCTTGAGTGATCCAAAATACTGGTGATGCATCTATAGCGGTAAATGCACATAATCAGCGTTGGAGAAAGAGCAAGACAGATTTCACGGTTTCAACTTGCGTAAGTCCCGTTCTTAATGCATTAGATGCTGTTACGGTAAGATTAGCAGCGACATTCTTTAATCCATCGTCAACTGTGCGCCACGTCGATCTTGAGCCACAAAGCTGCTGTCGGGCGGGATGGGCGCGACGGGTTCAGTTAGAGTAAATTGGCCTGCGGCGATCCACTGCTTCAGCTCCTCAGCCACCTGCCGCGACAGGTAGATGCTGGCTAAGGGCGCAGTGCGGACGGGCTTACCTTCAATCGTAATTTTGCCTGACTTAAGCTGAGCATAGCTAACCAGCCCAAATGTAGGCCGCACCCGACGCGGAATCGAAAAGTCGATCACCGGAGCCACCAAATCCTGATCCTGCACCGCGCAATGCGCCACCACCGATTCGTTCAACACTGGCAGCGGCACGCCCACCCCCAGCATCAGCGATGAGCCGTAGCTCTTAAAGTAGCAGCCCCGCACCCAGCGCGCCTGCATCTGCTTCGCGTCGCCAATCAAGGCCAGCGTTGCGGCAGGGCCGACCGGCGTGCGGTTGGGCAAGCGCTTTTGCAGCGGAAAATGCTGCGTCCCTTCCCAAGCCACATAGCCCACGCCGCCACCCAAAAAGATCCGCGTCCCCACGCCCACCAGCGCCAGATCCGGGTCGTTCATCAAGGGCGATAGCGCTCCCGGATTGGAATAGACAGCGTTGCTGAGTCTGGGTGACAGCGGTCCCAAATAGGTGTGCAGCGGACGGTCACCGCCGTTTACGCCCACGATAAAATTCTGGTAGAGGTTGCGCGGATTAAATAAATAAAACTGGTTGATGCTGTCTTTGGTAATCGTGGTTTCAAAGGCAGCTCGCGGATAGCAGTCGGTGACATGCCCAACCGCCCGCAGGCTAACCGACTTACCTGCAACTAAATCCGCAATCACATGGCCGCCGCCGCGCTCCTCGTTGAAGCTTTCACCCGGCAAGCCTTCCGCCATCTGCGTCGCACCCAAATACAGATCCACCGCGCCAAACCCAGAATAGGCCATCACGCCATCCAGCCAGCACTGACGAATCTTGATTGGCGGATCGGTATGCCCCATGTTGAGGATCGCCCCAGAAGACTCCATCGGCTCAAACGTGCCTGTAGTAATCACGTCGGTCTCCTGAGCCGCTTTCTTCACCCCCACTGCCTGCACCCGTGCCTTCAGCTCCTCGACCGTCCGCACGACCGCCTGCTGCTGCTGAATTTTGGCGTTGATTTCGGCAATCGTTCGCATAGTTGGGAGGGCAAGAACGTTAGTCGGGTCGGCTGAGCGGCGATTGAGAGCGCCAAGCCAAGAGCGTGGCTAAAAGAGCAGGCGGAGTCAGGACTAGCCCTAGCGCGATGGGGGTCGTAGCTGGAATATTCAGCAGCGGCAGCAAATACTTAATAGCGCCTGCGATCAAGCCGGAGAGTAAAAACAGCTTGACAATAAAAAAAATTTGGCTGCCCATTGAACGCTCGCCTAACCTAGATGACAGAGTCACCTTAGCCTAATCTATTTTGGTCTGGAATCAACTAATCTAGAGCAACCGCAGACAAACCGCAAAAAAAAACATCATGCACCTGCGCCCCCCTGCCAAACTGATCTTCACCTATCTGCTGCTGCTGGCAATTGCCGCCGTAATGCTGCTGCCGCTGCTCTGGCTGGTGAGTACGGCCTTCAAATCATCTGGCGAAGATATTTTTCAGTTTCCGCCGCAGTTTATCCCGGCACAGCCGACGTTTAGTAATTTCGTCAAGGCTTGGCAGACCAATCCCTTTGGCCAATATCTGTTCAACAGCACGCTGGTGTCAGGTCTGACGGTGGGGCTAAATCTACTGTTTTGCGCGCTGGCCGCCTATCCGCTGGCGCGGCTCAACTTTCGCGGCAAGCAGATTATCTTTACGCTGGTGGTCGCCACAATTCTGATTCCGTTTCAGATTGTGATGATTCCGCTCTACATTCTGGCGGTGAACCTGGGCTTACGAAATACCTATCTGGGGCTGATTTTCCCAGCGCTGGCTTCGGCGTTTGGCATCTTTCTGCTGCGGCAGGCGTTTCAGGGCGTGCCCAAAGAGCTGGAAGAAGCCGCCCGCATCGACGGCTGCTCGGAGCTAGGCATCTGGTGGCATATCATGCTGCCCTCAATCCGTCCGGCGCTGGTGACGCTGGCAATTTTTGTATTTATTGGCGCTTGGAGCGACTTTCTCTGGCCGCTGCTGATTCTCGATCGGCCTGAGCGCTATACGCTGCCCTTGGGAGTCGCCAAGCTAGCGGGCGCTTTCTCGCTCGACTGGCGGCTGATTGCGGCAGGCTCAGTGATTTCGATTGCCCCGATTCTGCTGTTTTTTGGCTTCATGCAGCGCTACATTGTCCCGACTGAAACCAGCAGCGGCGTGAAAGGATAGCGCTAAAATAAGAGCATGAAACTCGCGCTAATTGGACTGATCAAAGGCTACCGACTGCTGGTTTCGCCGCTGTTTCACCCCACCTGCCGCTTCTACCCCACCTGCTCACAATATGCGATTGAGGCGATTGAGCGGTTTGGGGCACTCAAGGGCAGCCAGCTCGCGGTCGGGCGGATTCTGCGCTGTCAGCCGCTGCATCACGGCGGCTATGACCCGGTGCCGCCCCTCAAAAAACTCGACTAGCCCACCCAGCTAACCTATCCCAGCTAACCTATCGAATCAGCCGTGTCACCCTCATTGAGCGAGCTAGGGTTGATTAGCGTGATGTCGAATTCGTCGGGCGGTATGGTGGTGGTATGTTCGCGCTCCAGCAGATAGTAAAACGCCTGCGTCTGCGGGCCAAAGATAATCTTGTCCTGACTTCTCAGGTCGTGGGTTTGCAGCTTGCGGCCATTGATCAGCAGGCCGTTGGCGCTGAGTTTGCCCTTCAGGTTGCCGTCCACAATCCGGTAATAGTAGCCGCCTTCTTCGTCGGGGAAGCGCACCAGCGTCGCGTGATGCCGCGAGACAAAGTAGGACGACAGGCGGATGTCGCAGTTTGGGTCGCGCCCAATCGTGTACATCGACTCCTCAAGGGTATATTCCTCCTGCCCCTTGGAGTCCTCGATGATTAGTCTGTGGGTTTGGCGGCTCGCTGAAGTCATTCGCTGCTGAGGAGATTGATATCCTGCCCTATTTTGACCCATATCTCTGCAAAACTGACTGCTAAATGCCTGCCAAATGCCTGCTAAATCAATTAAGCTGCCGAACTAGGCATCAGCAGTGGGTTCACCAGCCGGCTCATCTAGCTTAACCGGGCTACCCGCCGTATCATCTTCTGGATCGCCCGTCATATTGGGGCTAATCAGCGTGATGTCGTATTCGTCGGGCGGTACGGTGGTGATTGCGTCGCGGCGCAGCAGATAGTAGGTAGCCTGCACCTGAGGGCCAAAAATTACCCGATCCTGGTCATGCAGGTCGTGGGCTTGCAGCTTGCGGCCATTGATCAGCAGGCCGTTGGCGCTGGGCTTACCTTTCAGGTTGCCGTCCACAATCCGATAATAGTAGCTGCCGTCCTCGTTGGGGAGCTGCACCAGCGTGGCGTGGCGGCGCGAGACAAACTGGGACACCAACCGGATATCGCATTTAGGGTCACGGCCAATCGAGTAGACCGGACTATCGAGCGTATATTCGCGTCGGCCTTTGTCGTCCTCAATAATGAGTAGGTGGCTTTGGTGAGCGGCAGCAGAAGTCATCAGGCAGGTTCTCAGCAAATCTAATCGCAGATCAATCTTACCCGCACTTACCCGCAATATAGAGTTCGCTGCGATTTCCCTAGAGCAGCTCTAGGTCTAAATGGGTTTGGGCTGCTGCTTGAGTCCAATCATAGGCTCAGAAGTCTGGCCAGCCAGCAGATCGGCTTTTTGGCAGCCAGCTGTGGGAAACCAATCAAATTTTTTGTGGTAAATCCACCTGTGCTTTCGATGGCTGCCGTACACTGGAAAGCAGATCACTACCATACGAAGTCCAGGGTGCAGGGGTCGAACCTGCCTAACGCGAATTATGAGTTCGCTGCCTAAACCGCTCGGCCAACCCTGGGAAGAAGCTCTATACTTAGTCACTTATTCTATCCTGTGGCAGTTCAGATATGCAGCCCAGATCCGCATCGCCCCAATCCGTATCGATCAGCATGAATCCAACCGTCGTCCTAACGCTAGCGCTCTTAACCCTGATGTTTGGAGCGGGATTAACCAGCGCCATCTACGGTTACAAGCTGGGACGAGGCGCGCTCAAAAGCATCACCCAACCCGACGCTCGCCCAGTCAACAATCTGGCTGACGCACAGGGGCAACCAATTCGCCGCGAAGGTCTGACGTTTCTCAAAGAGGCTGATATTCTCACCAACGTCAAGGCGCGAATGGATGGCAGCGCCCCAGATGCGGCTCCCACCAGTTCACCGTGAGCGCCTCGGACATCGTGACCGCTGCGCCTAATCTACTCCCAGAGGCTTCGCTAAGCTGGTCAGATATGATGATGCGGATTCTGGCAGTTTTGCTGCTGATCGCGATCAACGCTTTTTTCGTGGCGGCTGAGTTTTCGATTGTCTCGGTGCGGCGGTCGCGGATCAATCAGCTGGTTTTGGTGGGCGACGTGCAGGCCAAAACCGTGCAGGATTTGCAGCGCGGGTTAGACCGACTGCTCTCGACGACGCAGTTTGGGATTACGCTGGCCAGTCTGGCGCTGGGCTGGATTGGCGAGAGCACGATGGCGGTGGCAATGGCAGCAGTGCTGGTCAAACTGCCCCTGCCGCCCCAAGCTCAGCAGTTCGTTGCCCATTCGCTGGCGGTGCCGCTGGCCTTTGGGCTGATTGCCTACCTGCAAATTGTGTTGGGCGAACTCTGTCCTAAATCGGTGGCTTTGATCTACTCAGAGCAGCTGGCGCGGTTTCTAGGGCCGCCTAGCGTCGCGATTGCGCGGCTGTTCAACCCGTTTATCTGGGTGCTCAACCAGTCCACGCGCTGGCTGTTGCAGCTGGTGGGGGTACGCTATACCGGACAGGGCTGGTACAACCGAGTCACCTCCGAAGAATTGCAGCTGATCATCAGCACCACCACCGAATCGCCAGAGCTAGAAGAAGAGGAGCGCGAGTTGCTCAGCAATGTCTTTGCCTTTGCAGATGTGACCGCAGGCGAGGTGATGGTGCCGCGCACAAGTCTGGTGGCGGTGTCGGTCGAGGCGAGCCTGCAAGAGCTGTTTCGCGAGGTGGCGGAGTCCGGCTATTCCCGCTATCCAGTCACGCGCGAATCGCTAGATGACGTGGTGGGGCTGATTGCCTTCAAGGATTTGGCCGAGCCATTGGTGAACGGCACACTCCAGTTGGATCAGCCGATTCAAAACTGGATACGTCCAGCGCAGTTTGTCTCCGAAGAGATGCCGCTGAACGAGCTGCTGAATCTGATGCAGCGCTCTGGTCAGCCTTTGGTGATGGTGGTGGACAACTTTGGCGGGACGGCAGGGCTGGTGACGATTCAAGATGTAGTGGCAGAGATTATTGGCGATGCGCCAGCGCCCGAAAGCCCGACTGAGCCAAACATTCGGCTGCTGGAGGATTTGACCTACCTGGTGCAGGCGCAGACTGACCTAGAAGAAGTCAACGATTTTCTGAATCTGGAATTTCCACTCTCTGAGGAATATCAGACGCTGGGCGGGTTTATGATCTATCAGCTGCAAAAGATTCCGGCGGTCGGCGAAACGCTCACCTACGAAAATTGCGAAATCACGGTTGAATCTGGCGAAGGCCCCAAGCTGGAGCGGCTGCATATCCGACGGCTAGAGCCTTCGATGCTTTTTGATGTGCCAGACGATCTGCCAGAATCAGCTGGATCGCTATCGCTAGATGGATCAGAGCCAACCGCATCGCCTGACTTCGACAGCTCTGGCCTAGACTCCCAATAGCCTCGCCTGACCTATAACTTGAACCGCAATGACGCAATGAGCGAACTCCGCAGCCGCCTGCAAGGCGTGAATCTCTATCTAATTGGCATGATGGGCGCAGGCAAATCCACCATTGGCAAGCTGGTGGGGCAGAGCTTGGGCTACCAGTTTTTTGATACCGACAGCCTAGTGGAGCAGGCGGCAGGCCAGACCGTCAGCCAGATTTTTGCCAGCAGCGAGTCGGAGTTCCGGCAGCTGGAAACGCAGGTTCTGGCAGAGCTTTCGGCCTACCGGCGGCTGGTAGTCGCCACAGGTGGCGGCATTGTCTCACAGCCGCAGAACTGGAGCTATCTGCGGCATGGCCTAGTGGTTTGGATCAATGTGCCGGTGGAAGTCTTGCACAATCGCCTTAAGAAAGACACCAGCCGCCCGCTCTTGCGAACCGCCGATCCATTAGCCAAGCTTCAGCTGTTGCTGCAAGAGCGTCGCTCGCTTTACGCTCAGGCCGATCTAGAAATTGCGGTTGGCCCCAACGACTCTGCTGATCAGGTGGCGCGGCGACTGCTGGCTGCGATTCCAACCGTGCTGAAGCCGGATTTAAGCCAGTGATTTATCTGATTTGTAGCGTTTAAACCGTAGAAATTGGATCACTCTGTTACGCTAACTTGGGTCAAGATTGGGGGATCGATATGGCAACGATTGGGATGGATACGAACAGCGAGTATATTCAAAAGGCCGAAGCCACCAGGGTGCGCGTCCTCAGCGAAGCCTTGCCCTACATTCAGCAGTTTGCCGGACGCACGATTGTGGTCAAGTACGGCGGCGCGGCAATGAAGGACAGCAAACTCAAAGAAACCGTGCTCCGCGACATCGTATTTTTGGCCTGCGTCGGTCTGCGTCCGGTGGTGGTGCATGGCGGCGGCCCCGAAATCAACTCCTGGCTGGGCAAGCTGGGCATCGAGCCACAGTTTAAAAACGGCCTGCGCGTCACGGACGCAGACACAATGGACGTGGTGGAGATGGTGCTGGTGGGGCGCGTCAACAAAGAGCTGGTGGCGTTGATCAATCAGGCGGGCGGTCTGGCGGTGGGACTCTGCGGCAAGGACGGCAATTTGATCAAGGCGCGTCCGCAAGGCGATGCAGGCATTGGCTTTGTGGGCGAAGTCACCTCTACCGATGTCAAGCTGATCGATACGCTGGTGACAAACGGCTATATTCCGGTGATTTCTAGCGTTGCAGCCGATGAAACAGGTCAGGCTTACAACATCAATGCCGACACGATGGCGGGCGAACTAGCCGCCGCCCTCAACGCCGAAAAAATGATCCTAATGACCGATACCGCAGGCATCCTGCAAGATTACAAAGACCCCAGCACCCTGATTGCCAAAGTAGACATCCAGCAAGCCCGCGATTTGATTGATTCAGGCGTAGTGGGCGGCGGCATGATTCCCAAAGTAACCTGCTGCGTCCGGTCACTGGCACAAGGCGTGAAGGCGGCTCACATTATCGACGGACGGATTCCCCACGCGCTGCTGCTGGAAATCTTCACCGATGCCGGGATTGGCTCAATGATTGTGGCTTCTGGACATATGCAATAGCCCTGGGCGTTAACGGCAAGCTCAGGCTGTTCGATTGCACTACTGGCAAGCCTGCCGGATTTCCCGAAACAGCATACAGCCAGAGCCAACGCTCTCGCCAACCCTGCGGCCAGGGTAATGTTGAGCAGGATAGCTGCGCTGCTGCACAACGCGAGTTGAACGCGGCGCAACAATCACCGGATTGATCACGGTCGAGTTTTCGATTTCCGAGTCGATCACCACCGGATTCACCAGCGTTGAGTCGCGGATGCGGCTGTCCCGAATGGTCGTGCCGCTCCCAGAACCCGGATTGTAGTAGCCACTCTGACCTGTGTGGGGATAATAGTAGTCGCGGTTGGGCTGAACAGTCGTACTACGATAGATCACCTGCGACTGCACGGGCTGGATCCCAGGCAGAATTATGCTCAGCGGCATCGCTAAAAGCACCAAAAAAGTTAAAGATTTCTGTCTCAGCATTTGGTGATCCTCCGCTGTGAGTCATGCTTCGCCGCAGCCCGCCCGTTACAATCTAGGCAGATAATTACTTTCAGAATGCTCGGCTCTATCTACATCATAGCGGCCAGGTTTTTGAGGGCAAGCTGTAGTTCAAGACGGATGATTCAGGGCGTGACGACAAGTTTAGAATTAGCCAGAAAGCAGTTTCAAATCGGGCAGCGGGCTTTTGAAGGCGGCGAATACCGACGCTCGATTGAAGCCTTAGAGCAATCAGTCAGCCTCGCCAATCCCAACACGGCGCTGGGCGGCGAAATCCAAACCTGGCTCGTGACCGCCTATCAAGCCGCAGGAGAAGTCACCACCGCCATCGAACTCTGCGAACATCTGCTCCAGCATCCTGATTTAAGAACTCGCCAGCAGGGACAGCGTTTGCTCTATATTCTCAAAGCCCCAGAGCTAAAGCCCCGCCCCGAATGGCTCAGCCAAATCCCCGACCTGACCGGCCTGAGCGACGAAGCCAAAACGGTGCAGTACGTCTCGCCCAAGCCTAAGCGCCTGCCTTCCAAGCCAGAACCAGAGCTAGATCCCAGCCAGATCAATACCCAAGATAATCGCTTCGTCTGGGTGGCGCTGGCGGGCAGTCTGCTGATTGTCGCCGGTCTGTACTGGCTGAACGGCTGAGCGGCTGAACGACTGAACGGCATTGGCGGGTTTCGACTCAATCGCAGCCATAGATAGGTGGCAGCGGTATTCTAGAGAGTTGCAGCTCGCAACATCGGTGTTCTCACTTTGGCAAAGCCCGTTTCGTTGATCGCAATTTTGCTGGCGCTCGGCCTCTGGCTGGCCTCTGGCTGGATTGCGCCGCCCGCTTTGGCCGCCGCCGCTCCGCCAGCTCGAATCCTAACGCTCGAGCTCTTGCAGTCGCGGCTCAAAACCCCGACCCAAAGCGAGGGCATCCGCACTCTGGATCTACGGCAGCTCGTGATTGACCTGCGGCCTGAGAATACCGCCTTTCGCGACCAGTTTTATAGGCTAGTGCAGAGCCAAATTCAGCGCTCTCCTGTGCCACTGGGGATTGATCTGAGCTATTCGGTGGTGCAGGGCGAATTTAAATTTAGCGATCTGGGGCTGAAAACCGCGCTCTACGGCCAGTCTGCTCTGCCGATGTTCAGCGAAACAGAGCAGATGCAGCTCGCTCGCGATCGTCGTAGGCTGTCGCAGCTTAGCCAGCTGTCCCGGTCGCTGCTAGTGCAGACGCAGTCAGAGCCTTTGCAGATCACGGTGCTGCGCGGGACGTTGACGCTGGTGCAGACGCGATTTGAGGGGTTTGTGAACTTCAGCAACACTTTCTTTTTAGGGCGAGTTGAAGCAACGGGGGCAGTGTTTACCCAGGCGAGTGACTGGTCAGAGACACGGTTCAGCCGTCAGGCCAGTTTTGACAGCGCCCTGTTTCAGCGCGACCTGCGGTTTCGCAGCACACTGTTTTTCGACCGCGCTCGGTTTAATCAGGCGCAGTTTCAGGGCGCGACCAACTTTCAGGGCAGCGAATTCCAGGCTTCAGCCACTTTCAATCAGGCGATGTTTCAGCAGTTTGCCAACCTGACACGTATCCAGTGGCGCGAAATTGCCGACTTTTCGCAGACGCGCTGGCAGGAAGTCGCGCAGTTTGACCGCGACAAATTTGCCGAGCAGGTGTTTTTCAGCGAGGCGGTGTTTGACAAGCCCGTCAGCTTTCGGCAAGCGCGGTTTAACAAGTCGGCCAACTTTCGAGGCGCGGCGATTCTCAACCAGGCCGATTTTGCAGATGCCAGCTTTGCCAGCCGCGCCTACCTCAACGTCTCAAATCTTCAGTTCGACCCGCGCCAAGCCAGAATTTTGGGCAATCCCGGCCAGATTGGGCGCGTGCTGTCGGTTCCGGCGCTGCAAGGCAACGAAACGCTGCTGCGTAATTTTGTCCAGAACTTTCGGCTGCTGCAAGCCGTAATTGACGCGAACGACGTGCAGTACACCACCGAAAAATTACGGCTGCGGCAATATCAGCAGCGCCTGCTGGGCACCGGACTCAACAGCGCTAGCCCCACTCAGCTCTCCAGAACTGGCTTTTCTGCCGCGCAGGTGGAAGCCATCCTCAAAGCCCGAATTGAGCAGCCGTTCCGCAACGTCAGCGATATCTTGCAGCTGGAAAAGATCGACTTTGCCACCTATGTTAAAGTGCGCGACCGACTGGCCGTGGGGCGCTCGGCTTCGCCCTTTGGCTGGCTGCTGGACGGCACCCGGTGGCTGACGCTGACACTGCTGCTGGTGCTGACGCGCTACGGCACGAGTTTCTGGCTGGTGCTGGGCGTGGGGCTCATTGCGATCGCTCATTTTGGGGTGCTGTTTTGGGTGGCCGATCGGTTCCGGCGGCTGCACCCGCAGGCCATCCTGCCAACGCTGCCCGAAACGCTTTGGATGGGCGGCGGCTTTGGCTTTCTGACGCTAGCAGGACTAGCCGCCATCTTCCGCGTTGGCGATACGCCTTGGGCGACCTTGGCTTACCTGGCGTTGATTCTGGTGCCGCTGCCGCTGACGATGCTGCTAGCGCTCTACTGGCAAGGGCGATACCACGATCTGATGCAGGTGAGCTACTTTGTCGAGGACGGCAGCATCCGGCAGCTGCGCTTCATGATTGGTCGCCTGCCCAACATTCCAGGTTTTCCCGACTTTCGCGCCCGCTACAGCTCAATTCTGTGGGACAAGCGCTGGAGCTGGCTCAATTACTTTGACTTCAGCGTCAATAATCAGATGCGGTTTGGCTTCAATGATATTCGTCTGCGCGACGAGGCGCTGCCCGGGCTAATTTCGGCGCTGGCCTGGTATCAATGGACATTTGGCATCATCTACTTCGGCCTGCTGCTCTGGACGCTCTCGCGCACGATTCCAGGACTAAACCTGCTGATCTATTTCAAATAGAATTTCAGATAGACTCAAATAGCTTTAAAGTCATTTTTATGACAGTTTCTACGACAACATTACTGATTCAAACTGAAGCTACCCCGCTGACGGTCAATCTGCCCTCGACCGCCACCTTGACGCAAGCGCAGTTCTACGAATTTTGTCAAGCTAATCAAGATCTGCGGATTGAGCGCTCTGCGACTGGGGACGTGATCATCATGCCACCCGCTTTTTCTGATACAGGAAACCGCAACCTGAAAATTGCTCAGCAGTTGGCGAACTGGGCAGACCAAGACGGCAGCGGCGAAGCCTTCGACTCCAGCACAGGCTTCACTTTACCCAACGGCGCGATCCGCTCGCCGGATGCGGCCTGGATTCGACTGGTGCGCTGGAATGCCCTCACAGCTGCCCAAAAATCTGCATTTGCGCCAATCTGCCCTGATTTTGTCATCGAGTTGCGCTCCGCTAGCGATGCGCTCAGCATGCTGCAAGCCAAAATGCAGGAATATATCGACAATGGCACAGCGCTGGGATTGCTCATCGACCGCAAAAATCGCGCCGTGCATCTCTACCGTCCCAACGGTTCGCCAATCATTTTAACCGATCCAGTATTGGTCAGTGCCGACCCAGAGCTGCCCGGATTTGAGCTACAGATGGCCAGAATTTGGTAGGCAGGGGCAATCGGGCAAGCAAATTGGGCAAACCGGGCAGGCTTCAAGTCCCATGCTTCAAGTCCCATGCTTCATTGTCTCCAGCAACACCGACAGCGCCTGATCTTCGCCCTCGTTTACCTGACGATCCAGCAGAGCAATCCCGACGGCTTTGGAGAGCACCACGGCGGCAATATCCGGGTCGAGTCCTTCGGTGAGCTGCTCTAGCGACTGCGGCACTTTCAGCGCTGCCCGGATGCCACCTAGAGTTTCTTCACTGAAGGCCAGCGTTTGCAGCTGTGGCGCTAGGATATCCCAGTTCACGCCGTTCGGGTTGCCCACCTGAATAATGTAGGCCAGCAGCCGCTGAAGCTTACGCTCTTGTTGGGGCGTGAGAGCTGGAACCGCCTGTTCGGCATTGCTCTGGTTGAGGTTGTCGAGAATTTTTTGCCAGTCATCCTCGTCGCAAGACTCAGGCCGTCCGACGGTGAGCGAGAGCTGAATTTGCCTAGAGTTAGCCTGAAGCTGCGTAACGTTCGCCTGCACGCCCAAAAAGCCCAGCCATTGCGAAATCGTCTTGACAAGCGTGGCGTAGGTCGCCTGACTATTGGCCAGAAGTCGAATTTGGGTGCGAACCATTGGACGCACAATTTGTGTCAGCATAGCTCAGGGTTTAGAGTGGTTGGATTAATAGTCAATATTGCTTCCCTACCCAAAATAGTCAACTTTTTAAAGCACTTCGCCCAATCAAGCCGCAGACCTGTGAGCAAATTGGCTCATCCTATGGGCATAAATACATAATAGAGAACAGCTAACTCGAATCGGGGCAGGGTTTTAGCTGTGACTTGTATGTGGCTTGTACCTGTAATGATTGCGACAGCAACGCAGACTATTGTTGGCTCTGGCGTTGGCTCTGGAATTAACGCTGGCTCATCCTCACCCAGCTCAACAAACCTGCAAGCCCCATGCCGAATCTGGACCACATCCAATTTGGCGCAGACTGTTGGGAACACTGTACTGTATTAAGGAATATATCTGCATCAGCTATGACTAACTCTTCGTCGCAGCGGCGCGCCCTGGTAGTTCAGCAAGGGTTTTCCCCTTTCAGCACAAAGCTTGTTCAATCTGGGTTTGTAAACAACGAGCAGATGCAGCAGGCGCTGATTGAAAGCCGCAAAACCGGCAAGCCCCTGATTGATATTCTGGCGCTAATTACTGGACAGCAGCTCCCGCCCGATTTGCTGCGGCAGTATAAGAAGCAGCAGCTCTTTGAACTGAAGATTCTCTACGGAGTGGAGTCGCTGGATCCGGAGATTAGCCAGATCAACGCTAGCCAGCTCACACAGCTGATCGAGACACTCATCCCGGTGGATATCTGCCGCCGCTATCGGCTGATTCCGCTTTCGCGCACCGAAGGCGAACCGCCCGCACCACCCTCCGTGCTGGTCGCGATGGTCAACCCGGATGACTTGGCCGCACAAGATGACCTGAACCGAATTCTGCGGCCTCAGGGCTTAGTGCTCCAGCGGATGGTGATTACCGCTGAAGACTACCAGCGGCTGATCTCGCAGTTCCTAGATGAGCAGGTCGAGCGCCAGCGGCAGATGGACATGGAGTCTCGCATCGACGTGAAGTCAGATATCGAGAACCTGGACTATCTAGATCTAGAAGATCAAGCTGAGGATGATGTCAACCTGGATGCTGCCCTCGAAGATGCCGATGCCGCCCCGGTGATTACGCTGGGCAACAAGATTTTGGCCAAGGCGCTGCAAGAAGGCGTTTCAGATATTCACATTGAGCCGCAGGAAGACCACCTGCGGATTCGCTTCCGCAAAGACGGCGTGCTGCGTCAGGGCTTAGAGTCGCTGCCTAAGAAAATTATCCCGGCGGTCACGGCTCGCTTCAAGATCATGGCCAACCTGGATATTGCCGAGCGTCGGATGCCGCAGGACGGTCGGATTCGCCGCCTGTTTGATGGCCGCAAGGTAGACTTTCGGGTGAACACGCTGCCCAGCCGCTACGGCGAAAAAGTCGTGCTGCGGATTCTCGATAACTCGGCCACCCAGCTCGGACTCGATAAGCTGATTACCGACGACGAGACGCTACATATTGTCCAAGAGATGGTGTCGCGTCCCTTTGGCCTGATTCTGGTAACGGGGCCAACTGGTTCTGGTAAAACCACGACGCTCTATTCAGCCTTGGCCGAACGCAACGATCCTGGCGTGAATATCAGTACCGCCGAAGACCCGATTGAATATTCGCTGCCCGGTCTGACTCAGGTGCAGGTAATCCGCGAAAAGGGCATGGACTTTGCCTCGATTCTGCGCGCCTTCTTGCGGCAAGACCCGGACGTGATTCTCGTTGGTGAAACGCGCGACCGTGAGACCGCCAAGACCGCCATCGAAGCCGCCTTGACCGGACATTTGGTGCTGACTACGCTGCATACCAACGATGCGGCCAGCGCCATCGCCCGCCTCGACGAAATGGGCGTGGAGTCCTTCATGGTGTCCAGCTCGCTGATTGGTGTACTGGCACAGCGCTTGATGCGGCGCGTCTGCTCAGAATGCCGGATTGCCTATACCCCTAGCCCAGAAGAGCTAGCCCGGTTTGGACTAACAGCCTCGCGCGAGCAGGATGTCACTTTCTACCGCGCCAACACGCTCTCCAACGAGGAGATCCATCAGGCGACGCAGAACAATACGCTCTGTCCGGCCTGCAAAGGCAGCGGCTACAAGGGACGCAGCGGTGTCTATGAAGTAATGCGCGTCACCGAACGCATCCAGACGCTGATTACCGAGGGCGCGCCCACTGAGCGCATCAAAGAGGCGGCTGTCGAAGAAGGCATGAAAACTCTGCTCGCCTACAGCCTGAATCTGGTGCGTCAGGGTGCCACCACGCTAGAAGAAGTCGAGCGCGTTACCTTTACGGATACAGGGCTAGAAGCCGAGCTGAAGGCCAGACGCAAAACCTCGCTCACCTGTCGCAACTGTGACGCTGAGCTGAAGCAAGAGTGGTACGAGTGCCCTTACTGCACCACGCCGCGCTTCCAAGATTAGTCAGATAATCTTAAATAAATACTCTTAAGTGAATTCAAGCCACAAACACCCCAAGCCACAAATACCAGGAGAAACCTCATGGAACTGATGATCGAAGACTTAATGGAGCAGCTGATCGAGATGGGCGGCTCTGATATGCACCTCTCGGCAGGGTTGCCGCCTTACTTTCGAGTCAGCGGCCACCTCACCCCGATTGGCGATGAGCCGATGACCTCCGAGCAGTGCCAGCGCTTGATCTTCAGCATGCTCAACAACACGCAGCGTAAAAACCTGGAGCAGAACTGGGAGCTAGACTGCTCCTATGGCGTGAAAGGGCTAGCTCGGTTCCGGGTCAACGTCTATAAAGACCGGGGTACGTTTGCCGCCTGCCTGCGAGCGCTCAGCTCCAAAATTCCCAGCTTCGACAAGCTCGGCCTGCCCGATGTTGTGCGCGAAATGTCTGAGAAGCCACGCGGCCTGATTTTGGTGACAGGACCTACCGGCTCCGGCAAGACCACAACGCTGGCCGCGATGATTGATCTGATTAACCGCACCCGCGCCGAGCATATCCTCACCGTTGAAGATCCGATTGAATTCGTCTACGAGCCAATCAAGAGCCTGATCCACCAGCGGCAGTTGGGCGAAGATACCAAGAGCTTTGCCAACGCCCTGAGAGCCGCTCTGCGCGAAGACCCGGATATTATTCTGGTGGGTGAAATGCGCGACCTAGAAACCATTTCGCTGGCGATTTCGGCGGCAGAAACCGGGCACCTGGTCTTTGGGACGCTGCACACCAGCTCAGCCGCCCAAACCGTTGACCGGATCATCGACGTATTTCCGTCAGAGCGGCAGCAGCAGGTGCGGGTACAGCTCTCCAACTCGCTGGTGGCAGTCTTTAGCCAAACGCTGGTGACGCGCAAGAATCCAAAGCCGGGTGAGTTTGGCCGGGTGATGGCACAGGAAATTATGGTGGTAACGCCCGCTATCTCCAACCTAATCCGCGAAGGCAAAACCTCACAAATTTACTCGGCGATCCAAACGGGCGGCAAGCTGAACATGGTGACGCTGGAAAAAGTGCTGGCTGACCTGTACAAAGCTGGCCAGATCTCGTTTGAGTCCGCGATGTCTAGAACCTCGCGTCCCGACGAACTTCAGCGCCTCATCGGCAGCGCCCCAATTTCTGGAGCTAAGCCAGGGATGGCCACCGCCAAATAGGGTTGGGCAATGCTGGAGAGGCTGCTCTCGATTTCAACGCTGGCGGTTAGGCCCTCTAGCGAGTGATTTAAGTCTCAGATATAGCGCTCAGCTCATATTTTGCGACTCGTTCACTCAAAATGTAGGACTTCCAACAGCTCAAACTATAGAATTAAAGTCGATTCTTTTTTACGCTTAATCCTGAGCTTCGATCCACCTCTCAATCGTGACTACCTATGCCTACCTACGTTGTTCGAGCCAGAGATACGAAAGGAAATGCTAGACGGGAGAAGGTCACCGCCGATTCACCCGGAGAGGCGCGTACTGCCCTGCGCGAGAAAGGGCTGTTTGTCCAGGAGCTCGTTGAAGATCGAGGGTTGGTTGATCGGCTCAGCAACTTTGACATGCAGGATGTGCAGACGGCGCTCACTAGCGTCACGGTCAAAGACAAGGCGATCTTTTCGCGGCAGTTTGCGGTGTTGATCAACGCAGGTGTGGCGCTGGTGCGCGGCTTGGGCGTACTGTCTGACCAATGCCCCAACCCCAAACTCAAAAAAGCCCTCCAGGAAATCAGCGGCGACGTGCAGCAGGGCACCAACCTCTCAGACTCAATGCGAAAGCATCCCAACTGTTTTGACGGGCTGTATGTTGCCATGGTGCAGGCGGGCGAAGTCGGCGGGGTTCTAGATGAGGTCATGAACCGACTTGCCAAGCTGCTCGAAGATGTGGCGCGGCTGCAAAACCAAATTAAGTCTGCCATGACCTATCCAGTCGCGGTCGGCATCATTGCCGTCACGATCTTTTTAGGGATGTGCATTTTTCTACTGCCAATTTTTGAAAATATTTTTATTGAGCTAAACGCTCCGCTGCCTGCTTTTACGGCGTTCATGATCGGGATTAGCCGCTTCTTACGCAGCTTCTACGTGATTTTTCTGGTTGGCGCGATTATTGTGTTGGCCTATGCCTATCGCCAGTATTACAAGACGCGGGTAGGCCGCGAAACAATGGATCGCTTCTTCTTGAAGATGCCGCTGTTTGGCGACTTGATTCAAAAGACAGCCACAGCCCGCTTTTGCCGTACCTTTGGGGCGCTGTCTCGTTCTGGCGTGCCAATCCTCACCTCGCTGGAAATTGTCCGGGATACGGCAGGTAACCAGGTGATCGCTAACGCTGTGGATGAGGCTCGCAAAGAGGTGCAGACGGGTGGACAGATTAGTCTGGCGCTCCAGCGGGAGCAGGTGTTTCCGGTGATGGCAATTCAGATGATTAGCATTGGCGAAGAAACGGGCGAAATTGACACGATGCTGATGAAGGTAGCCGACTTCTATGAAGATGAAGTGGAGCAGGCGGTCAAGGCGCTGACCAGCATCATGGAGCCAATCATGATTGTGGTGCTGGGCGGCATGGTCGGATCGATTCTGATTGCCATGTACCTGCCGATCTTTGGCATTATGGACGCGATTAAGTAGCGCGGCGGCTACTGCCTCTGGTGATTCGAGCCTGCCCCTGCCAACTGGCGGGGGTTTTTAGGTTGCTAGATTTCTTGTTACGGTTTGTTAAAATGCGAATACTTGGCTGTTGATCACTGATGATCATTAAAATTCATGACGGTTAAACAGGTTCACTACGACGAGGCTTTGGCTGAGTGCAGCGACTACCGGGGGGCGATTGCCCTACTCAAACAGTTTCGCCCTTATCTAGAGCTGATTCCAAGTATGCGGCGACCGCAGGAGAGCGTTATCCCAATTCCGCTACCGCTGATCCGGCTAAGAAACGCGGTTTCGGCCACGGCGGCAGACGCGCAGACGGGGGTTTCGCCCGGTGAGGTGATTCGACTGCCTGCCGATCTGGCGATTTTGATGTGTGACCCGGAGTGGAAGATCAAGACGGGCGTTGAGATATTTATTTTTATTCATCGCCCTCAAGAAGATTTCTCGACGCTGCTTAACCGCTGGCGGCAGACCCAAATTTGGCTCAACCAGGGCTACGAGTGGCTAATGCCTAAACGCCAGCAGCATTTGCTTAGCGAGGGAGCAGATGAGGTTCATCCGCTGTTTGTGCTGTTTGACGAAACCCCTGAACGGTTGCGGCGTGGGCTGCGCGGTGCAGGTTTACCACTGATTGTGCAGAAAATCTATACGCTGGATGAAGCGGAAGAGCTGATTGATCTAACCTCGTCTGAGCTGTGAATTTGAGCTGTAGAGGAGTCGCACCGCTTTTGTTCTAGTCTCGCTAATTCCTGGTTTCACTCCAAAGTCTGCTTGACTACAAGAATGAGTTGCGCGACACTAATTGAAAGCCGGGACTCAGGGTTTCATTAAGTTTCCTTGCGTTTTAAGTCGAAGCACTCTGTTCTGCGTAGATTATTTAGCAAGCTGGAACTATTTTTTTGGGTAGGGTTGCGGTCTTGAGCTTCAGGTTTTTTAACTGCGGAGACGAGCTGGAATGGAAACGCTGGAATTTATTATTTATCCTGATGGCAGAGTGCAGGAAAAAGTGACGGGGATTGTGGGAGCCTCCTGCGCTGAGGTGACCGCCGCGATTGAAGCGCAGCTAGGCCTGGTTGTCAGCCAGGAATCTACATCTGAATATTTTGCTCAGCCGCTACAGCAGTCTGCGTCGGTTCAGGCTCAGCAGCAGGCCTTCTAAGTTGAGCAGTTCACAAAAGTCCGCTAAGTCAGCAAAAAAGTCCAAATTCATTTAGCAAAAACTCATGTCACACTTTAGCCAAATCAAAACTCAGATCCGCGATCTCAGCTGCTTACAAGAGGCTCTGAGCGACTTAGGGATTAGCTGGAAACCCGGCCCACAGTTGGTTCGAGGCTATCGCGGCCAAACTGCGACTGCCGAAGTCGTGATTGAGCAAGACAACGGCTATGACATCGGCTTTAGTCAAAATCAAGGTCAGTATGAGCTGGTCGCAGACTTACAGTACTGGCAGCAGGGGCTTTCAGTAGACGGCTTTTTGCGGCAGATCACGCAGCGCTACGCTTATCGCACGGTCTTGAAGGAAACCAGCCTCCAAGGGTTTCAGGTGGCTGAGCAGCAGCAAAATGCTGACGGTTCAATTCGGCTAGTCGTTCAGCGCTGGGCGGCTTAAGCCAACTGAAATTGGTATTTGAAATTGGCATTTGATAGGAGCTAGGATGACCGATCTGGATCTAGGCTATGCGGCATCTGCTCTCTCGCCGGAGTTAGGAGGCCAGCTTCGAGAGACTGAGCGAACTGGCCTAGAACCAGAGCTAGGCGGCATGGTGCGGCAGCGAGGCGTTTACGTCGATGAGATTACCTGCATTGGCTGCAAGCACTGCGCCCATGTGGCTCGAAATACGTTTTACATCGAGGACGACTATGGACGCTCGCGGGTGATTCGTCAAGACGGCGATGCGGAAGCGGTGATCCAAGAGGCCATTGATACCTGCCCGGTTGACTGCATTCACTGGCTGGACTACACAGATTTGAAGCAGCGTGAAGCCGAGCGAAAGTACCAGGTGATCCCCACCATCGGCTTTCCGGTTGATCGAGCCGTGATTTCTGCTCAAAGACGACGGCAAAAGCGTCAGGCTGAAACTCCCTGAACTGGCAGCTTTAATGGGTGCCCTGAACCTTCTGAGCAGGATCGCTTGTCGTGCGCTACTTGTGCTGGCTGCTGTTCTTGCGGTCGGCCTGAGCCAACTCGATGCGTCAGCTCAGGCCGTTTTGGGGCAGATTCGGGTGGTTAGCGCCGCTGATGCTGGAGTAGGCTCGCTGCGCTGGGCAATTGAGCAGGCCAACGCCGAGCCGAATCAGGATGTCATTGAGCTAGATATAAGTGAGTCAATTGTTCTCGGCTCGCCACTGCCTGCGATTACCAGCAGCCTGATGATTCAGGGCAACGGTGTGACAGTTAGGGGCGGCGCAAATCGCGTTTTTTGGGTTGAGCAGGGCGACGTGACGCTAAGGCAGCTTGTGATTGCGGACGGTCTAGCACAGGGAGAGAGCGGCAAAAACGGGGCAGGCGGCAGCGCTGGCTTAGGGGGCGGGCTGTTTGTCGAGGCAGGCACGGTCACGCTCATCCAGGTGCAGTTTGTTAACAATCAGGCCGTAGGGGGCAGCGGCAGCCTGCGAGAGCAAGCAATTACCCTAAGCAGCATTCAGCTCAACGGCACTAGGCTGGCTGAATTGATTCAGACTGCTCAGGCTCGAAATGATTCATCTCAGGATTCACCTCAAAATGGCAGCGGTGTAGCGATGAAAGCAGCTGAAAAGCCAGATATATTGCTGGCTGGCTCTATCCCAGAGAATCTTCCAGAAAAGCTCATTAAGAGTCAGGCCAATCAGTTTCGGGCAGCGCAGGGCGCGGTCGCAGGCGTAAACGGCATCGGCATTGGCGGCATCGGCAGCGTTGTCTTTGGTGGTGGCGGCGGCTTTGGTGGCTTTGGCAACGCAGGGCATGGTGGGAATGGCGGCGACGGCGGGCAGCTTGGGCATGGTGGCAACGGGGGGAATGGCGGCAATGGCGGTGTGGGACTGTTCGGTCGGTTTGAGCCGAACAGCGAGTGGGTTGGTCTGGCGCTGGGTAAAGCTGCTGATAAAGCTGCTGATAAAGCTACAGTGGCGTTAGCAAGTGGCGGCAATGGCGGCAATGGCGGCAATGGCGGCTTTGGTGGCGGTGGTGGCGCAGGCGGTAACGGCGGCGCAGGCGGATTGGCAGGGCAGATGCTGCGTCCAGTGGGTCAGGCAGGGCAGGCAGGCAAAGCGGGCTTTGGCGGCGGAGACGGTAGCTTGCTGCAAGGTGGGGGCGGCGCTGGTTTGGGTGGCGCGATCTTTGTCAAGTCGGGGCGACTGCTGCTGAGCGAAACGAGATTTGAGCGCAACCGAGCGGTGGGTGGACAGGGGGGGCTACCGGGTTTGGGCAAAGCTGGAGCTATCTTTGTGATGCCGGAGGGTAGGCTGCGCATGCTGAATCCACCCAAGTTTATCGAGAATCAGGCGAGTGATGCCGGGACAACGCCAGATGATAATGCTGATATTTGCAACTTAGACAGCGAGAGTTCAAGACAATAGGTTGCCGCAGATATTCAGGCGCATATTCAGGCGCAGGGCATTCTTTCGGGAGATCAAGCAAAGCAAAATCCTGCCAGCTTGTCTTAGCTCTAGGCAGCTACGTCAGATTGCCGCTATACTGGCACTGTTGCAACTTGCTGACGCAGGCTGTTGAGGGCATGTAGCTCAGTGGATAGAGCATCAGATTCCGGTTCTGAGGGTCGGGGGTTCGAATCCCTCCATGCTCGTACAAAATGAATAGCTGTGATGCGGGTATTTCAGGACGTTTGAGACATCCGCATTGCGCTTGAGGCAGATTGATGTCTGGTTCGCTTGACCTAAAAATGGGTGGTTTTGGGGTAACTTAGCCGGTTTATTGGGGTAAAATTGGGGTAAGTTTTAGAGCATCAGAGCTGTTCTAAGGGGGACTCTCTTCATGCGTGATCTCACCCTCAACCGCAAGGCTTCTAAAGGTTCTGTTCAGATCAAGTCTTCCAATAACCGCCTACAGCTTGTTTTTAACTACGCAGGCAAGCGGCAATATCTCTCCACGGGCTTTGCTGACACTTCAGCGAATCGCAAACTTGCCGAAATGAAGGCAAGACAGATTGAGCTAGATATTCTCTCTGGCAATTTTGACTCAACGCTCACTAAATACAAGCCGCAGTCTGTCCTGAGTACCATTACCCCAGTTACCCCAATCGCTGCCCAAAAGCCAACCTTGGCTGAGCTATGGGAACGGTACACAGATTTCAAGCGCCCTAGTCTATCTCCAAATACTCTAGCGAAGGAGTTTTCTACCGTTGAGCGCTGCATTACGTCACGTTTACCCACAGTTTCTCTCGACGAAGCAATCGCAATTAGAGACTGGGTTGTCGCCAATAAATCTCCCGACGCAGCAAAGCGTCTTCTCACTCAACTTTCAGCCTGTTGTAAATGGGCAGTAAATTCAGGGCTAATTGCCGAGAATCCGTTTGATGGCATGGCCCTAGAGGTGAAGCTGCCGAAAAATAAATTGCACAATCAAGACCAGGAAATTGATCCCTTTACAGCGGAGGAGCGAGACGCAATCATTCAAGCTTTTGAGAAAAATCGTTACTACTCCCACTACGCCCCTTTTATCAGCTTTCTGTTCAAAACAGGCTGTAGGCCCAGTGAAGCAATTGCCCTGCAATGGAAGCATATTAGCTACGACTTTCGATTCATTACCTTTGAACAATCTGCTGTAATTTCAGAAAAAGGTTTGATTGCGAGAAAAGGACTCAAGACTCAGGAATCGCGCCGATTTCCTGCCAATAGTTCTCTTCAGGCATTCCTACGAGAGTTAAAGGCAGAAGACTGTCAGCCCGAATCCTTAGTCTTTCCCAGTCCAGACGGAAAGTTCATTGACTTTCACAACTTTCGCAATCGGGCGTGGCTCACTATTTTAGAAGAATTACCAACCATTCGTTATCGAAAACCCTATCAAACGCGGCACACATTCATCACTTTAGCCCTAGATAACAACCTAGATGCCAAGGATGTAGCGCGGCTCGTCGGAAACAGCCCTGAGATCATTTACAGGCATTATGCAGGGAATAAACGAGAGCTGTTTGTCCCAGAATTTTAGAGGCGCATTACTGGAGACCAATAGAGTCGGAGGATATATTGCAACACAATTATATTTTCACTCCTGCGGATGCAAAACTTGTTCAGCCGTGAGCAAAAATTCTGGAAACGCGGAAGAAACAACGCGCTCGTTCCCCTTGAACAGCATTTCCTCATACCCATCAGTCACTAGCGTCAGCACCGTCACCGTTTGCTGCTTCGGGTCAATCAGCCAGTACTCTGGAATGGCTCTGGCCTGATACTGGGTACGCTTGTCTTGGTAGTCGCGGTCGCGGTTGGTCTTGCTGGGGCTAACCACTTCTACAACCAGCAGTGGAGGCGGCATCTCCAGGCGATTAGTGAGCCGTTTCTGGGTCAACTCAATGTGCTCTGGACGCAGAATCACCAAATCTGGAAACCGATTGCGCGGCTGCTTGGGCTTCAGGACTGGGACTTCCAGTTCACATCTATAGCGCTGAGTCAGTCTGGGTTTGACCTGAGTTGATCAGATAAAGCTGAAGCGCGAACGAAAGCCAAGCGTTGAATTCAGACTCAGTGGGCACAGCCAGCAGCACTCCATCTACCCATTCGTACTGCTGGCCCGTGCCGTCATCGTAGGCCAGATAGTTTTCAAAGCTCATTCTGGGACTGGTTTCAGTTGTCATTGGAGCGTCCTTCAGGCTAGCCCTCCTGCTGACAAGACAAGTTTATCCCATCTCTCCAGACTCTATCTTCACGATCCGATCGGCAATTGGATATAGATGGTTAATAAGTCCGATCAAGAATCCGCTTGCTTGAAATATCGTTTCTCCTCGGCTGGCAATCCCGTCTTTCTAGCTTCTACAAAACTTAATTTTCTTAAGATTGACGTAATCGCAACCGCTTGATAGCATCCTTATATAACCAAACGAGCATTTTAATAACCAAAAAAATCCAAATAGATATTAATTTCAGTCTTCTGCGCTCGCGACAGTGAAGGGGTTGCCAGCGTCGTCGGGCCGCACTCTACCAAGCAACAGGCTGCGCTTCAAGGATGTAGCAACTGCAAGGGAGGCTCTATGAATTCACCAAACGCTATACTGCCAAACAGTCCTGAACCCTTTCGCTTTGTCAAGAAGCGAGAGATCTCCAAGCTGACGGGTCTATCTGGCGATACCCTCAAGAAGTATCGTCTCTCCGGCATCCTCTGTGAAGATATCCACTGGATTCGAGTTAATACAAAGCTCGTTCTCTACAACGTTCCGCTGATTATGGACTGGCTGCAAAATATCAACGATCCGGCTGCTCATCAGCGGGCAGTCGAATCATATCTATCGACCTTGCTCTCTAATCAGAAGAAACGGCGGTAGCTGGAATAGTCTGTTGAAAGTCAAACCAGATTCCTCGTCGCATCTGACGATTGTTAAAACTCACTCTAGCTCCATCCCCGACTGCCGCAGCGGTGCTTGCCCCTGCGGTTTTTGCTGCGTCGCCTGCGCCTTCTCCAATCGCTGTACCGCCTTCATCACCGTCGAGCGCACGTACTGGCTCATTGGCGCGAGCGGCACCCGGTTGCCATGCACCTGATGCTGAAGGTAGGGACTCTGGTGCAGAATGCCCACTACCTCCTTGGGCGAGTATCCGGCTTTGAGGGCAGCCAGCGCTACGGTGTCGTCCAGCTTGATGGCCGCCCAGTCGTTCTGAGCAAAGCGCTGGTAGAGGGCGGTGTAGTCGAGCTTTGCTTCGCCCACGACTCGGCGAGCCTGCTCTAGATACTGCTGACGGGCCTGCTTGCCTGCTTCATTCTCAGGCTCTTTCGGTTTTGCTGCCATAGGAATATAGAAAAGGTGATTTAGGAGGAATAGTTGAAAGAATCTAGCCGAGAATCAAACTCAAGCAGCGATGGTCGCGTCATCCAGCAGGGTGCCCAGCAGCGCATCTTCGTCAAAATCGACGCCTTCTGTTTCCCCAAAGCTATCGCTGGCACGAGATAGTGAACTTGGCTTTTGCGGTGCAGGAGCAGGGGGAAGGTTTGTTATCATACCCGGTGCCATTCCAGCCATCGCCATCTGCTGAAACGCCTCTGTCACCGCTTGCCGGATCTCTTGTTTCAGATCCAGATTCGGCATAGCTGTCGCTGCGGTGGGAGACTCCAAACCGAACGCTTCACAGATCAATGTCATCTGGCGGCTCAACAGCTCTACCGACTCACGGGCGATTGCCTTCAACTCCTCCTCGTTCAGATCCTCCTGCTCCTGGTAGGCAAACGGCTTCCAGAAGGCGCTCATTGCATCAATGCCCTTGTGCTTGCCCTCACGACTGCGAGCACGTTCGTTCTTGATCAGGTACTGGAACAACACACCTGTGGGCGAATCAACATCGGCATTGTAGGCAAACTGAATCCGCTGCCGCTCCCCCTGAACTTCACTGCTTTTGCGACGTGGCATCGTGGGTTCTCCTCTCAATTAACAACAAGCTGCAACTACAGGCTAAAACTACAGAGCAATTTTACTGGACTTGCCCATCAGTCCCTGAAACAGGCCATAGCAATCGGCCATCCGCAGCGGCAAGGACGGGTTGCTGCTGGCCTCTGGAAGCTGACTCACCACCTCCAGCAACCGCTCCTGCATTCCATCGGCAAACATCAATTGCTTACTTAGCCCAAGCTGCTCGAAATACTGACTGATAGTGGGACGCAGCACATGAGCAGCACCACCACTGATGATGATATCGACTGAGCGCTCGGTGAGCTGGCCCAGCAGGTTGTCTTGCAGATAAACCAGAACAGCCTGCCAGTAGGTTTGCCGGACGATTTCTGCCAGTTGAGCAAAGTCATACAGGCCCGCCCGCACCTGAGAAATCTGCTGCGTCTGTCCCGTCGTCAGCGCCGTTAACAAGGCAGTGTAATCAGCAGGCGTGACGCCCTGCGAGCGGGCTGCTTTTTCAAATGCTCCCCAGAAGCCGGGGCCATCTGAGTTGGACTGAGCAGTCTTGAGCGACCCGCCCTCGAAGCACAGAATCGACAGGTTGCGGTGTCCCAGCATGGCAATTAGCGTCCGGCGCTGTTCAACTACAAGCCCCAGAATCTCAAGTTGCTTCTTGCGGTTGAGGTACAGCCCGAAGCCTTCGGGGAAGAACTTGAGGCTCAGTTTGACCTGCTGTGGTTTGCCTCGGAATAGAAAGCCCTGCTTGGCAATCGCGGTCAGCTTGACAGCAATCTCATCGCGGGTTCTGATCTCAGTCAGCGGCAACGGCACCCAGATGTTGGCTTCATGTTCACTGGGCAGATGCTCGATTTCGGCAATCACGCCTAGGGCTGCGGCCAGTTTGTAGGCCGCCTTGTCTGCCTTGTTGGCGGCAAAGCTATTGCTATCGAGACAGGTTTTGGCCACCTCACCCACCAGCACGACTTCATCGCCCATCTGTAGCCAAGCGCTGTCTTGGGGACGGCCACCGATGTTGAGATTGGGCAGAATTGCCGTACTCAAGCCCTGGGCGACTTCTGCCCCCATCCAGAAGGGCACGGTTTGGGATGGCGTGACCCGATAGAAGAACTTGGAAGCCGAAGTACCGAGGTCTGCGGCAAGCGAAACGGTAGGTGGAGCAGTTGCAGTCATGTTCATGAGCTTACTCAGAACGCTACACCACTCATGGTATAACCACTTCACCTATTTGGTTAGATACGGCTAGTTAACTTTGGTAAAGCCGCTAATTGTGGATGCAAAAGGTTAGATTATAGTGATTTCAGCAGTTGTGTGTTTCAGGGAAAACTCCTCGTTGCTACGCCTCAACGAGGCTGCGCCGAATCTCAGACATTACGCCAAAACTGGCAAGAGAAAGATTGTAAACCCCACACAGCAACGGTTTTAGTGATTCTATTGCATCTATTCCAGGCTTTCTCAGTGCATCTACCGCCGCTTCAGTTCTCCCTGTTGCGCTTCGAGTAACCTCGCTTCCAAGCACAGAATTATGCTGTCAATGAGCAATCTCTCTGCGAATCAGGCGGAGAACTATTATGACCAGGACGATTACTATGTCTCAGATACAGCTAAGGAACAGAGTAAAACTCAGTCCTCAACAGCGCAATGGCAGGGCAAAGGTGCGGCTGCTTTGGGCTTGAGCGGGGCAGTTGAACAGGTCATCTTTCAGAAGCTGCTGTATGGCAGATCGCCTCAAGGCCATTCTCTCCATGCCAAACGCATCGACCCGGCTAACCATCGTGCCGCCACTGACTACACCTTCTCTGCTCCCAAAAGTGTCTCGATTGCCGCTCTGATCCAGCAGGATTGGCGAGTGGTCGAGGCTCACCAGCAGGCGGTAGAGACAGCGCTCTCAGTTCTAGAAGCACGGTTTGCCCAAACCCGCATCAGCACTCCGCAGGGCCGCCAGCGCGTCACAACTGGCAACATCATTGCAGCTTTGTTTCAGCACCAGACCAGTCGAGAGCAAGACCCGCAATTGCACAGCCATTGTGTCGTGGTCAATGCCACTCAGCTTGCAGACGGCAGTTGGCGCAGCTTCAGCAATGAGGCAGTCGTGCGGCATCAGAAACTGCTGGGCCAGATCTACCAGAACGAGCTAGCTTACCGACTGCGGCAACTGGGCTACCAGATTACACCCCGCAGCAATGGGCAGTTTGAGTTAGCAGGTTATGATCCGGATTTGCTGAAGGCTTTTTCGACTCGCACCGGGCAGATTCAGGATTACCTGAACAATTGGCAGCAGCAGCTTGCAGCCGAGGCTCGATTACCACTGGAGGCGCACCAGAAGAAACAGGCCACGCTCAAGACGCGCCGCGTCAAGCAGATCGTGTCATCAGAGCTGTTACTGAAGACATGGCAGCAGCAGATCGAAACGCAGGGACTGCAAGTACCGGCCCTGCCGACTTTGACGCAGGACGTAACTGAGCTGAACAGCGTTAATCAGCAGGCAGCAATTGAGGCTGCTATCGAATCTGCCTCTGAGCGAGAAACGGTCTTTCGTCGCAGTCAAGTAGAACGCTTCCTGCTGGAGCATCATCTGGGTCAATTTCCTTTCAGCGAACTTCAACAAGCCATCACGACCCATCCCGAACTGGTTTTGGTCGATGCCATTCAAGAGAAATACACGACCCAAACAGCGATCCAAAGAGAGCTGGACACGATTCGGCTGATGCAGCAGGGTAAGGGCACGATGTCAGCCATCGTCGCTCCAGAGGAAGTTGCCCAATTGCTAGATCTCGTTTGGCTGACTGCTGGACAGCGAGAAGCCGTGACGTTGGCGGCCATCACAACTGATCAGTACATTGCTTGGCAGGGTGTGGCCGGAGCAGGCAAAACCTCCAGCTTGCGGCTGTACAAGGAGATAGCGGAAGCAAGAGGCTATCGGCTCAGGGGATTCGCGCCCAGCGCCCAAGCAGCAGCAGAGCTGGCTCAAGGGGCAAGCATTCCTAGCGACACAATTGCTAGTCTGCTTTGCTCCCCATTTCCAACCCATCAACCCCAGCTACCTGGAAACGAAATCTGGGTTGTGGACGAAGCCAGTTTGCTGAGCGCCAAAGTTGCCTATGACTTGCTGCGACGAGCCAAAGCACAGCAGGGCAGAGTGCTTCTGGTCGGCGATACTCGGCAGCTCTCAGCAGTAGAAGCCGGTAGCCCGTTCAGGAGCTTGCAGGCAGGCGGCATTGCAACCGTCAGGCTGAACCAGAGCCTCAGACAGCAAAGCCAGGAACTCAGGTCTGCTGTGGCGCTGGTGGCTCAAGACCGCGTGGTTGAGGGAGTTCGGACGTTAGAGCAGGCGGGCTGCATTCACGAGATTGCAGATCCTAAACGACAACTAGAACAACTGGTGGATGACTATCTGGAACTATCAGCCCAGGAACGCGACCAAACTCTACTTTTGGCTGGCACGAATCAGCAGCGGCTCGACCTGACTCAACATCTGCGCGAGCGGTTGCAGCAGGAGGGCGGCTTGGGCAATGATGCTTTCACCCTTCTGGGCCTGCGGCAGAAGAACCTGACTACAGTACAAAGCTGTTACGCCACCTCGTATAAATCAGGAAATGTTTTGATCCCACATCAGGACTATCGCAAACAGGGGTTGTATAAGCACCAGCACTACACCGTGCTTGCCAAAGACCAGGCCAGCAACCAACTGACGCTGCAATCTTCAGACGGGAAAATACTTCAGATCAACCCAGCCCATTGCCCGAAGAAGACGCTGTATCAGATGCAGTCTCTGCCTGTGGCAGCAGGAGATCATCTGCGCTGGATCAAGAACGACCGCAGGGCTGACATCCGAAACGGGCAGGCCTTTGTCGTGGATTCTGTTACTCCAGACGGCATGGCCCAAGTCACCGACCGGGATGGAAAAACGAAGCAGCTCAACCTCAATGGCAGGCAGCACCTCGACTATGCTTGGGTCAGCACTGTCCACAGCAGCCAGGGCAGAACCGCCAACCGAGTCCTTACCTTGATGGATAGGACCACGACCAATCGGGAATCGTTCTACGTCACCATTTCGCGGGCTAAACATCAGCTCAGGCTGTACACAAACGACAAAGCTGCTCTAGTGGCGCTGGCTCAGAAGCCGAAGGCCAAAGAGAACGTCAGCGATTACATCTTCTTCCTTTTCCAAGGAGCAACTCACCATGCCCAGACCCCGCAGACCCCGGACCAGCTTGCCCCAGCCTCTGAGCATCGAGATCTCGCAAAGCACATTGGAGAATCTGTTGGAGGGCACATTGACCAAAAGCTTGCAAACGATCTCTCAAGACCTCCAGCCGACCGCGAGCGAACTGACTGCCTTGCGTCAACAAGTCGCCCAACTGGAGCAGCAAATGCAGCAGACCCAACAGACCCAACAGACCCTACCGCAGACTTTGAACGACAGCTTGAATCACTTTCTGGTGCAATTGCAGACTTCGTTGCAGAACGAAACCTCAGCGACTGCACGGGGGAGTTTGCAGCAGCAGTTACAGCAGTTGGTCGCGGCCTTGAGTACCTGGAGCAATCAGCTCAAAGCCGAAGTCAGCTTGCAGCAGCAGTTGCTCGCCTCCATGCAGCAATTGGAAGAGAAGCTGACAGCAGCCAATCTGCTCAACTGCTCGACTCCGAGCAACTCCTAGCAAACCAGTCAGCACCAGAGCAGGAGAATTTGCCCTCCAGCGAAGACGGCGCAGCGGTGCAGTATCGACAGCTCTGGCAGCGCTACAGTCAGAGCATTCAGGCCAGCAACCCGGTGCAGCAGGACTATCTGGCCGCAAAGCGGGCGTTTGAGGAGGGCTGTAGCCCCAAACAGATTGCGCTGATGCTGATTGCAGGCAGCTCCTATGTCCAGCAGATCCACCAGCAGCAGGGCAAGGCAGTGGCCAGAGATTATGTCAACCAGACGGCTCAAGCTGCTTGCTCACAAGCATCTGTACAGAAGCGAATTAGCCCGATACAGAAAGGAGAGGGTAGAGAATTAGGAGACTATTTGTAATAGACAAGACTTAATCTGACACTTTTGATAAACTTACTCTAGAGCAGAGGTGTCACAATGAACACACAAGACAAGATCATCCAAAACAAACTGGGCGTCATCAAACTGGCCAAGATGCTGGGCAACGTCTCTCAAGCTTGCAAGGTGATGGGCGTCTCCCGCGACAGCTTCTACCGCTTCAAACAACTCTACGACACTGGCGGCGAAACCGCTCTCCAAGAGATCAGCCGCAAAAAACCCTGCATCAAGAACCGCGTGGAAGCCCACATTGAACAGGCTGTGGTGGACTTTGCTATTGAGCAGCCCGCTTTGGGACAAGTGCGAGTGTCCAACGAGCTGAAGCAACAGGGCATCCTGGTCTCGCCCGGTGGAGTGCGCTCCATCTGGTTGCGGCATGACCTAGAGACATTCCAAAAGCGACTCAAAGCCCTGGAAGCCAAGTCTGCCCAAGACAACCTGATTTTTACAGAGGCCCAGCTCAAAGCCCTGGAGAAGGCTAAGCAAGACAAAGAAGCTCATGGCGAGATAGAAACAGAACACCCTGGCTACTTAGGGTCGCAAGACACCTACTACATCGGCACCCTGAAAGGAGTCGGACGCATCTACCAGCAGACATTCATCGACACCTATTCACGAGTGGCGATGGTCAAGCTGTATGAGAGCAAAACGGCCCTGAATGCAGCCGACTTGCTCAATGACCGAGTGCTGCCGTTCTTTGAGTCACAGGATGTGCCCTTGCTGCGCATCCTGACCGACCGGGGTTCTGAGTACTGCGGCAATGTGGCGCACCATGAGTACCAGTTGTATCTAGCTGTTGAGGACATCGACCACACCCGGACTAAGGTGAAGTCACCTCAGACTAACGGAATTTGTGAGAGGTTTCACCGCACCATTGGGGAGGAGTTTTATCAGATTGCGTTTCGCAAGAAGATTTACAGCAGCATTGAGCAATTACAGCAGGATGTGGATGAGTGGGTGGACAGCTACAACTGCACTCGACCCCATTCGGGGCGCTATTGCTATGGCAAGACGCCTATGCAGACGTTTCTCGACAGCAAGCAGATTGTGGAGGCGAAGATGCTGGAGCGACAGTATGAGGATAAGATGGAGGAGAAGACAGAGAACAAGAGAGAATACGGAGAATCGCCACCGACAAGTGAGGCACGTCTGACACCCTTTGTCAGTGTCCGCTAATTCACTACTGTCAGATTAAGTTTGATCTATTACAGACTATTGACCATACCACTGTTTTCGCCACTGCTCCATCTGGGCGATCTCCTGCTGCTGGCTGCTAATAATGTCTTGAGAGAGCTGCTTGATCTCAGGACGGTCGGTTTTCTCCATCGCCTGATTTGCCATCTCAACTGCTCCCTGATGATGCGGGATCATGGCATTAATGAATCGCAGGTCAAACTGGTCGTCGGCTGCGCCCAAGTCCCCGGACATCATCATGCTGTTTCGCATCTCCTCGGTCATCGGCATCATGTGCCCCATTTCTGCGTGATACATCATGGGAGTTTCCGCCATTGTGGGGTACCAAGCCTTCCGCCATTCCTTCATTTGCGCGATCTCTTTATCCTGAGCATCGATAATCTCTTGAGCAAGCTGCTGAACCTCTGGGCGCTTAGATTTCTGTAGCGCCTCTTGTGCCATTTCGACTGCGCCTTCATGGTGAGGAATCATTGCGTCAATGAATCGCAGATCAAAAGCTTCATCTTTTGGCCCCAGATCCATGTTCATGCTGCTGTGATCCATACCTGACATGGATGAACCGGGGCTTTGGTTCATCTGCATTCCACCATGATCCATGCCTGGCATGGGGCTTTGAGCAGTTTGAGAAGCGGATTCGCTGCTCGTTGTCTGGGTTCCAGGAGAGTTGGCACAAGCCGCGAAACCGACGGACAGTAGAGTGGTCAGCCCGCCCAGTGCAAGCATGGTTAAAGATTGTTTGGCTGTCTTTGCTGCTTTGAACATGATTACCTACAGTTGCGTGGTGATTTAACTCTATTTTGACTGTAGACTTTCCAGGCGGCTGGAAAATCAAGAGCGGCTGACAGTATTCAGCATTATCACTAATAGTCTTCAGTTATACAGATCAAAACCGTTACTGCTTCCCCGCTCTTTGACGTTCATCGCCAAGGATGATTGAGCGGTAGAATGAATCGATCACGTTTTGATGGAAACATAACAATCAGCTTCCCCCGGTTGTCTAGGCTCTGGCCAGCTTGGACAGCAGCGCAGAGTAACGTGCAGGTTACGATGTCATCTGGTAATCCTTCAGATTGAGCTAATCGCCTGCCAAATACTACTGCTTCATCGTCGCGCACTAAAACTACTTTGCTGCTCCAATCAGGAGCCAGCGGCGCAGAAAGGGCTGTTGCTGCGATTCGCATGGGCTGCTCAAAGTCTGGGTGGGTATCAGCCAAAGACTGGTGACTCACTAGTTCAACCGCAATTGCTCGAAATTGAGGCTTACGTTGCTTCAGGGCAGCTATCACCTCCTCCAATCCATCTTCGCGAATACCCGCAATCAGAATGTCGATCGCGCCATTGGTTACCTGCCAGATGCTCTCAGCTTCCAACTGCATTGCCTTTTGACCTATTGCCAGATGCGCGACACATCGCTCCTGCCGTTCAATTTCAAAGAGAGGTTGAACCGACAGCTTTCCGGGGCTGGATGAATTGAGCCGTGACTTCATAGAAGGCTAGCACCGCTTGAATTTCTCTCCCATCATTTCACAAGAAGATGAAATCAGGATGAAACGCAGGAGAAGCAGCATTCTGCGCTGGTTCTGGCCTAAATCGCTGGTGTCAAACGATCTATCGACATGGATCTAGCCCGGTTTTAAGCTAGAACCTGAGTAGCAGCCTGGTTCGATTGCCGTTTTGCTGCTTCAACTTTGACGGTGCCACGAAACATATTCATGCCGCAGACAAACGTATAAGTTCCGGGTTCGGAGGGCGTGAATTCAATCGCTGTCACCTGATTCAGCGGCAGAGTCCGGGAAATGTGGAAGTCAGGAAACCGCACTTCCTCCAGGCAGCTACTCGGATCTCTGCGGTCAAACTTGAGCCGCACCGGCTGGCCCGCCTGCACCACAATCTGACTCGGCTCATAGCCGCCGTTCACTGTGACGGTCACTTCCTGCACGCCTGCCTGAACCTGAGCCTGACGGGCTTTTGGTTTGCTGAACAGGAACCACCATAGCTCCAGGCCAATCAGCCCCGCCCCGCCCAGAGTGACCGCAATTTTGCTGCCAAGCGGCTGCTCGATGCGTTGAAAGCCTTCGCTCTCAGTCATCTCCATTGAATGTCCGGACATGGCTCCAGGCATCTCAGAGGCAATTGTCCCGGAGATCGCACCTAGCAGAAAACCAAATCCAGCTAATGTTCCTAAAGCTGCTTTATTCAACATATCATTCTCCCTAGCTCAAGGCTCGCGGCCTGAAATTGCGTAGACGCAGCGCGTTGGTCACGACCGAAACTGAACTGAAGGCCATTGCAGCACCGGCAATAATCGGATTCAGCAGCCAGCCGAAAATTGGGTAAAGAATGCCAGCAGCGATTGGAATTCCGGCCACGTTGTAGACAAAGGCAAAAAACAGGTTTTGCTTAATGTTGCGGATTGTGGCGCGGCTGAGCTGAATCGCCGTCACGATGCCTTGCAGATCGCCGGAGATCAGGGTGATATCGCTGGCGGCAATCGCCACATCGGTGCCGGTGCCAATCGCCATGCCAACATCGGCTTGAGCCAGAGCAGGCGCGTCGTTGATGCCATCTCCCACCATTGCCACAACCTTGCCCTCGGCCTGAAGCTGGGCTACGGTGGCGGCTTTCTGGTCGGGCCGCACTTCTGCCAGCACTCGCCGAATTCCGACTTCTCGCGCAATCACTGCTGCTGTGCGCTGGTTGTCGCCAGTCAGCATCACGACTTCTAATCCCAGCTTCTGGAGCGCCCGAATCGCAGCTGCTGAAGAAGGTTTGACCGCATCCGAGATGCCCATGATTGCCTCGATCTCGCCGTCTACAGCCATCCAGACAACCGTTTTGCCCAGATATTCCAGCCGCTTTGCCTGGGATTGTAGCGCTGCGGTTTCGAGGCGCAGTTCGTTCATCCAGCGCAGGGTGCCGATCTGGACCTGCTGACCTGCTACAGTGCCCTGGACGCCGCTACCCGTCACGGCCTCAAAGTTTTTAGCTTCGAGTGATCCTGCCCCCTGGGTCTGGCCATATTGCACCACGGCTTCGGCCAGTGGATGCTCGGAGTTGCGCTCGATGGCGGCAGCTAAACTCAGCAGGCGGATTTCGTTGCTGTCAGCCGTTCCTCTGACTGTCATCAGATCGGTCACGGTTGGTTTCCCCTGAGTGATCGTGCCAGTTTTGTCCAGAACGATTGTTTGAATGCGGTGCGCCTGTTCTAGACTTTCAGCGCCTTTGATCAAAATGCCGTTCTCAGCCCCTTTACCTGTGCCGACCATAATCGAAGTCGGCGTTGCTAGACCCAGGGCGCAGGGACAGGCAATAATCAGAACGCCCACCGTGGTAATCAGCGCCATTGTGACGTTGCCCATCAGGTTGTACCAGATTACGAAGGTCAGGATCGCAATCGCAATCACCGCAGGCACAAACCAGCCTGTCACCTGGTCAGCCAGTCGCTGAATCGGCGCTTTTGATCCCTGGGCCTGCTGTACAAGCTGAACCATCTGAGCCAAGAAGGTGTCTTTGCCGACTCGCGTTGACCGGAACTTGAAGCTGCCGGTTTTGTTGATCGTCGCGCCAATCACTTCATCGCCTGCCTGCTTCTGCACAGGCAAACTTTCCCCCGTCACCATTGCCTCGTCAATCGTGGAAGCGCCGTCGATGATCTCACCGTCTACCGGAACCTTTTCGCCCGGACGCACCAGGATAATATCTCCCAGCATTACCTCAGCGATTGGAATATCAACTTCACGCCCGTCTCGAATTACCCGCGCCGTTCTAGCCTGCAAGCCCATCAGCTTGCGAATTGCTTCCGAGGTCTGACCCCTGGCCCGGTTTTCCAGCAGCCGTCCCAGCAGAATCAGGGCCACAATTACCGCCGCTGGCTCGTAGTAGACATCGGGCCGCAGTCCTTGCGCCGTGAACCAGCCTGGGGCTACCGTCGGAAACAACGAGTAAAAGTAGGCCGTGCCTGTACCCAGCGCCACCAGCGTATCCATTGTGGAGGTATGACGCTTCAGGGCTTTCCAGGCGTTGACAAAGAAATCACTGCCGCCCCAGAACAGCACAGGCGTAGTCAGCACGAGCTGGAGCCAGGGATCATGCAGCCACATCGGGATGAATGGAAGCGGTAGGCCGGCCATCATTGGCAGCGAACCGATTACCAGAACGGCGCTGATTATGCAGCTCACCCAAACCTTGCGCGTTAGCTTGCGCTGTTCGACTTGTCGCGCTTGGCGTTCACTGTCGGCCTCCGGCGCAAGCACGTCATCCTGCATGGGTTGGGCTGAATAGCCCGCTGCGTCTACCGCCTGCTGAATTGTGGCGATATCGGTCTTGGCAGCGTCGTAGGTGACAGTGGCCTGTTCTGCGCCAAAGTTAACGCTGCACTGCTGTACGCCCGGAACGGACTGAATCGATTGTTCGATGTTGTTGGCGCAGGAGGCACAGCTCATGCCCCGCAGTTTTAGACTTTCTGTTTTCATGTTTAACCTCCAGTTGTCCAGAAACCGACTTAAAAGCCTGAGACGCTTGAGGGCGGTTTGCTTTCAATCAGGGGACAAATTGCGGCATCTGCCAGAGCAGACGGCTGTTTGTCAGCTAGCATCTCCTGCAATTCCTGTTTCAAAAGCGCCAACTGCTGCATTTGTCGATCAATCTCGACCAGTTTCTTCCGCAGTCTGGCCTTGACTTGATCGCAAGGTAGGCTGCCCTGATCATGCACCGCTAAAATTTCACCGATTTCCGATAGGCTCAACCCCAAACACTGGGAGCGCTTGATGAAGCTGAGCCGAGCGAAGATGTCTGGATCAAAGACACGAAAGCCACCTTCTGTGCGACTGGTTGATCTCAGCAACCCCAGCTCTTCGTAGTAGCGAATCGTCTTAATCGGCACACCCGTTTGCTTGGATACAAGACCAATCAACAGCTTTGGCTGGGTCAACATAGCAATTTCAACCCCTCAAATCCCCAATATTGTCTGTCAGCAAAAGTAGCCTATGCCACGGTGTAGCCTGCACTCGTGATCGCCTGTCTCACCGCAGTTGCATCAACCTGGGTTTCGATGCTGACCTGTTTGGTTTTAGTGTCAGCGTTCACCTGTGCCGCTGGATCAACGGCTGTAACGGCTTTGGTGATGGTATCAGCGCAGGCAGAGCAGGCCATATCGGGAACGGTCAATTCGAGAGTCATGGTGGTTTTCAGTCTGAGCGACTGTCCTTCAATTGAACTAGCTCTATCCTAGACTCTCTAGTCCACTAGAGAGTCTAGAGGGTGAGCCTACGACTTTGAATAGAATTTAAATTTCCGTCAGCCTCAGCAGCATGAGCCTATAAAAGTGCGAAGCCCCACAGGTTGGTAGGGCTTCGCAAGCATCGATTGAGAGAGCTAGTCAGGCCGCCATCATCGTTGCCATCTGGCGGCAGGACTGGGCGCAGCGACGGCAGGACTGGGCACAACGCTGGCAGTGGTCGTGGTCATGCTTTTCACATTCCGCCGCACAGCGCTCACAGGCTTCAGCACAGACACCGCAGAGCTGGGCATGAAGCTCAGAACCCCGCGCCATGAACCGAGCGCAAATATCGCAGGTGTCAGCACAGTCGCGGCAGAGCTTGATGCATTGCGCCATCATTTGCACCATATCGCTGCTGAGGCAGGCTGTCGCGCAGTTTTCGCAGTCGCGTAGACAGTCTAGGCAGTTCTGAATGCAGGTCTCTAGCTGGGATTGGTGAGATTGGGTCATAGTCATTGGTTTTGCTCCTAGGCTTAAGGTATTCAGAAGGTATTGCTCAATGCTTCACCAGTTACCTTACAGACGATTTACCAAGCTTGCGTCCTACTGCCGAAGTAGAAACAAGTTGCCCAATTTTCCATCCATCGGACGACAGGCTTTTCATCCTGATTTCACATTTTTGTGATTCGCTGAGAAAAGTTAAAGTAATTAGCTAGATGCTTTGAGGGTGGCTTTGCGCGGTCTACCACCTTTTTTACCATTTTGGCGAGATGACTGGGTTTTGGCGGCAGATTTAGCGGCTCCACCTTTTTTGGCTAAGGCGGTCATCCACTGGCGTGAACCAAAAGTGCCTTCTAGTAGGGCTGGAATGTAGAGGTCGACATCTAGAGCTTCCCAGTGTAGCCCTGTTCCGGAAGGAGTGATTTCAATGTCTGCTAAGTCTTCTGCGGTAGCTCCTGCAAGTCCTTGACCGAGGTGGGCGGGAAAGCAGAAGCGGGTTTGATTGGAGAAGATGATCTCAATGAGTCCGGTTTCGCTCTGATAGGTGGCAGCGATCGCGACGGGATGAGTAAGTTGGTTGAGTTCGCCGCGAATAGTAGCGATCGTATATTCATCTACTTTCGGTTCAATGAATTTCGCCATGATATTCACTCCATTTTTGCAATAGCAGAGCTTGATTTTCTTGAACTAGCGCAACGGCTTTGGCGAGGTCTTTACGGTTGAGTCCATTGTTAGTTATGGCGTGGGCTTTGCCATCTTTACCCGCAATTTCAATTCTGGCTTCGCCTCCTGCCTTGAACACATGAACGTGGCTAGGGAGATGGTCGTTTGGGAAAACCCGAAAGGATAAACCATCTTGCTTGAACACAGTCACCATAGTTTCTCGATTAAACCTAATCGGTTAGGTTTTGTCAATGAAGCTTTTGGTAGAAATAATAGTTTCACCTGAGACTCAGGAACTTTTATGCACTACTAAGCATAAAGGTCTGTGAAATTGGGATGCTCTGCAACTCAAAATATGCCGCTCACGATAAAGCCCGTGTTTCATCCTGATTTCACATTTCTGTGGAATTCTGGAGGGTATTGAATAAAGTTCGAGTCCCTTCACGGTTAGTCTGCTCTCTGACCTCTCAAATCTGGCTCCATCGCTAATTTGATGCTCTGACTGCTCTTGATGCTGCTTTTAACCTCAATGCCAACCCACACTAACTGCACCTATGAAATTTCTGATGGACTCCCTTAACTGCGCTCATCCTGTTGCTCAGCGTCAACTCTCTAGGGCCGTACTTGCCTTGGCTCTGTTCGCTTCCCCTAATGCCGCGCTGGCGCATGTGGGACATGGGAATGAGTTTCAGGGCGGCGTGCATTCAGCACAACCCACTAGTGATATTCAGGTCGATGCAGAAACAGCCAAGCGAATTGGGCTGAAGGTTGAGCCAGTATCCCGGCAGCGTCTGGCGATAGGCGTCAAAGCAACGGGACAGATCGAAGCCGCACCGAGTCGGCAGGTGGAAGTCACTAATCCGGCAGGTGGAACAGTCGTAAAGCTGTATGTGCAGCCTGGAGATACGGTACGGCAGGGTCAAGCTCTGGCGATGATCACGAGCGCAGAACTGGCAGAATTGCGCGTTGCCGCTCTGGATCGACGGGCGGAAGCATCTGGTACGGTTCAAGAAGCCCAAACAAATCTGCGCTTAGCGCAGCAAAACTATCAGCAGCAGCAGCAGATTGCTCAAACCGCGATTGCCCAGGCTCAAACCGAGCTGCGAGTGGCGCAAGAGCAGTACGACCGCGATCAGGAACTCTCTCAGCAGGGCGCACTCCCGCGTCGGCAGGTTTTAGAATCGGAGGCGCGGCTGGCTACTGCCCGAAATGCTCTTACTGAAGCAAAGAGTGGGCTTCAGGTTCTAGAAGCCTCGGCTGACCTGCAACGCGCTCAAACTGCTGTTAAAGTGGCGCAAGATCGAGCTGCACTGAGTACTGTCACCTACAGCACTCGCCTGAAACAGTTGGGAACGCAAGCCAACCCAGATGGCACGATCACGATCACAGCGCCAATTTCAGGTCGAGTTGCCGATCGCGAAGTGACGCTGGGCCAATCTGCCGAAGATGCGGGAGCCGCTTTGATGACGATTGTGGATGACCGCACGGTTCTCGCTACCGCCAACATCTATGAGAAAGACCTAAATCAAGTCGCGATTGGCCAGCCGGTGCGCGTCACGGTGGCAGGATTCCCAGACCGCAGCTTTCAGGGACGGGTAACAGTGGTGGGGGCAGTAGTAGAAGGGGAAACTCGCGTTGTGCCGGTCAAAGCGGAAATCGATAACCCTGACAGTGCCTTAAAGCCGGGTATGTTTGCTGACATAGAAGTGATCACAGATCGCACGGCAGAGCCAGTGCTGGCCATTCCCCGTTCAGCACTCATTGAAGTGAACGGTACACAGACGGTCTATGTGAAAAATGGGAGCGCCTATCAGTCTGTGGAAGTTACACTGGGAAAAACAGCGGGTGAATGGGTTGAAGTGCAAAATGGTTTATTTGAGGGAGACATGATCGTAACTCAAAGAGCCGCACAACTCTATACTCAATCCTTACGGGGAGGCAGTGCCAAACCAGAAGCGGAAGCAACAGGAGCAGAATCAACAGCAGAGACAAATGCTGTAAATACTCTACCCTGGTGGATATTTGCCATCAGCGGTACTGCCATTGCAGCGAGTACCTTTGCCGCAGGGACTTGGTGGGCTAGTCGTCGCGTTCGGCATTCCCTGGCTCCAGATCTCTCGCTTTACAACAGCTTGGAAACTAATTCACCTGCTCTAGCGACTGAACCTGTTGAAAAGCAGGAAACGCCTCATAAATCCCATTGATATTTAACCTATTAGACTTAAGCCATGCTCAACGCTATTTTGAAGTGGTCGATCGTCCAGCGTTGGCTGGTCGTGATTGGGGCCATTCTAATCACGGTTTTGGGGGCGTATAATCTGACTCGAATGCCGCTGGATGTGTTTCCCGACTTTGCTCCACCCCAGGTAGAAATCCAAACTGAAGCAACTGGACTAGCTCCCGAAGAAGTTGAGTCCCTGATTACGTTACCAATCGAGAGCGCTGTGAACGGGACACCGGGCGTGGAAACAGTGCGGTCATCCTCTGCGGTCGGCATTTCTGTGGTTAAGGTGATCTTCAACTGGGGTACAGATATCTATCGAGCTCGACAGCTCGTGACTGAACGGCTGCAACAGGTGCAGGAAAAGCTGCCAGAAGGCATTGGAACTCCGCAAATTTCGCCCGTTTCTTCCCCGATTGGCACCGTGCTAATGTATGCCTTCACTGCTGAAACCACTTCCTTAATGGAAGTGCGGCGGCTAGTTGATCGCGATGTCACTAACCGGCTGTTGGCGGTTCCCGGCGTTTCGCAGGTGATTGCTTACGGCGGCGATGTGCGGCAGTATCAGGTGCTGGTTGATCCAGCTAGACTGTCTGCTTTTAACGTCTCGCTGTCGGAAGTCACGGAGGCGGCGGAAGCAGCCAATGTCAACGCTGCCGGAGGATTTCTAACCACGCCCGATCAGGAAATGATCATTCGGGGCGTAGGGCGATTGGAGTCGATCGATCAGTTGGGCTATTCGGTTGTCGCTGCTCGTGATGGTAAACCCGTGCTATTGCGCGATGTGGCAGAGGTCCAGCTCGGTGCTGCTTTGAAGCGAGGTGATGGCAGTGTAAACGGTCAGCCGGCAGTCGTCGTCGTGGTGAATAAGCAGCCGATGAACGACACGCCAACCGTCACTCAAGCGATTGAACAAGCAATGGAGGGAGTAAAAGCGGGATTGCCAAAAGATATCAAGGTAATCGAAACCTTCCGACAGGAAAACTTTATCGAGGCATCGATTGAGAATGTGTTGGGTTCCCTGCGCGATGGCATCATTATTGTGTCAGTGATTCTGCTGCTGTTTTTGATGAACTGGCGCACAGCAGTGATTACCCTCAGCGCCATTCCGTTGTCGGTATTGATTGGGATGCTGATCCTCAATGCCTTTGGACAGGGCATCAACACAATGACCTTGGGCGGTCTGGCAGTAGCAATTGGATCAGTCGTTGATGACTCGATTGTCGATATGGAGAATGCCTATCGAGGATTACGCAAAAACCAGCTTGAAGGTACACCAGAGCATCCCTTCAAAGTAGTCTACGACACGTCAGTTGAAGTGCGGGTCAGCGTCATCTTCTCGACCGTGATCATCGCGGTTGTGTTCGCGCCCATTTTCAGTCTCACTGGAGTGGAGGGCCGCATCTTTGCGCCAATGGG
Organism: Pegethrix bostrychoides GSE-TBD4-15B; assembly: GCA_019359155.1. Lineage (GTDB taxonomy): Bacteria > Cyanobacteriota > Cyanobacteriia > Elainellales > Elainellaceae > Elainella > Elainella bostrychoides. The sequence goes on from JAHHHV010000067.1 coordinate 42,389, forward strand.
AATTGCCTATCTAGTCTCCATTTTTGCCTCTACGTTTGTGGCAATGACCCTATCTCCAGCCCTCTGTGCAATTCTGTTAGCCCGTCAAAATTTGCCGAGTGACGAAACCTGGGTGAGCGCGTTCTCCCAGCGGCTCTATCGTCCAGCACTCCATTTTGCGGTTCGGCGCGCCAAGATAGTTTTGATGATTGCTGCTGCATCATTGATTGCTTCTCTGCTGGTCTTCACCAGTTTAGGTCGCGTATTTCTACCAGAGTTCCAAGAACCTTCTCTGGTCAATGCCATGTTGCTGTATCCGGGCGTGTCTTTAGAAGCAACCAATCAAGCAGGATTAGCAATGCAGGATGCGCTCAAAGGCGATCCGCGCTTTTCATCAGTGCAGTTGCGGTCGGGACGCGCTCCGGGGGATGCAGATGCCGGAGGCGTAAACCTGGGGCATGTAGATGTAGAATTAAGCGCTGAGGGCATGAAGAATCGGGAAGGTTCAATTGAAACGATTCGGGCTGAATTTGCCCGTATTCCGGGTGTGGCTCCCAGCATCGGTGGATTTATCAGTCACCGCATGGATGAAGTATTGTCGGGGGTACGCAGCGCAATCGCAATCAAAATCTTTGGCCCTGATTTAGCAGAACTGCGTTCGATTGGTAGCGAGGTCGAAGCCGCAGTCCGAGATGTGAACGGGTTGGTAGACTTGCAGCTAGAGCCACAAGTGCCGATTCGACAGGTGCAAATTCAGTTCGACCGGGCAGCAGCAGCGCGCTATGGTCTGAGCGTCGGGCAACTTTCAGAAATGATTGAAACGGCTCTAAATGGTCGGATTGTATCTCAGGTTCTGGAGGAACAACAGTTGTTTGACTTGGTGGTATGGCTGAAAGACGAGGCTCGGAATAATACAGAGACGATTCGTAATTTACTGGTAGACACCCCTACGGGGCAGAAAATTCCTCTGGCTCAAGTTGCACAAATTGACTACGGCACTGGTCCCAACACGATCAACCGAGAGAACGTGTCGCGCTTAATTGTTGTATCAGCTAACGTGTCCGGACGCGATTTAGGATCAGTTATCGAAGATGTTCAGGCTAGGGTTAAAGCATCTGTGCCATTGCCGTCTGGCTACTTTATTCAATATGGTGGACAGTTTGAATCGGAGCAGCAGGCGAGCCGCAATTTGCTGATTTTTGGCGGATTGGCAATCGTTGTTATGGCGGTTCTGATGTACTTTGCGGTTAAATCAGTCGCCGGAATGCTGATGATTATGATTAACCTGCCGCTGGCTCTAGTGGGAGGTATCTTTTCGATTGCGCTAGGGGGCGGCGTTGTCTCGGTGGCTTCGCTAGTGGGGTTCATCACCCTATTTGGTGTGGCCACTCGTAACGGCTTGCTGCTGGTCGATAACTACAACAGTAAGCTGGCGCGGGGAATGCCCCTTCAGCAGGTAATTGTCGATGGCTCGATGGAGCGACTGGTGGCAATTTTAATGACGGCTTTAACCTCTGCTTTGGGCATGGTGCCGCTGGTGATTGGCGGCGGAGCAGGGCAGGAAATTCTCCAGCCGTTGGCAGTTGTGGTACTGGGAGGACTGTTTACCTCGACAGCGCTGACGCTGCTGGTGCTGCCTGCCCTATACGCGCAGTTCGGTCGGTTTCTGGTGCCTCAACAGTTGGACAAAGCCGATCCTAGCTCAGATGTAATCGAGCAAGATGGGAGAGTTGATCAGAAAGCGAATGCTATGCTGACAGACTGGTGATAACTCTTGATTTCATTCAGTGATTTTGCTGTTAATTTGAGGATAATTTATGCAGTTCAAGCTTTCTATTGTAGGTATCTTGAGTCTTGGTCTTTTCGGCTTAGCAAGCTGTGCTAGCGGCGGCAATCAAGCAACCACTGAAAGCAGCCCTACGGCTAGCGTTCCCATTGAGAGCAGCGTTACCAATTCTCCAACTCCAGAATCCCCTGCTGCGTCCCAAACTACGGCTGTGGAATCGTCTGACTCCCACGGTGGACAGGGCGGACAGGTGATTGAATCAGGTCCCTATCACTTAGAATTTATTCCTGGAGCAGAAGCCAACGGCACGCATCTCGACTTCTTTCTGCAAAAGGGCGACAACCATGAAGCGATTCCCGGTGCTAAAGTCATCGCACAGGTTCAATTACCAGATGGTACTCAGCAATCATTGAATATGGAGTATGATGCAGCAGGTAAGCACTATACGGTTTTGCTGCCTGCTACTGCGGCTGGAGAGTATAGGGTTGCAATTCTGTCGGATGTTGGCGGCGAGAAGGTGAATGGACGCTTTACCTTTACCAAGTAGAACCTCTATTGTAGATTTTTATAGAACGGTGATTGCTTCAGCTGAGGTGATCATCGTTTTTTGATGTATTTGCCATTTCATTCAATCAAATTTCATGCCCAATTCACTTTTGAACTGTAAGTTGGTAATTGTACAATCACACCACTAGTTCAAACCATTTACCACAGGGAAGTGATCTAACGACTCTGTGGTTTCTCTACTATGAATACTCTTATTGTATTAACATCTTTGCTACCCGTTGCTTTCGTCTGGCTGTCAGGTGAGCGATTTAGAGCAAAGCAAGCTCATATTGCTTGTAGCGGTGCTTATCCAAATCGAGTCCATCTACCTAGCTCTACTCACTTTATTGAGATTCTAACCCAAGAGCAATTAGCCTCTCTGCTAATTTATATTCCATCTGGGCTAACTGTTGAATGCATTCAAGTCACAGATGAGCAGTTTAAACTAATCCCACACTTTGCTACCACAACAGAATTCAGCCTTTTAATTGATCTAAATTTATATATTCAGCCAGGTAATACTTTTACTGTCTCTATGCAAGGCGTGAGAACCTCTGACCGCTCTGAGCAGGTCTGGAGGTATGAAGTATATGCAAAATATTTGAATGGCTCTGAATTTCAGCGAATTGGTGTTGCCAACATACATACATATTCAGACATTAGGCTGCATCAAAAGATATTTAATTAAGTGCTACGAGATACATTTTTCACATCGTTTTCATTTTTGTTCTAGATAATGGAAGTTAAGCAAACCAAAGCAAGTCATGGTTATCTAGCTTTGGCAAAACTTACAGAATCTACAGAAATTCAAAGCTGTGATTCGTTTATTTTCCGTTTAGTTATCAAGGAGACTTTCCATGCAACGTATTCTACTTGCGATCCTGCTAGTCGCTGCTGCTTTCTCTAGCTTTGTTTCCTTACCTGCAACGGCAGCTAAAGATGCCATCTCCCGCGACCAGCAAGCCACAAATAAAACTGAAGATGGCAAAACCCATCGCCAGCAGCACCGTCAACAGATTCTAAACAAATAGGATAAAAGTTAACCCTTGTCCGTTAACAAGCACAGGCTGTAATCGCTGAGTTTCTAGTAAGCTTGTAGTGCAGCCTGTGCTTTATCGACTTCATTAACTGCGATGAAAATTTTGCTAGTCGAAGATGAACCAGACTTGGGGCGCGCAATTCAGCAGGCTCTCAGCCGCGAAAAATATATCGTGGACTGGGTGCAGGATGGCTCTCAAGCCTGGAATTATCTGGAAACCCCTTGGTCATCCTATACGATGGCGGTTTTCGATTGGCTGCTACCGGGACTGTCTGGTATCGAGCTATGTAAACGCCTGCGGCAGCAACATAATTCCTTACCTGTTTTAATCCTGACGGCTAAAGACAGCATGGCCGATAAGGTGACTGGGCTAGATGCTGGAGCCGATGACTACCTCGTTAAACCGTTTGGCATGGCGGAACTGTTGGCGCGGCTGAGAGCCTTGCAGCGTCGTTCAGCTCAGCCCTATAGCCAAACTCTACAGCTCGGTCGGCTGACGCTTGACTATGCTACCTCAACGGTTTCGGTTCGGGTAGAAGATGGCTCCCATGTCGTACAGCTCACGGCTAAGGAGTTCCAGCTCCTAGAACACTTCATGCGCCACCCTCAGCAGATTATTAACCGAGACCAGTTGATGAACGCGCTCTGGGAAGTGCAGGCTGAGCCAGCCAGCAATGTGGTTTCGGCCCAGATGCGCCTGCTGCGACGGAAACTAGCTGACTACGATTGTGATGGCATGATTGAGACAATCTATGGCTTGGGATATCGTCTTAACTTAACAGATGCACCAGAACCAACTGTTTAACTGGACTCGCCTTAAGCTGGCAGGCTGGTATTCCAGCGTGATGGGCTTGATTCTCATCTTGTTTGGCTTTGCCATTTACCAGGTAATGGCGCGAGCACACTGGTATGGGCTAGACCAAGAGCTAGAAATCGTTTCCGGCACGCTACATGACGCGCTGGAGCCAAATCTGGCCCAGCCTGGAACAATTAGCCCAGCCGTGCAGGCTCTGCTGCCGAGTATTTGTCTGGCAAACACGGACTGCTCCCAACCAACGCTGACCGAACGGCACATTTTAGGCATTGTGCAGCAGGAGGGATATTATTTGCGGTTCCTCAACCCCGCCAAACATGTCGTGGCTACGATTGGCTACCAACCAGAGAACCTGATTTCACGACCAAAGCAGGATTGGCAGTCTTTAGAGGATACAAACGGTACACGCTACCACCAGATCTCACTCAGCTTGAAAACCCAAACCGGTAATTTTTGGGGCTATATGGAAGTCGGGCGTTCGCTCAAAGAATTCGACGATCATCTGCTGACGTTGAAGTGGCTGCTCGTCGTTGGTTTGCCTCTGACGCTGCTGCTCGTAGCTCTAGCAAGCTGGTGGCTGGCTGGGCTGGCGATGCGTCCGGTTTACCAATCCTATGAGCAGATTCAGCAGTTTACTGCCGATGCAGCCCACGAACTGCGAACTCCGCTAGCTGCTGTCCGCGCCACGATTGAATCTGTGCTCCAAATACCGCACCTATCTGAGGCAGAATCGCGTAGTACCTTTCAGATTGTGGAGCGTCAGAATAATCGGCTGGCTCAGTTGGTGCAAGATTTGCTGCTGCTCACACGGATGGATATGCAGCCCGCCAAAACTAAGCAGCAGCCTTGCTGTTTGAATGATCTGATTAGCGATGTGGTTGAAGAGTTTGCCGCCCTGGCAATCGCCGCAGAAGTGAAGCTAGATGCCAAGCTCAACCCAGCACAGCGGCTTGCTGTTTTGGGAGACGAAGAACAACTCTATCGGCTACTGGCAAACCTGGTGACGAACGCAATTCAACATACACCAAACGGCGGGTTTCTGGTCATTGCACTAGGACAAGACGAGTCCCACGCCGTGATTACCGTACAGGATACAGGTATCGGCATTCCTGCTGCCGATCAAGCTCGAATTTTTGATCGGTTTTACCGCGTCAACAGCGATCGCTCTCGCTTAACAGGTGGGTCAGGCTTAGGATTAGCCATTGCACAAGCAATTGCCAAATCGCATCACGGCACGATTCAGGTGCAGAGCGAAGTTAGCAAAGGCAGCACCTTTACGGTGCGGTTACCCTTGATTAAACGAAACGCCTGATGCCATTTCATTCTCAGTTCATATTGTTTGGTTAACCTAAGGATAAAGCCTTTTCATAGCTGAGCTAAATCAGGAGTCAATCATGCCTCACCTCAACCGTCGGCAGTTTCTCACTCTCAGTGCTGGTGCAGCCGGAACCGTACTGCTGCCTCGCTGCGCCGGCAATCAAGCGGCTACGCTGGCTTCCCCTAATGTTATAACCAGCCAAGCAGGGCTGTTGAATGTGTCGCTGATGGCACGTCAAGATAGATACAGAATTGGCGGCCAGGAGGGCCAAGTCATGAGCTACAACGGCCAGATCCCAGGCACTAGGCTAGAAGCACGTCCCGGTGATACTGTCAAAATTCGCTTCGAGAATCAGTTGCCACAAGCAACCAATTTACATTACCACGGACTGCACATCCCTTCTACGGGAAACGCTGACAATATTTTTCTGAGCATTCCTTCCAATGAAACGCTAGATTATGAATTTACAATTTCAAACAATCATCCGGCTGGTACATTTTACTATCATCCACACCTGCATGGAACGGTTGCTGAGCAGATCTTTGCAGGACTAGGCGGTATTTTTGTCGTGCGGGGTTCACTAGACGAAATCCCAGAAATTCAAGCGGCCCAGGAAGAGTTCCTGTTTTTGAAAGACTTCTCGCTGGATGCCAATGGCCAAATCCCTACCCCTGGCCACATGGAACTAATGCAGGGACGGGAGGGGGCAACTCTCACAGTGAATGGGCAAATCAATCCCAGTTTCTCGATCCCGACTGGCGGACTGTTGCGACTGCGAATTGTGAACGCCTCTGCGGCTCGGTTTTACCGATTGTCGCTGGAAGATCATCCCCTGTATCTAATTGCAACGGACGGCGGCGCAATTACCGAACCTGTTGAACTGCAAGAACTGTTGCTGTCTCCCGGCGAACGGGCAGAGGTTTTAGTCAAGGGCGACCGAGAACCAAAGCAATATCGATTGCTTAATCTTCCCTATAACCGGAGCGGTATGGGAATGATGGGGGAGATAGGCAATATGGGTAGCATGGGAATGATGCATAGCATGAACGGTATGGGCCGCATGGGTAACGCTTCAGTCACTCAGTCTCCTCAGTTGCTCGCAACCCTAGTTTATCAAGATGAAGTTTCCCCAATTCCCCTGCCCAAACAATTAATTCCAGTTGAGGCACTGCCTGAGCCAACTAATACTCGACGGATTGAGCTGTCGATGGCGATGGGAACTTCAGGAATGGGAGCAGGAATGAGTATGGGCAGCGGTATGGGAATGCAATTTCTGTTCAACGGCAAAACATTTGACATGAACCGGGTTGACGCTGCTGTGAAGCTGGGCACGGTCGAAGACTGGGAGCTAGTCAACAGCGATCCTGACCGGATGGATCACCCCTTCCACCTGCATGTCAATTCATTTCAAATTATCAGCCGCAACGGACAGCCTGATCCCTATCCTGCCTGGAAAGACACGCTAATTGTAAGAGGCAATGAAACGGTTCGAATTCGAATTCCGTTTCAAGATTTTGCTGGCAGGACAGTTTACCACTGTCATATTCTTGACCATGAAGACCTGGGTATGATGGGCTTGGTTGAGATGAGCTAGTGACCTACCGCTATAGTGTCGGTAAAAGAAGCGTTATTTTAGTTCGATAAGACATATGTTTGTTGGGACTGCTGCTCTATAATCTGAGAAAACAAAAACTATTCGCTATATCCTCGCAGTTTGTTATACTGCACGATTTGCTCAGGTGATAATAGGGGCATAATCCGCAGGTGGGCTTCGAGGTGAACAGCGCGCAGCTGGCCATACAGATCTGCCAATTCCTGGGTCTGCTCCTGCAAGTTAGTAGGAGTAATTGACCGATCTACGAATGCTACACTAAGCTGCTGCTCGTTCTCCAAGATCTTTTGCCCAACCCGTTTGGCCTCTGCCTGCATCCGCTCAAACTCTGCTTGAACCGCAACCTCCTGCTCAACCGAGAGATTTAACTCCTGTTTTAAGTCAAGCACATGGCGTGGCCCAGGATAACTGTTCAGTTCAGCCATTCTGGCATAGCCCGCTCCACGTCCATGCACCAAATTCTCAACCTCTTGAGGGCTTAAGCCGCGCACTGGGCTACTCAATTGTTCCACATAGGGCGAGTGCCCGGATGAAGCGATGGTGCTGAGCTAGGCTAGAACCCGCGATTAATAGCACAAATCCTAGCGTTAACAGACCTTTATCTTGTAGTGTTAGCTTCATTTTCTGAATTAGATTAGTCTCTGACTATAATTGAAATGCACTTGGAGATCACAATGTTCTGAGACATAGCGTAAGTTTAACCATTGACTTTACTGAATGCTGAACTGAATGCTGATCGGTCTACATGCAAGTTATTGCTGGGACTCTATCGCAACACCTAGCCGACAAGTCTAATCAGAAACATTAATCGTTCTAAGCTTCCCATTGATGAAGTAAAAGAGAGCAGAACTGCTGCCCAACTGATCGAATCTGAAGTATTCAGGCCGCAATTGCTCTGGAAAAGCAGTTGGTGTGACAATTGGAGGATTCCATAGTTCTACGGTTGGGCTGCTGACAAACTGCCGCCATTCTAACTCATCGGCTTTGATAGGGAAATATCTACGGGCGGCTGCACCCAGTTCTCCTGTGGGTTTGAGGAACATGGCGGTATAGACCAAGCCTTTAATTGGCTCTGGCGGCTTTTCATAGTCGGTCAGCCTGACTGTCTCAAACGCAGTTCCCCGGTTGAGCAATAGACGAAACTGCGAATAATTCGTAGTCTGGTTGATCAGCAGCACTGCGTAGTCTCTCTGTCCATCCTGATTGAAATCGGCGGTAAAGATCGAACAGGTGGCAGGGCTATTACCGTAAAGGCTTGTATAGTCTGAGCTTTGCGGCTGTTGGTCCAACTTTTGGATTGGCTCTACGAAGTCCGCAGGTTTTGCCAGTCGGTAGCCTGGAAAAGTGGATTGAAGCGAGTCTGGTAGTTCTCCCTGGCACTGTACTTCTGGTGCATCCACAGCAGTACTGTTCTTTGTCGCAGACTTAGGTTTTGTGTCAGGCTGGAGACTGAGTGGAGGAGAAGATTGGCAGGCTACCAAAATCAGAGTCGCCGCTGCTACGCATAATCTGAGCATGATTGAGTTAATTTAATATCTCTTTGTATCGAGCAAGGTTATTGATCCAAAGTTCCAGGACTTTTACATTAAGTTTCAGAATTTTAGTTCTCCTTATCACGACTGAAGCTGCTGAAGCAATTGCTGCGCCCATTCAAAATTAGGTGTAATTGTCAGAGCGTTCTGAACTTCTCTGATTGCTTCGGCAATTTCACCCTGCCGCTTCAAAATGATGGCTAAATTGTAGTGAGCCAAGGTGTGAATGCTGGCAGGCTGCTCCGATCGGTCAGGAAGCACTAGAACCTGCTGAAAGACGTCTTTGGCATTCTCAAGCTGGTCTAGTTGGACGAACGCCAGCCCCAAATTAATGTAGGCAGAGTCAAGAATGGAATTGAGCCGGATCGCATTTTGGTAAGCTTGAACTGCGGCATCGACTTGTCCGGCTTGGTGAAGCTCGACCCCCAGTTCGTAGAAATCCTCTGCCGACTGGGTTTCTGGCTGGGCAGATGTTTGAGCAATTTGGTCAGCAGCACCCTGGTGCAACAGCGACGAATCAGCAGCTTGGATCAAACTGGGCAAATCCTGAGTGTGGATCAGACGGTCGGGCAGATTGGGCAGGAGCATGGGGATTCTTGTTTCCAGCTTATCTTTCAGTGAGGTTCGTCTAGATGCTCTGCAACCTCGCGGTAAAGATTGATCACATGCTGGTCCGCTAAACCGTAGTGGATATTGCGCCCTTCCCGACGATACTTGACCAGGTGCGCGGCTCGCAGCACCCGAAGCTGGTGAGAGACGGCAGACTCAGACATTTTAGTGACAGCAGCCAGATCACAAACGCATAGCTCCTGCTGGGCTAGAGCTGAGAGCAGCCGAAGCCGGTTTGGATCGGCCAGAACGCCAAAGAACTCTGCCATCTGCTGAGCTTTGTCGATTGGTACAACATTAGCCTGCACCTGCCGCACCTTATCCAGGTGAATTAAGTGCTGCTCACAGTTGGGCGCGTCTGACGCTAAGGGAGAACCGGGCTGGATGGGTTGGCTCATAAAGTCTCCAGGCAGGGAAAGGCAGCTAAAAGGATTTCTGGACTTTCTCAGTATAAATGAGAATCATTCTAGATCTATGAATATGCGTTCATATATTTAAAAATTGTGCTAGGGTCTTAAGCAGTAGTTAATTGTGTCGGTGGACCGTCATGACTTCTTCCCCTTCGCTGAAAACTCAACAGATGCAGATCGGTGGCATGGATTGTACGGGCTGCAAGTTGAAAATTGAAGGCAGTCTCGAAAGACTGAAAGGAGTTGCTGAGGCAGCAGTGACAGTTGCAACAGGGCGGCTCGTGGTGTCCTATGACCCGGCAGCTGTCAGTGAAGCAGCTATTGAAGAGCGAATTCAGGCCCTAGGCTACACGATAGTTCCGTCAGACGTGAGAACAGCTCAAGCGGCTGCTCATACTCTTGGCTATACCAACGGGCACAAACATGATGCGGATCACGACTCCAGCGCCCCTAATCACAGTCAAGAGGATGACCACGGCCACCACCGCAGCACTGGTGACTTTGATTTGAGGCGCGAGCTGCCTCCGGTGCTGCTCACGGTGGTTCTGCTAGCGATTGGCATTATTTTCAAGGAGCCGTTGCACAACACGCCCTACAGCATCGCTGAGTATGCCGTGATCATTCCCGCCTATCTGCTGAGCGGCTGGACAGTCCTGAAAACTGCTGGACGCAATATTCTCAGAGGGCAAATCTTTGACGAAAACTTTCTGATGACCATCGCCACACTGGGAGCACTAGCAATTCACCAGTTGCCCGAAGCGGTAGCTGTGATGCTGTTTTTTCGAGTAGGCGAGCTGTTTCAAGAATATGCTGCGGGGCGTTCGCGGCGCTCCATCAAGGCCCTATTGGAGGTTCGTCCAGATACAGCTAACCTAAAGATAAATGGCAGCATCAGGCAGGTTTCGCCAGAAGCGATCAAAGTGGGCGAGCAGATTTTGGTCAAGCCTGGAGAAAAGGTGCCGTTAGATGGCAAAGTTCTAGAGGGTAGTTCCCAGGTAGACACCTCCGCTTTAACTGGAGAGTCGGTGCCTCGCATGATTCGGGTTGGGGACAGCGTTCTAGCCGGTATGATCAACCAGTCGGGAGCGCTAACGGTGCTTGTCACGAAGCTGTTTGGTGAATCCTCGATTGCCAAGGTGCTAGATCTGGTGGAAAACGCCACCAGCAAAAAGGCTGCAACCGAGAAATTTATCACCCAGTTTGCTCGCTACTATACGCCAGTTGTCGTTCTGCTTTCCCTACTAGTTGCGCTGCTGCCGCCGCTGGTGATTCCGGGCGCAAATCGAGCTGACTGGATCTACCGGGCCTTGATTCTACTGGTGATCTCCTGCCCCTGCGGACTGGTGATTAGCATTCCGCTAGGCTACTTCGGCGGCATTGGTGGGGCGGCCAAACGCGGCATTCTGGTGAAAGGCTCTACGTTTCTGGATGCGCTGACAGCAGTCAAAACTGTCGTGTTCGATAAAACTGGCACTCTGACAAAGGGGACATTTAGAGTCACCCAGATCGTCACTCAGAACGGCTTCTCTCAGCCAGAGCTACTGGCTCTAGCCGCCCAAGCTGAAGCTAACTCAAATCATCCTGTGGCCCAGTCAATTCGAGAAGCCTATGCCCAGTCGATTGATAATTCAGATGTTACCGATTACGAGGAAATTGCCGGTCATGGAATTCGAGCAAGAGTCGGTAATCAAGTGATTTTGGCAGGTAACGATCGGCTGCTGCATCGCGAAGATATCAAGCATGACACCTGCGAAGTAGCTGGAACGGTTGTGCATTTGGCGGTGGACGGTCGCTATGCGGGATACATTCTGATTACGGACGAAATTAAGGAAGATGCAGCCCAGGCGATTCGCGATCTTAAAAAGCTGGGCGTGAATCAAACCGTAATGCTGACAGGTGACAATGAGGTTGCGGCCAAGTCTGTAGCAGGACAATTAGGGCTAGATGGATATTTTGCTGGACTGCTACCTGAAGACAAAGTGGGCGCAGTTGAAAAACTGCTGAATCGCGCTGGCAAGGGTAAAGTGGTTTTCGTCGGGGATGGGATCAACGATGCGCCTGTAATTGCCAGAGCAGATGTGGGGATGGCGATGGGTGGTTTGGGTTCAGATGCTGCCATTGAAACTGCTGATGTCGTCCTGATGACAGACGCGCCTTCAAAAGTGGCGGAAGCCATCACAATTGCCCAGAAAACCCGCCAGATTGTCGTTCAGAATATTGTTCTGGCGATGGCCATCAAAGGGTTGTTTATCCTGCTCGGTGCATTTGGCCTTGCCACCCTTTGGGAGGCCGTGTTTGCAGATGTGGGTGTTGCACTCCTGGCCATTCTCAATGCGACCAGAGCTTTGAAGTAGCGACAGGAGCGCTTTAGTGGTATTTTCACAAATTCTTTGGGGCAGTCTGGGTCTGAGTCTGATTCACGCTGCAATTCCTAACCACTGGGTGCCGCTAGTTGTAATCAGCCAAACTGAGCAATGGTCGCGATTTGAAACAATGTGGGCAACGATTCTCACGGGTTTCGCTCACATTGCAAGCACTATCCTAATCGGTATTTCAATCGGTTTCCTTGGTTATCGTCTTGCCAGCAGCTATGAGGCGATTGCTCGGATTGTCATTCCTACAGTTTTGCTGCTCTTGGGTTTGCTGTATCTATTCATGTCATTTTGGGGAACGCATCAACATCAACTGGATTCTAGAGTTTCATCTGAGCAAATGGTCAGATCAATTGACAACGTAAGTAACAGCCTCGGCGAGCAGCCGGTATCTAGCAAACGACCAAGATTAGCAATTCTGGCATCGTTAGGAACGGCTATGTTCTTTTCACCCTGCATTGAGCTATCTGCCTACTATTTTGCAGCTGGAACCATCGGCTGGCTAGCGATTGCAGCAGTTTCACTCATCTATCTATGCGTTACGATTCTAGGCATGAATTTGTTAGTTGCTCTGGGCTGTAAAGGGATTGAAAGACTCAAAGTAAAGCTTGATTTCCTGGAGCGCTATGAAGCTACGCTAACAGGAGGCATTTTGATTATTTCAGGAGTATCTACTTTTTTGATCAACATCTGAATCTGCGATCTAAATTTTCTGTGTTGTTTCAGTGAGATTGAGCTAGCATATTTTTTGAATTGCTTTCCTGACAAGGGCATGAGTCTTCAACGTATCGCTCTACATCTAGTTTTGTCATTCTACTGAATCTATCCAATATGTCACAAACAAACACTTCGCGAAATAGAGTGCCTCGCAGTAAACGCCCTGTGCCCTGGCTTCACCGCTGGCAACGGCCTATCATGGCGGGTGTCGCTACCGTGGGTGCAGTTGTCACGGCCTACATGACCTACACCAAGCTCTCAGGCAGTAAAACCGCCTGCCCAATTGAAGGCTGCAACATCGTTCTCAACAGCCCCTACGCTAATGCGTTCGGGCTGCCGCTAGCCCTGTTTGGACTGCTGGCATACCTGGCTATGATTGGGTTTGCCATTGCCCCGATGTTGATCAGTTCACCAGAGAAAAAGCTGCTGCGCGAAGAAGTTGACCGCTGGACAGGTGTTTTTCTGTTCTGGGGCGGTACGGCAATGATGGTGTTCAGCGCCTATCTAATGCTGCTCCTAGCTTTCGTAATCAAAGCCGTCTGCATCTACTGCTTAATCTCTGCGATCTGTTCGTTTAGCTTATTTCTGCTGTCTATTCTGGGGCGCGACTGGGAAGACGTGACTCAGATCGTTTTTGGCGGACTGATCACCTTTACGCTGATGGCTGTCAGTTCACTGGGTCTGTTTGCAATGAGCAATCCCCAGTTTGTCCAAGCAAATCAATCACAGTCACCGGGTGGTTCTGCGATCACAACGACCTCTGGCGAATCAGAAATTGCGCTAGCTAAGCATTTGACAGAAACCGGAGCAAAATTCTATGGCGCGTTTTGGTGTCCGCACTGCCAAAAGCAGAAGCAGACTTTTGGCAAAGAGGCGATGGAATTTGTGCCCTACATTGAATGTTCGGAACCCGATCGCCGCCCAACTGCCACTTGCCAGGTAGCTAAAATTGAAGGCTACCCGACCTGGGAAATCAACGGTCAGCGCTCTACCGGCGAGAAGAGTCTGGCCGAGTTAGCAGATCTGTCTGGCTACCAGGGGCCACGAGAGTTCAAGAATCCGCTGCCGCCTGAATAGAGGAAGTTTAAGGGAAAAACGATTGAGGAGTAATACCAGTGAGACGGGCATTGACAGTTGGACTATTGATTAGCGGTGTGAGTATTGCTCCTCAACCCGCTCAGGCCCATACGGTAGGGCAAACCCTGAGCGATATTGCCGCAGAGCAAGAGCTGAATGACTTGTTTGAACAGGGTCAGGAGCTAACCGAAGCGCGCAAATTTCCAGAAGCGCTGGCGCTTTATCAACATGCCGCCACGATTGATCAGGAGGATTCCCAGATCTATTCTGCAATCGGCTACTTGCAGGCAGTTCAGTCAAACTTTCAGGCAGCAGCAGCAGCGTTCCAGCAGGCGGTTGGGCTAGATGGTAGCAACGCAGATTTCTACTATGCTCTGGGGTACAGTTTGGCGAACGCGGACGATAACGGGGCCGCTGCCAATGCCTACCGGAGAGCGATTGAGCTAGATAGCAAGAACGCCAACGCCCATTTAGGTCTGGCCACGGTGCTGCTGCGGCAGCAGGACAAGGCTCGTGCCCTAGCTGCATTTCAACAGGTTGTAGCGGTTGACCCGAAAAACGTAACGGCCTATCAGTTCATAGCGCTGCTGCTGTTGCAGCAAGGTCGCTACGGCGAAGCGGTCGAAGTGCTGCAAACCGCCATTGCCTTAGCGCCACGCGACGGCAGCCTGCTGCTCGATCTAGGAATTGCCCAAATCGGCCAGGGCAATGTGGCTGAGGCGATTACCACCTTTCAAAGCGCCGTTCAGCTTGATCCAGACAATCCCACCGTTCGTTTGCAGATTGGCCGGATTTTTCAAATTCAGGGCGACTCGGAGCAGGCGCTGCGAGAATATCAGCAGGCCGTGCAGCTGCAACCCGACCTGGTAGAAGCTCAGAAAGCCATAGCCGACATTCTGCTGGAGCAGCAGGACACCCTGCGGGCAATTGTGGCCCATCGGCAGGTGCTGAAGCTTTCCCCTCAGGACGCCAGCTCCTACTACCATCTCGGCATGGCCTTGAAAGAGCGAGGCCGTATTCGAGAAGCAATTGCCGCCCTGGAGCAAGCGCGCGATCTGTTTCAGCAGCAGGGCAAAACAGAAGAGTTTCAGCAGGTTGACACTGTGTTGCAGGAACTACAGGAGTCTAACTGATCCTCTTTACAGCGGCAGATTAAATGCTACCCATTCTCTCCTATGATTAATTATGAAACAATTATGAAATCAATCTAGCCATGCCTTCATTGAAGCCCAGCCTGTCGGAAGTGCATCGAACAATTGCGATTCCTGAGAAAAAGGGCTTCTGGCGCAAGATGCTGGCCTATGCGGGTCCGGGCTATCTGGTTTCAGTGGGCTACATGGACCCCGGCAACTGGGCAACTGATATTGCGGCTGGCTCCCGCTTTGGATACAGTCTGCTCAGCGTGGTTCTGTTATCCAATCTGATGGCGATTCTGCTGCAATCGCTCTGCGTCCGGTTAGGTGTGGCAACTGGCAAAGACTTGGCCCAAGCTTGCCGGGACTATTTCAGCCCTTCGGTCAGCTTTCTGCTGTGGGTGCTCTGCGAAATTGCAATTGCGGCCTGCGATCTGGCTGAACTGCTGGGCAGCGCCATCGCTTTGCAACTGCTGTTTGGGCTGCCTCTAGTCTGGGGCGTTTGCATCACAGCTCTGGATGTTTTGGCACTGCTGTTTCTGCAAGGCAAGGGCTTTCGCTACGTAGAGGCGTTGGTGCTTGTGCTGGTTGTGACGGTTGGCCTTTGTTTTAGCGCTGAGATCTTATTCTCTCGACCCAATTTCGGCAGCATATTGCAAGGGTATTTGCCAAATCGAGAGATTTTGAGAAACCCTGAGATGCTTTACATCGCAGTTGGAATTCTGGGAGCAACTGTGATGCCCCACAATCTCTATTTGCATTCCTCAATTGTTCAGACCCGTGCTTGGCAGCCTACGAGCCAGAAGCAGTGGGAGGCGATTCGATTTGGCACGCTTGACTCAACGGTGGCCCTGTCGTTGGCTCTGCTGATCAATTCAGCCATTTTGATTGTGGCTGCGGCAACGTTTCATTTTTCTGGCTATCAGAATATTGCTGAAATTCAGGACGCCTACGCCCTATTGTCTCCCCTATTAGGCGTCAGTGCTGCCAGCGCCATTTTTGGTCTGGCCCTGCTAGCGTCCGGGCAAAGCTCCACCTTGACGGCTACCTTGGCAGGGCAAATCGTCATGGAAGGATTTTTGCAAATTCAACTGCCGTCCTGGGTGCGTCGTCTAGCCACCAGATTGTTAGCCATTGTACCTGCCCTAATTGCAATCATCTGGTTTGGTGAACGCAGCACGGGACGGCTTTTGGTGCTCAGCCAGGTAGTTCTGAGTCTACAGCTATCTTTTGCGGTGATTCCTCTGGTGATGTTTACTAGCGACCGGCGGCTGATGGGAGAATTTGTCAATCCTCGCTGGCTGAAAGTTCTGGCCTGGGCAGTGGCCACTATCATTGTCGGACTCAATATTTGGTTGCTGCTACAAACTTTTTTAGGTTGGCTGGGCTAAGGCTCTGTGGCCGCTTGGGTGGCAGACAGCACATCCGATCTGCCATAGTAGAGCCATCTTCTTCAAGAGCATCCGTATGACCCCTCCTTCGGATTCTTCTCACAGCCCCTTCCAGAATAAGCCGCGCCCGTTCAGTCTTTTGCGAATGCTTAGCCTACTGCTATTAGGAGTGGGTTTGGGAACGCTAGGGACGCTCTGGTTCACGTCAAAAGCAGATTCGTCGGATGCAGTTGGCAGCGGTAGAACTTTGCTGAATGCGCTCCGCCCTTCCCAAGCCCAAGCCGACGTACCTAGCGCAACCGTACCCAGTGCGACCGTCTGCGTCAAAACCCCAAAAGGCTGGAACGAGCTAGCCTGTGCTTCGGGTGTTTCAATTGCTCCCCAGCTTGCTGGCATCGACCCAGGACAGGGCGCAGTCGTGCTGACGAACTACCATGTGATTGCCAATATGGGCAATCGGCCACCGGTGCAGTTGGGTGGCAAGGGCGAAATCTTCAATGCCGAAATTATTCGCCAATCGCCTGAGTATGATCTGGCCCTGCTGTTCGTTCCCAGAGCGCAGTTTCCTGTCGCTGCACTGGCTGAGGCTTCTCCAGGACAGGGCACAGCGGTGCGGGCGATCGGGTTTCCCAACGACCAGCCTCTAACGATCAAAGATTCCACCCTGCTGGGCACCACGCAGAACTGTCTGGCTGTGGCCCCCTGTCTGACGCTACGGCAGGGCACGATTACCTTTGGCAATTCGGGCGGGCCGCTAGAAGCAGACGGCAGAGTGGTTGGGATTACGCAGGGCGAAATTGAGGATGAAGTGGTGATTCCAGTCGAGCAGGTCAGACAGTTCCTGTCTGGGCAACCTCCTTCGTCTGCCAACCGCCAATCCCAATTCGATCCAGGCTTCCCGCCCATGCAGAATCAGCCGATACAGGAGCCGCACTACTATCCGCCAGTGGAAGGGCTGCCTCCGTTCTATCCGACCTGGTAGAGGCTGCACTGGCAGTTCCTGTGAAGCACCAGACAACCCAGATCTAAGGAGTCTTCTGGGCCTGCTGCCCCTGGTACATAGCTCGCAGAACGTAGCCGGGATCGACATAGTTGCCGGCATATTTGAGCGTCCAGTGAAGATGGGGACCGGTCGTTCGCCCCGTCATCCCAACCCGACCCATTCTGGCTCCTGCGGGCAGCAGTTGCCCTTCGCGGATTTGTAATCCGATTTCGCGATCAATGTTGTAGCGGCCCTGATCGTCCGAGTCCGTATAGCCCTGCATGTGGCAGTAGGTCGCTGTCCAGTCACCCGACTGCACCACAACTGACGTTCCACAGTTTGTGTCGTCCGAGACCTGCTTCACAGTACCTGTCCACCAGTTGTGCACATAACTGCCTTCTGGAGCAGCCATATCCAGGCCATAGTGAAACTCCTGGGTATAGCCTCCGGTTGGTGATTCACGGTAGCCAAAAGCAGAACTGTAGGCTTGCAGATTTTCGACCGGGAAAGAAGATCCCTGCCAGTCGCTAGCTGGCAGTTGACTGGGCTGGAGTTGCCTAATTTCTGCCGGATTTTCGACGGTTAGTTCGTCTGTGGCAGCGGGCTGTGGATTTGGTTGAAGCTGGGCCGAAGGTGCGCTAGCCACGGCTGGAACTGGTTGAGTGCTGGCCTGGGTGCGTCCCCCCAGCGACACGGCGCAAGGTAATCCTAAACTCACAGCCATCAAAGCAAATTTGCAGCCAAGCTGAATTTTTTGCTTCATTCCAACATCTACCATCGCCAAGAACACTCCTGCTATTCAACCTCATTCATTTAACGCAATATTGCCGTCTATGGCAACCCTATATTTCAGAACGAGGTTAATAATCATTCTCGATTGAGATCATTCCTGCACAATCACTCGTGTTCCTTCGCTGGCCCAGCCAAACAGCCATGCGGCCTGTTCGGGTTCTAGCCCGACACAGCCTCGACTGGCCGGAGCGCCGAAGTTGTCGTGCCAGTAGACACCGTGAATTGCATAGCTGCCGAAAAAGTACATCACGTACGGCACATCGGGGATATTGTAGCCTTCTCCCTGCATTGAAGTCACTCTGTATTTTGTCTCGACTGCATATACACCTGGTGGTGTCCAATCCCCAACACGACCCGTCGAGACGATAGCTGAATAGATCGGAACATCGCCCTCCCAGGCAATCAGCTTCTGATCAGACAAATCAACTTGAATCCAGCGTTCACTGGACTGCTGAAGATCCGCAATCCAGGCAGCAATAAATTCAGTAGGTGCGGGGGGTGGCGTTTTGGGAGAGCCAGTCTCGCTAGCAGAGACAGAGTGTTCTGCACTGTCTGTTTCTGCACTGTCTGTTTCTCCCGCAGCAGCCCAGCCTGGGGCCATGCCTACCAGGAATAACATGACCCAAGCGCCTGCCGCTGCTGCCATACCTCGCCTGAACAGATAATGCCCATGCCGTAATTTAGATTGAGCAATAATTCGATTCTCCATGCCAATTCCTGACAAATTACTCTAGTTCTCAGATTTCATATATTAGAAGAAAAATTGTGAATAGCTCAGAAAGTTTGTCGGCAATCTTGATGAAATCTATGGTGAATTCCTTAATCTGAGAATGTTTGAGATAGATTCTCATTCTTAGATGTAGTTCATTTGATTCAGCCATAGCTTACGAAAATAAAATCAGCGTGAAATATTCAAATCTATTCCAGTTGCGATTCATTGAGAGGACAACTTCTCCCAATTGATCGCATATTAAGGCTGAACCACAACCGGCGTACCGAGCTGAACCAGGCCATACAGCTCTCGAATATCCTCGTTAAACATCCGCACGCAGCCGTGGGAAGCTGCCCGACCGATGGAATCTCTGGTCGGTGTGCCGTGGAAGCCAATATAGCTGCGGCCATTGGTCCAAAACCCGATCCAGCGCTCGCCCAGCGGATTATCGGGACCGGGAGGCACAATCTCTCCGGTGAACGGATGCTCCCAGGACGGGTGCTCCAGCATGTTGTTCACTGCCCATGTGCCAAGCGGCGTTTCCCAGCCAGACTTGCCAACCGCAACCGGGTAGCTCCTCACCTGCTGGCTGCCCCGGTAGAGGTAGAGGCGGCGGTCGCTCCGGCTCAGGACCAATCGCACGGGCGCTTCAACGGGTTCGGGCCAGACGGGCTGGATAGGCGGTAGTTCAGGAATCGAGAGCCTGGGTCTAGGAATTGCAGATCTGGCCCCATCGCTTAGAGTTTGGGCAGGGAATTGGGCAAAGGTTGCAGCCTGCGCTGACAGCAGAAACGCGCTGCTCAGGCAGATTTGCGAGAATTGAAGAAACCGCATGTCACCAAATAATTCGTCAGGCTTTTCTTAAATATAGAGTTAAAGCTCTGCCCCTGCTGCCCCGATTAATTTGCTGGGATTCACGCCGAACAGCCCAAACAGCTCGGAACACGAAATTTAATTATCCCCAGTTTAGAAAGGTGGTAGCTTAAGCTAAGCAACGCGCTCGGTTCTGATAGGGAGCAGCTATCAGAAGCAATGGGGAAAATTCGGTGCAAGCCCGATGCTGTCTCGCAACTGTGATGAGCCTTTACAGCTCTCAGCCAGGATGCCCGCCGAGCGTTCAGCCGTCCATCAAGCTATCTGCGAGGCACAGAACTATGGTGAGTACATCTTCTCGGGTGTGGCGACGCACCCAGCAAATGACGCTTTCGCTTCCCGTACAGGCCGGTTTGTTAATCGGTCTCTGTATGTTGGTTTTGTGGACGTTCTATTTCTCGACCTACCCACCTGCCCATGACACTGTGCATAAAACTCGGCATCATACGTTGATGGTTGCCTGTCATTAGGGGCGGGTCAGTCGGGTCAATATTAGAACTCTGAGCAGAATTCCATGAAATCAATCAAATATCTGGGTTTCTTCCTGGCAGCAACTGTCAGCGCAACCGTGTGGCTCTGTGCCCTGTCGGGTGCCTCTCAAACAGCCATTCAACTTCAGACTGATCCGCCACTCAACCAGGTTATCCCAGCCACAGCGCCAACGCAGCTCACACTACAGGCCGTTGATTCAAACCAAACGCCGCTAGCAAACGCAAACATTCAGCTTCGGCTGCTGACACCCGCCAAATCGCCCTGGTTCACCTCGGACTTTCCAATTGTGGAAGGCACGACGCTGCTGGAGTTAGAGTCTGCCGCGCCATCCGGCAAGCTGCAATTTGAACAGACGCTGCCGATCCGGGGAACCTATCGAGCCGAAGTCAGAGTCACTCCCCAGCTTGCAGGCGCGTTTGAGCCATTCGAGCAGGTCATTTCTTTTGCCATCCCGGAAAACCCGGTCAAGTATCGCAACTTGGCGATTCTGGCAGTCATTTTGCTGCTGGTCGGTCTGGGAGGCGGCTGGGTGCTGGGCGGCAATCAGTCTCCACAAGCTGGCGAAATTGCTCCTCAACCGGCGCGAATGCTGCTGAGTGGGGTAACTGTTCTGGCCATTGTCGTGCTTTTAACGATCAACATGAGCGCTGAACTGGCAGAATCCCATGCGGGCAATCCGATGTTTCCGACGGCTCCAGCGACTCCGACAGTCCAGCAGGCCCAAAACGTTCAGGTTCAGCTAGCTGGAGCGACAGAGTCCACGGTGGGACAACTGGCAACCCAAACGGTAAAAATTACCGATGCTGCAACCGATGAGCCCCTGCCTGATGTTGCAGTTAAGCTGCAAGTGGTGGGACTAGAAGATAACAAACCCGTGTTCAATTTTATCGGGCAGTCAAACCAAACGGGTGAGCTAACCTGGCAGCAGCAGCTCTTTGACGGCGCGCCCCATCAGGTGACTGCAACTGTTGCGCCAATTGCCGGTAGCCCTCGACAGTTTTCGCCAATTCGGGTGGCACACCGGGTGGAAGTTGAGGGGATCGCGCCACCGCTCTATATTCGGTTCATTAGCCTGGTGTATTTCACAGCTTTCTTCACCGCGAGTTTAATCGCTGGCATAGTGCTGCGCCGTCATTGGCTTCAACAGTCAGGCAGTGCTTAAGCTAGTCTACCTCAGGAAAGCTTTCGCTCAGTTTACCCTTCTATCATTAACCAACTACAGATGTTCACTCACATTTTTTACCAGGATTGCTGCACTTGCTGGATCAGCATTCTGGTTTGAAGATAGCTTTGCTGCTCCCCCTGTTGCTGGAATAAGTCGGCAGCTTTCTCCAAATCCATAATTGCCGAAGTGCGGTTGCCGGTTTGAAAGTAGAGCCAGCCTCGATTACCATAGGCACTCGCCAAATCTGAATCGATGCGTAGTGCAGCGCTATAGTCTTCAATAGCAGCTTCAGCATTACCTAGTTCGGTGTGAGTTTTGCCTCGATTATAGTAGGCATCGGCATACTCGGAATTCTCTGAGATTGCCTGATTCAAATCTACCAGAGCCTGATCAAGCTCGCCCTTCATTGCATAAACTACGGCTCGGCTGTTGTAAGCTTCAGCATAGTCTGGATTTAGCTGAATAGCTTGAGTAAAATTCTCAATTGATTGATCGGTTTGATTAAAGTGTGTATAAGCTTCACCCAGGTTATAGTAGGCTTCAGCATTACCAGGCTCAATCCTCACCGCTTCTCGAAAGTTGTCAAGTGCTTGTTGATAATCTCCAATTTCGTGGTAAGAAATCCCTCGCTTGAGATAAGCCGGTGCATACTGGGAATCGATTTGCAGCGCTCTCGTGTAGCTCAGAATTGCCGCTCGGTGATTGCCCTGCTCTGATTGCTGTAGCCCCTGATCAACCAGCACCGTTGCCGAAGCCGGGGTCGGTGAATCAACTGCTGCTAGATGTAGAGGCTGAGCTACACCTGGAGATGCTGTCCATAAAGCCGCGCCAACCCCCATTATCAAAACTGCAATTAGACCTTGTTTCATATCATCTCCCGTCAATTTATAGGTATGCATTGAGGACGGAACCACACCAGATTCTGTCATTTTAGTTCATTCAAGAAGGCTTTTGAGGAAAGCATAATTTAGTTAAAGCTTATTCTGCATCGGCAACGGCTCTTCCTGGCACAGTAGGTTAATTTTGACCATGCCGCTATTGTGAATAAAGCGGCCCGCACCGTTATCCAGGTTGTTTCTATTTACGTTGATGGCTTTATTAACCCAGCAACTGTTGAGAACGCAGCCGTTACTTACTTCAACGACCATTGGAGAGGGGCTATCTCCCCCTGTCCTCTGCGCTCTGTGGCCTCTGTCTTGACCCCTGAAGATCTTTTCAAAACAACAAACCTGCCGCCCTGCATCCGTGCTGTGTAGGCCCAGCAAGACCAGCAGGTTGATTAGGAAGTTAATCAGCAGACTGGTCAACTGGCCTACCTGCCGCACCAGATTCCTGCTGCTCTAGCTCAGCTTAGTTTTGTCAGGTAGAAGTTTTTCTCTAACAAAACTTTTACCTTCGGTTACGCCCACACCTCACCAGGCGCTCCCACGAATCAGCAACCGAGCAAACCGAAAATCTCAAATGACGCCGGGTGACAGCGTACTGATAAAAATCCACAGAATTACCCCCTACAGCATCGGCTTCCAGCCCACAGCGATCAGCACCCGGCGAGAAAGTCCTGCACCAACTAGAAACAGAGTCAGTAGCAAACCAGTTTCCGAAATGCTTGTAATCCAGGGCGATGAGCAAGCGCTAGCTGGAAAGCTCGATCGCACCAGTGAAGTTAGAACAAATCAGCCGATAAACCAGGGAATCGTAGGCTGATGCGTTTGAAGTTGCCGTTCAACTGTCGCCGCGCCCAGTAGCTGTTTATCAGCTACTTCCTCAACCATCAATTTCCATAGCCCGTTCAGGCTTTTTTCGCAGAACCCCGGCGTTAGTCGGAGCTGCTCTGGTTTGTCCGTCTTGCTTTGCGAAGCTGCGAATGTCCTGCTGCATTGCGAGCTTAGCCTGCTCAGACAGCGGGGCACCCTTGACGGCCTCCTTGGCAATCTCAGTGATGCGGTTCAGGTAGTTTGAGGCTTTGCCAAGCTGCTGAGCGACTTGATGCCACCGCCAGAGTTCGTCCAGAGTTTGCTTATCCCAGGCTGGCTGTTGGGGCGGCTGCTCGCCCCAGATCAATCGCTCGTTCCAGTCCTTGCCCCAGGCAGGCGTGATTCGCCCTACTCCCGGCAATTCCTGGGCAACGCGCCAAGCCATGATTTCCCCGCTTGGATCCGCATCAAAGGCCACGCCAACCTGCCCGCCCTGCTCTAGCACTTGCTTCAGCGCGGCGGTGGGAATTGCGCCAGCTCCGTCAGCCGAGAGGTAGACCGATACGCCTGCTGTGGCCTGACGACGTTTATCCAGTGTGGCCAGGGAAAGGGCGTCGATAGGCGATTCGGTTAGCATCACCCGCTTCACCTCTCCCTGGCCTGCCCCAAACCAGAACCAGCCCTGTTCGCGAGCAGAGCCAGCAGCCAGACCATGAAACGAGTTGTTCTCGCCCCAAGTGCCCCGCAGACTGGCTCCTGTGACTGCCCCCCGCTGCCAAATCGCGCAATTGCTGCTGGTGGCATGGCGAACGAAAACGGCGTTCTGCATCGCGTCGGCGTAGATCAGGTGGCGCTGGTGCAGGCGGTCAACTAAAGCAGCGGGCAGTTTACGAGCTTCGACCAGATAATCGCGCACGGCTGGCCAGCGTCGCTCGTTGGGGGCGGGCATCTCCAGCAGGTGAGGCTTGTCGCTCTCTGACTGAATCTGGCGTTGATGGGATATCGGCTGGGCTGGAAAGGATTGACCGGAGAGCCATTCCACGGCTGCTGTGAATTCCACTGCCTGAACGTGCATCACCAGATCGATTGCGCCACCGCCGCCTCGGTCGGCCAGCCAGTCCATGAATTTGCCATTGCTGATGCTGATGATCTGGTTCCCGTTCCTCCACTTGTAGCGGTCATGGCGGTCTTGCTCTAGGCCCAGGCTGGCGGCCACGCTTTCCAGGTCAAAGGCTCGAACTTGGTCTGCCAGTTCTTTGAGGTTGGGCTGCGGCACTGGATTAGTCGGAATTGCTGGTGCTGTAGGTTGAAAAACTGGACTGGGAGAAGATGTTTGGGATTTCGCTAAAGCAGCCCAAGAGGGGTCATAGCCTGTTGTATCTACCTTGTAATCTGTTGCAGCATTGGTGAATGAATTGACATCGAACAGGCTGAGTTCCTGAACTTCAGCAGATGATGCGTCAATCTGAGCTGAGGTCTGCTGCGGGTGGAGGGTGATGGCGTAGTCGTCTGCTACCGTGACAACCGTGAACTCCTGCGTCAGTTGGGCTAGATACCGTTCCAGGGCATGAACGGGAAAGCCTGCTGCTGGCACTCGCCCAACGGTGGGATCGCCAGAACCGATGCTGGTGCTGACCAGTTCCAACCTGTCAGCAATAGCCTGGGCGTCTTGCAGGTACGTTTCGTAGAAGTCACCTGCCCTAATCAGCACTACAGCATCAGGGTGCTTGTCTTTCATTTCCAAGTAGCTGCGAATGAAGGAACACAGCGCTTCTCGATTCAGCAATAGTTGAGTTTCTGCTGAGGCTTCACTCACCTCTTCACTCTGCTGGCTTCTAGCAGCGGCTGCGAATCCCTGCTCCAGGATGTTGCGCGAGAATAGCTGGGCAAAGGCGCGGTCGGCGGCACGATGTTCTCCACCTCGGAGGGGATCTTGCACTGCCGTTTCTTTGAACTGAAGCTGGCCGCCCGGTTGAATGCGAAAGACCATCTCAGTATCAATGAACGTGTCGCCGTTCTGTTCCAGGTAGTGGGTCAGATACAGTTGATGATTGTGTCGTTCGACGACAAGAGGAATATAGGGGTCGTTCTCAATGCTCAGGTGGAAATCCTCGGTGACGACTTCCCGCAGCTCAGCTTCTTCGAGGAATTTGACAATGCGTTTCTCTAAACTTCCTACCTGCTCTTTGGAAGAAGCAATCATCAGAGTTATAGGCGGCTGCGAAGTGTTCCCTACTGAATCTACTTCAACACTTTGAATAGGTTCACCAGCAGCAAGGATTTCGTTTTGCTGATGCTTTACTGCACCAGTCTCAAACTTTTCCAGTTCCGGTAGCTTGATGCCCAGGTAGTCACGCGCAATGTCTTTATGTTCAAAAGCAGCCAGCGCGTAGCCTCGCTGTAGCATGATGACATTGAGACTCTGTTCCAATCGTTCGGCAGGCACAACTACTTCCATCCGGTCATTCACTGAGTAGAAATCAGAGCCGACTGCGGCGATGAGCTGCTCATCCAGATAGTACCGCCCGCCCGAATCTCGCGCTTTGGGCGTTTGCAGCACGAAGTTATCTCCCCCCGGTTGGGACTTGAGCAACAGCAGTTCATCCAGGGTTCTCACAGCTCCCTTCCGGTAGGTCAAATTAGTCAGGAAGGCTTTCACCTGATCGGGTGTGCTGAAGGCAACCGGCTCCTGCTCCAGGCTTTCTTCGATATCGAATCCCTTCGGCATGATCAAGCCCTGGCGGATTTGGCCCTGGCTGTCGCTGTAGTTGACCAGCTTGCCTTTCGGGTATTTCTCAAACGCCTTGATCAGGTTGCCAGTGAAGATCTGGCGGGTGGTGCGTCCGGCTTCCTGGCGGCGGTCAAACAGCGAGTAAATGTCGTTGTTGAACCAGTCTCGCGCCTGGGCATCGACGATAGCCGTTCCCTCTCGGCCTGTGTTGACCTTCGATAGCGGCAGCGTAATTTGCTTGGCGGCATCGGCCACCAGAATTCGCATCCGCCAAGCGTTAGGCGCAACCGGGTTGCCCGAACGCGCCTTCTGGTCCAAGCTGATCACCACACCGTAGAAGACGTTGGCGTTTAGGGGCGTCACGACTCGAACCGAGGTGCCAACCGGAAAAGCCCGGATCGTTTTAACGACCTGGGTTTGCTGTTTGTCCAGCTTTTCGTTGAATTTGGCAGACAGGGCTTCATCGTGGTTATGGGCCGTAACTTCTGCTCGATACTGATTGACAGCAGCTTTGAGAGACAGAATCGTGGCATGGACTTGATCCTGGGCGATAATTGCCACTGCGTCTCGATTGTGTTCGTCCGGGTGCTTGACGGGCGCAAGATCAAGCTGTTCGCGCAGGGCGTTGACGACTTGAAGCTGCGTCAGGGGTTTGGCAGAGCTTTTGACATCCACGATTTCTAGATACACGGCTCCCGCAAATTCACTCTGAATCTGGCTGTCGTTGGGGATCACCTGCATCCGCGCCACGGTGCGGGCGTCAAGATCAAGCTGGTCGGCTTCCAGGATGCTTTCGCCCATCGCCCGCTGCTGCTCCACCAGCTCGCCGTATTCCGACTCAATCAGGCTGTAAACAGCTTCCTGTTCGGCAATCGGCAACAGCGGAATCCTGCCCGTCACTTTTTTGATCAGGGCAATTTCGGATGCGTCGTTTTCGGCCTTGGCCGAGGGGTAGTCGAGTTTGGCATCCAGCTCCAGGTCATCGCTCAGCAGTTCGGTCACGACCTGTTCGCCGTAGGGGTTCATGAAGTCCACCACGTTTTGAATCGAGATGCCGGTTTCTCTGGCGGCTGTCGTATTGGCGTTCAGCCCCGCCATTTTCTGACAGAGAATTGCACCGGGACGCTTCTCGGCGGGCAGATCGCTCATCAGCAGCGTGTAGCTGGGTAGGGCAACCTGCCCCGTGCGGTGAACCCGGCCCAGCATCTGCATGAACACATTGATGTCCCGTTCGGCCTGGGCCACAATCATGTGCCGGGGCCGCTGGTCGGCAAAGCGCTCCGAGGCGTGCAGCGAAATTCCCGTGGATCCAGAGCAGTTGAGAATGATCACATCCGCCTCACCGCTATTGAACTGAGCCACGGCGCTGATCCGGGCCTGCGAGGTGCGTTCGGTGTCGGGACGCATTCGATAGAACGTGGAGCCATCCGGGGCATAGTCAAGCGCAGCACTGCGGCCTGTGACTTCCCGAACACTGTAGCCTGCTCGCTCCAAGCGCTGAGTGATGTAGTCGATGGGGCTGACGGGAATCGTGCTGAAGTCGGCTTCGCGAATGCAGTCTAAGGCTTCTTCGTAGGCGATGATACCCGTTTCGCCCAGCTCAGCATCGGTTAATCGCTGGCGCGTGACCTGCCCCCGGTAGTCTTTAATCATCACATCACGAGAGCGTTCTAGATAGCGTTCTAGAAGATTGGAAAAGGAGATCTCAATCGAGTTACCGTTCTGGATATCGTTGGCTTCCGCGAAAGCCTGGATAAAGCTGCCCATTGTATTGGCCACGGCGATTACCGGCTTTTGTCCAGTCTGCAACGATTGAAGGGCTTCCTGCACGGTGGCCTCGGCTTTCTGGGCCAGCAATCCCTGCTCAATGCAGTTGTGCATCAGCGAGGTGAACAGGGTGCTTTTAGCCCCGACTTCTCCCACGGCTCCATCCATACCAAACGCCTTGGCCTCGGCTTTAAGCTGTTTGCTCAGCTCTTTGATGGCTTTCTGCTTGGCCCGGTCAAAATCTTTGATGGCTCGCAGGGCGGCGGAAAACTGGTCGGCTACGTCGCGGTCTACCGGCACGACTTTGGCCTGAAAGCTGATGCCCTCGTAGGAGCGCTCTCGCCGTAGCATCTGGCCGGAGGCAACAAACTTGCTGGCGACAATCTGCTGAAGCGGTACGCCGCCTCGGTCGAGAATGTTTTCCAAGGCGGTCATGCTGCTGACGGCAAACTGCAAGTCGGTGCGGCGGGCATAGAGATCCATCACGTCGGGTCGCTTGGCGTAGGTAGCCGAGCTGTAGAACACTCCAGCGGCGGCATCCACGAGTTCTCGCACGAACTCCGCCCGGTCGGGAGGGCCAGCCATCCGCCAGCCGCTGGGACTGCCTCCCGCTTCGTGAGCCTCATCCAGAATCAGAATCGCGTTAGGAGCAATCGCCCGCAGAAACTGACGGCGCAGCGGCTCCTGCTGCCCCACGGTTTGAAGCTGGCTGTAGGTGGTGAAAACGGCGCTGTAGGAGCTGTCCAAACGACGAGTCAGCATCATCTCCTTCATGAGCTGCTCCTGCTGGGCTTGGTTGCCGGTTCGCAGTTCCTGCCCGTTGGCCAGCGGAATGATGGCTTTGGTGTCGGTGATGAAGGGCTGAAACCCGTACAACCCAATGTCGCTGATATCGCGCATCATGTCGGCGTAGAGGGTTTTGTTCTGCGTTACGAACACAGCCGCTCTGCCCTGCTGCCGCGCATAGCGCAGAATGCTGGCGCAGATCCGCCCTTTGCCCACACCGGTCTGGTCGCCGACGATAAAGCCGCTGCCGCGCTCGATGTTGCTAATGGCCAAAGCCGAAGCATCGACCTGTTCAGCGCTGAAGTGGCGATGCAGTTCGGCAATCGAGGCGTAGCCTAGTCGAGAGGCGAGGTAGGCGTCGATCTCGCCATGCTGTTGGGTGAACCGATCCAGGGCAGATTGGGCGGCGCTAGCCATGTTGTAGGGGATGAGGGTACCGGTGGAGTTCCCCTGGCTTTTGGGCTGGTAGGTGACCTGCTTCGGCTGAACTTCGGGGGCGGGCTGATTCGCGGCTTCCATGTGGTTCCCCTCCTTCAGGCGTAAGCGCTCAGCTCGTTGATCCACTCTTCCAGATGGGTCGTCTGGTGCAGCTCCAGGAAGTCCTGAAACTCCGGGTGGTTCTGGTCCATCACCGTCGCTGGAAAGCTGACGCCCAGCAGCCACAGAGCTTGAGAGAACGCCTCGCTGTGGAGAATCAGGGTTTCGGCCCAGGCTTGCTGCCACTGCGTCAGCGCTTCCGTTTCCGGCTCGTCCGAGCTGAGCAGCGGGTAGTCCTGGTAGGAGTCGAGTTCGCTCAGTTTGGTTGTCAACAATCCCTGGGTGTTCTGCTGGCTGCTGAAGGACGTTATCCAGCGCCCGATCATCCAGCTCACCCGCTGCTGCATCAGGGTTTTGTAGGTCTGCTCGTCCAAGCTGGGCAGCGTCGCGGGAACTCGCACCACGAACAGCGACGGCATCACCAGAGGCGTCCAGATCTGCGGGTAGTTTTCGTATTGCGTCATCGTATTCTTTGGCTCTAGAGGATGAATACTGAATGAGTTCATTGGGCAGTTGCTCC
The DNA here is from genome assembly GCA_019359155.1 of Pegethrix bostrychoides GSE-TBD4-15B. Lineage (GTDB taxonomy): Bacteria > Cyanobacteriota > Cyanobacteriia > Elainellales > Elainellaceae > Elainella > Elainella bostrychoides. The sequence goes on from JAHHHV010000067.1 coordinate 71,775, forward strand.
TTGAGTTCTAGAAATGAGCGGTAGATCTGGGGAACCTGGGCAGCGGGCAGCGGTCGCTGGGACTGGCCTCGACCGGCGATCACAATCAGATCAATCGGAAACCCTGCCCCCTGTTTGCGGTAGAGATCGCCCCAGATCGAGAAGTGCTGCGTGACGTTGTAGTGGTTGTAAAGAATGTAATAAAAAGCTCTACTTTCTCTGGTGTTGTAGCGTTCTGAGCGGCGTTCTTCATCGTTGCCTAATTTACCTCCTAAAATCAATACCGCTCGACCGTCATCTTTCATCACCTCCAGGGCGTTGAGGGCAATTACATGATCAGTTTGCGTTGTCCAGGTGTCGCCCAGGAGAAATCGTTTTGTTTGCTCGCCGTCAGCAATTGAGCCGAAAGGCGGATTACAGATAACTCGGTCTACTTGAGTTTGAGGCCGGTAGGTCGTGGCATCGTTCTGGGTAAGCAGGAAGTAGTTTCGGGTCGCCAGCTCTGCAAAACGGTCGTCGTTGATTTCATTGGCAGTTACCTTGTCCGGGTTGGCGGTGAGCAGCAATGCGCCGTTGCCAGCGGCAGGTTCGTAGACGGTTGTTTCTGGCGTGATACCGGCTAGCGTTGCAGCTAAATAGGCAATTGGGATTGGGGTACTGTAGGCTTGCTGAAGCACAGAAGTAGAGGATCTGACGCCCAGATTGGGCTGGCGATTCAGCAGCTCAACTAATCGGTCATAGGCTTGGTGGGTTGTTTCTGAACTGTTGATTAACAGCGGTGCGGCTCGCACAACGGCTGCTTCCATTGCTTCATCGACCAGCTTGGTAGTCGGACTGCCTGACCCAATGGCCACACCTAACAGCTCTGCCGCTTCAGCGCGAGCGTCCGTAATTCGGGCATAGCTTTTTCCCGCGACAAGCTGTTCGAGAAACCGCTGCTTCAGGCGTTCTCGTTCAGGGTTGTTAGTCATTGCCTCAAGTCAGTGAGGTGCTTACAAGCTATTCCAACTGCGTTTGCAGCTCAGAAATCTTGCCGTCCACATAGGCGGTACTCAAATCGTCCTCCTGCTGTCTTCGTTTGATTTTCTGGTACTTTTGAATGGCTTCGGCTGGGTGGTTCAGCGCCGTTAATGCTTTTGCCTGATTGTGGTAGATGCTGTGGTAGATGCCGAGTCGGTCATGAGGACGGAGCTGTTCAGCCTGGTTGAAATCAGCGAGCGCTTTTTCATAGTCGCCCTGTTCGGCATAGCGTTCGCCCCGGCGCAGAAATTCTTTAGCTGTTGTGGGCGTCATTTCCTCAGGCGTGAGATTCGGCTGGGCAAGTCCAATGAAGAAAACGATGATCAGGAGCAGCGCATAGCCGCGCAGCACAATAAAAAAACGCATGGTTGCCTCCTCAGCCCAATTCCAATCCGGCGGTAGTTTGACGAACGCGAGCAGTTGGTTGCGGTTGAACCTGCTCTGACTGCTGCATTTTTGCGGCCAGTCGATCAAAATGGGCAAAATCTCTGGCTCCCAGTTGAGAAAAAACCTGACCCGCCTCGCGCTGAAACACCACGCCTCGATCTTCCTGCTTGTCGGTAATCCGCAGCATTCCCGCATCCCCAATCTCCAGCTTGAATTTGCCGCCTTCCTTATCCCAGACGTTAGCCTGCGCCTTGGTTTGCAGAAACTGGGTGACGATTTGCTCGACTCGACTGGTTTTGGCATTATAAGCAGCTTCCACATCCAGATCGCCCTGCGGCGTGAAGCCCCGGTTCTGCTGCATTGCTTGCAGCTCTTTAGCCTGAAAGCTGCCCAAACGGACGCTGGTTGAGAGTCCCTGAATGCTTTGCCGAGTCAGTCCAGGAATGAGCGGCTTGAACGCCTGAAATCGCATCAGCTCGCCTTTGCTATTCCTGAGCGTGTAGAGATTTCGACCTTTGAGGCTGATTGAATATTCGCCCAGTTGGTAGGTTCGTTCTCCCGTGCGTTCGTAGCCCCGATTGAACAGGTCAAGTGCCGCACGAGCAACCTGCTGGTGCCGCCAGTCTTCTACCTTTGCGGCCAGCCAGCCCAACCCCTGTCGCAGCCCCTGCTGTAGCCCCTGAACCTGCTGACTCCAATCTCTAGCCGTGGTTTGTAGCAACTGCTGAGTCACGCCAGCGGGCAGTTTCGCGGTTGCCCGTTCCAGAACCGCAATGGCGGGCAGGATTTGGTCATTTTGTGTGGCCGGAGCAACATCAACCGTCAGTGAACCTGTGTCGCGAGGGATAGGAGCATCCTGGATCTGGGTCTTCTTGATTTCGCTGGCGTCCACCGCATCGGCTGTGAAGGTGAGGCTATCTTGATTCAGGGGAGCGCTGTTAGTCCAGAGGCCGTTGCGTTTGTTCTGCTGGGCATCGAGCAGGTCGTGCTGCATCGTGTCGCCATCCAGGACGCCTGATTCGACCAGCACAGGTTTGCCGTTCTGGTGATAGCCATTCTGCGTGATGTTTGTCTGATTGGGACGAGGTTCTAGACTCCCAAACGCATCCCAGTCCTGTTGAGTAACTCGATTGGTGATGATTTCGCCGTTGCTGGTCGCCAGAATTGGCTCGCCATCCCGACTGATGCTGATACCATTCTCATCCTGCCGAATCTGGTAGCCTTTGACGGACACCGCATCGTAGATCGGCTGCTGCTCTTTGAGAGGATTGAGCAAATAGTCAGCGGTTTGGGCAATCCGCTCTGCCTGCTCCAGCGAGACGGGCGGCGATTCGACTCTGAGCGGTTCTTGTGGGCTTGCTGCGGCCTGTGCCGGTTCTGGGGTTGGTGTGGCTTCAATCTGCGGCTCCAGCTTTGTCTGTGCCTCTTGAGCAAGCTGAAACTGAATAGCATTGGCCGTAACCGTTCCGTCTCGTTCTTCTCGAAACAAAACCCGGTCGCCATCGCGAATCTCGATCGCCGGAACCTTGCCTTTGTAGCGGCTAGCGTCAACGTCCGGCGCGACCGGACGCTGGATTGCGTCAAAGAGCGCCTGCATTTTGTTGGCATCCAGCTCATTGCGGAACTGTCCATCCGCCAGCCAACCATAGACCAACCTGCGGCCCATCTGGATGCGGATTGCTTCTGGTGGCTCAGCGGCAGCCGGTTGGGGCGGCGGATTCAAGAAACTGATTGCGCCTCTGGTGGCTTGCAGAATTGCGGACAGCAGTTGAACTTCGTCTTCTTGAATCGCTTGAGCGTCAGCAGGATTAATTGTCAGCACCATCGTACTTTCCTCCATGCAAGAATCCTTGGGCTGCAAGGGCAGTTGCTATGCCCTCAACGCGGTTGACAACAAACTCAGCGCCAATCTGAAACAGGGCAATTTCATCATTGAAGCGACATTCAATGAATGCAGGCTCGTAGTTAGAATCGCAGTTCCGAATAAAGGTCAGCACTCCCCTCACAGAACGAAGATAGGGCAGATCATCGAATAGAACTTCAACAACTGTAGGGACATAGCCAGGAGGAAACGGCAGCAGCAGTCGCTCTTGGGCCAGATCTGCCAGAATCTCTGGCTGTCTGGAGAGCAGAGCTGCGGCCTGGGGAGACAGTCCCCACTCAAACGGATTGGGTTGCGTCAGAGTTTGTATCATAGGTAGTCCTCTTGAAGTCGAAACATTTCATCGTATTCATCCTCAGTAATGTCAGGATTCACGTCCTGAGCTTGTCCAGCGCTAGATGATCCATCAACAGGCAGGGGAAACAATCGCTCGGCCATTTCTCGACGAATTTCGTTTTCTTGGTCTAAATCAATTGCACTGTGCTGCTGGAGCATTTGCCCAGTCAGGCGGCCACAGACTTTGCTGTGCCACAGTTCTGTACTGCGCTGCTGAATCTCGATTTCCTGCTGAGTAATCTTCACCTTCAGCTTGAGCGGAATCGACGCCTCGTACCCACCTTTGTAGGCTGGGTTAATAAACACGCATTCGCCCTGATCCAGTTTCAGGATTTGATCCGGCGTTAACAGCGGCATTTTATGGTGCTGTTCTGAATAGCTGCTCCCTTGTCTGCTGTGGGAACGGGTATGCAGCCGCACTTCTTTCTCGCCCAGGTAGCCAGAAAACTCAGTTGCAGTTTCGCGGTCTTTGGGGTTGAAGAACACTTTTGTGCCGCAGGCGGCGAATAGCGCCCGCGACAGCTCGCGCCCGTACATATGCTGCAACTGGGCAAAGTTCTGGTAGCCCAGCAGAGCAACAAAGCCGTAGGAGCGAAACTCGTTGATCCATTTGGGTAGCTCTGGCAAGTAAAGCGTCGGCAATTCATCCAGAGCAACAACCAGCGGCGTTGGGCGGGGTCGAGCAAAGTTGCGCGTCACAATCAGGTGCAGCACGGCAGCCAGCAGTGGACTGACGGTATCGCGCTTTTGAATATCTACCTGCAAAAACAGAATTTGCTTCTCCTTCAGATCCAGCGGAATCGTGGTCTTGCCGCAGAAGCTAGACACTAGCTGTTTGCCGATGAAGGTTTTGAAGGTGCGCTGGGCCGTGGCGACAATCCCGGCGATCTGCTTGTCTGCGCCTTCAGAAGCCAAGAGCTGACTGAAGCTCTCCATCGTCCAAGCTGGAATTCGGCCCGCCGCTCCAGCCGCTCGGATGCGAACGGGCAGATCCGAGAGATTCAGCAGCTTGCTGGCCATCAGCAGGTCGGGGTACGGCGTCATTTTGGCGAGCAGCATCACGGCTTCGACCAGATTGGTACCGGCACTGGTAAAGAAATCGTTGTCCCGATAAGCTCCGTCTCGCTGCGTGTTCTTTTGCAGAACCTGGGCGAGCTGGGCGGCCATGAGTGAATCCGTGGCGTCGAGCAGAAAATCGAGCGGATTACAGACTCCGGTGTAGGGCTGACCGGGTGCAAACACCGCCACCTCGTAGCCTTGTGCAGCAGCCCAGGCGGCGTGCGCCTCAAGCTGGCTGCCCTTGAAGTCGTACACCAGAACCGGAAACCCCTGGGCGATGGCCGAACGAATCGCCGGGTCGATAATGCTGAACGTCTTCCCGGAATCGGGCGCTCCGGTGACGGTCAGGCTTTGCTGAGCATGGGGAATATCTAGATTTCCGGCCTTCAGCGCTACTTTATGAGCCTGTCGGCCTCGGCGCTGCTGACGGGCAACTGCTGCGGCTCGCCACTGCTCAGAGCGCCCGCCAAACCGTCCGGTCGTCATCTTGCCTTTCTTGGGGCTAAACAGCGTTGCGCCCACCATCAAGAGCGCCATGCCCAGCAGCAGCGTTCCCAGTCTGGAATGGGTCACCGAATGGATCAACGGCTGAATTGGGTGAATAACGTCCTGTTCGATTTGGGTGTGACTGTGGTGTTGCTTACTCATAGGTTTGAGGCGTCAACAGCGTTTTGGTGACTTCGTACTCTTGACCGTTAAACGACCAGTGCGACTGCTCCACGCGATTGCCCTGCATCTGGTTGATCTTCAGTACAGGCAGTCCGTTTTGCAGAGCATCAGAAGATTCAAATAGGGAGACGTTGGGTGGCAGATTGACGTTCAGATAGGCGTTCCAAACTTCTTGAAACTGCTGCTCTTTGGGAATGTCGGTGGGGATGTAGCCAAAAAAGGCGCAGCCAGACGCGCCGCAGAGCGGGTTGACGTGGGGATATTGAGCAAGATTTGTGATGCGAGAATCAACCAGATACAGCGGCTGTTTTTGTCCAGGTAGTTGAACGTTCAGAACTTTCATTCGTCCCGAATCAACCGGCAAATCCGGGCTGAGGTGATTGGCTGCAATCTGCTGGACTAAGCCCGATGGAGCGCTGTTGCTGGCATAGCTCCAGTTCGCAGCATCAGCCGAGGCCCGGTTTCTGGAGGTTCCAAGCAGCGATAGCCCGATCAGCAGTGTCGCTAATGCAATCACCGCGATCGCCAGCAGTTTTAGCTTTTGTCTAGGAGAGCGATTCATAGGATTCACTGGGAACGCGAGGGCGACGGCTCATAGCTGGGCGAACTGTTCGGGCGGCGAATCTGGTAGGTGCCTTCTGGGATAGTTACACCGAGCTGCTGCAAGGCCCAGACATTCTCTGGCGCGAGATAGCTGGTTTCACCACCCGGCTGCGAAGTCATATAGTCGGTAAAGCCCTGCTGAAAGGCTTGCAGCCCTCCGGCTTCCTCAATCCGACGCTGATAGCGCTGTAAGACAAGCTGCTGAGCAATTTCGAGCGGGATGTAGGCGCTCAATGGTTCCGTATCCTGCTGGCCTCTAACAAGCAGGCAGCCCGCTGCGTCGGTTTGTACTAGCAGCTCCCAATAGCTGTCATTCTGGAATGCACCCAGCAGATAAAACGCCTCCTGCTCCTGCTGAACCTGGCCAAGCAGTTCAATTCGCTCTACCGATTGGGGCAGGCAAGGCCGAATTGTTTCCGGCAGGGTGGGTTCAATCTGGGCCTGAGCCAATGATAGTTCTGCAATCAATAGCAGAGCCAGACTCAGAACGGTAAGTAGAACCAACCAGCGAATGATTTTGGGTTTCACAGAAGTCACCTCCACTCAAAAGTCCGTATACTGTCGCGGATCAACAGGTTCACCGTTCTCGCGCACCTCAAAATGCAGATGGGGTCCGGTGCTGCCACCCGTGCTGCCTACCTGTCCTAGCACATCTCCCTGGGCGAGCTGCTGTCCCTCCTTGACGTTCATGTTGTCGAGGTGGGCGTACCAGGTTTCACGCCCGTTGCCGTGATCCACAATCACAAGCTGGCCGTAGCCAGAAGTCATGGAGCCGCTGACGCCTGCAAACGTGACGGTGCCGCCGTCAGCGGCTTGGACCGGGGTGCCAGTCGGTACTCCTAAATCGATGCCCGCATGAAACCGCTCGTCGCCGTAGATCGGGTGAATCCGCCAGCCGAATTCGCTGGTGACGGGAGCACCGGCTACAGGAGAGGCAATCGCCCCCGTGGACTGGCCACAACTCGAATTGGTTTTGGTCTGGGCAGCGCTTTCGTACTGAGACCGCAATTCTTCGCCGTAGGTTTTCAGCGTCAGCCGTCCGTGGGCGTCAGAAGCACCGCCGTCAATCGGGGCACCGGCCCCGCCAAAGTGGATCTGCCCGACTCGTTCGATTAACCGCCCGCCGGAAAAGCCTTCGGCCATTGCCTGGTCGATATTGCGCGTCTGGTCGCCTTTGAATAAATTGTCCTGATCCGAGGCGGAGAAAAACCGCTCGACTTCGGCTTCGCTGACGGCAGCGCCGGAATCGACCCGCGCCAGAAACGCCGCGCCGCCGTCTTTTTGGCTAACCGTCTGCCGCACATCCGAACGATAGCTCATGTATTGATAGCGCCCCAATCCGCGACCGCAGTTGCTGTCCCCGTCGCAGACAAAGCTACCAACCGAACTGTAGTTGCCCTCAATGCTGGAGAATGCGGCGGCCAGCGCCTCAAAATCAATCCCGCCCGGTCCTTCGCCGCAGAGCGAGCCGCCCCCAGCTAGTCCCTGATTGCCGCCCGTCAAAGCGGCTTCTGGAATGCCCCACTGTCTTGCTTTTTCCAGGACGCCTGCCGGAATTGCAGCCGGAACTGACGCTCCGCCCAATCCATCCAGCAGTCCCACAAAAATCGGCTCTGTTTCGCGATGGCTGAGAAACGGTACGGGGCCGAGGAAGTAGGGGGTGCAGCCTAGATCGGGAACGCCCCGGTAGCAGATGCGAAAGAACAGGGCGGTCGTGACGGTGCCTGTCGATTCATCCGTGTCCCACAGGGCCACCTTGAAGGCGTTACCAAAGGGATGCCGCCCAGTTGGCTCTTTGCCGCCGTTAACCGATTTCAATACACCAAACCCGCCCTCTACTTCCTGGTATTTGCCGGAGATCCACTGCTTGCCGTAGAGCGGCCCTGCCAGCTCGGCATAGCCGCAGTCGATTTGACAGGCTGCGCTGAAGCCCACCTGCTGGCTGCCAGAGATCGTGTTGCGCCGATCCGTTTCACTGGGGCCATAAACCACATCGACAATGCCAATCAGCCCCAGCGTCTCGATAGGATTCGGCATCTGGTCCAGTGGCAGATCCGCGAGTCCCGGTACGCCCGCAATCAGGCTGTTGCCCCAGTCGTTCAGACTCTGGAGCGGAATGTTGGTCAAATCGGGAATATCGCTCAGCGAAAATTGATTTAGATTCTCCAGTTCGCCCAGGCTCAGTTGACCCAGTTCAGGCTGAGCGCTCAGCACTTCGGCAATCGTGGAGCTGGTGCCAATCGCATCAGGGTCCCAACCGGGACTGCTTGGGAACTGACTTCCCGCTAGTTTGTCTTCCAATAGCGCGGCGATAGGAGGAACGTTATCAACTTGATAGCTGCCCAAGCCCGGAATAGCCGTGACCAGATCATCAATCTTTTGCCAAGCCATCATCTGCAAGGCATCCAGCGCGATTTGAGACGGATCAAAATTGGCCATCTGGCCAAGCGTCTCTAGATTAAAAAGTTGCGGATAGAGGCTGGTTTGAAAATCGCCCAGCTTGAGATACTGGTCAGCCCTGTCGCCTGCCTGCCAACTGCGAGAAAGGTCGTAGCCCAGAAGCTGGTTGACCTCTGGCGGAGCCGTAAAAGAACCATCTGACAGAATGGGCGGCAGCGAGCTGAAGCTGATCTGCGACCAGTTGGGAACGCGGGCAAACTGGCCGTCTGCTTCAATGGTGGTCAGAGGCATAGCAGGTTCTGTGGCAATATCGCGGGCGGCTCCGGGCAGCGGCAGCAGAACCAGCAGGAAGGACAGAATCAGTCCAACCAGGAAGCGAATGGCTCGATAGGATCTGCCTGCCATACTTCTGCCCTCACAGCGTCACGCCGGGAGAAACCGACTGCCCCAGCTCGATCAATCGCACAATTAGCGCCTGAGATACGCCAACCTGCGCGGCGGCCACTTCTGGATGCACCCCTTGTCGGACGGCAGTGATCAGCCGCTGCACTCGTTCCCATAGCGGATCGGCCTGGGTGATCAAGTTACGAGCTTGAGCTACTCTCAACCCCTGCTCGATCAGTTGCGCCTCGTTACCCATCAGGGCTGCTATGGGTTGAGTTTGAAGATTATCACTCAGAGAATCAGGCTGGATATCAACTGAGTAATAGCGGGGGCTACCGGCTTCAGGGAAAGCCAAGCGAAACAGATATAAACCTCCATCGGTCAGCACAGTCAACAATGTGGTTGGAGTAGCTGGCAGATTGGGAAACTCCAGCGGGTGAATGCGACGCAGATGAATCACCTGAGCAGCGCATTCGCTCTCGGTTTCGGCCATTGTGCAGCTTGGATCATCAAAACTCAGTGTCGCTTTTGACAGATCATCCAGCCAAGCCCGCCGAATTGTTTCGCCCGTCGAGCGGAAGTTGAGCGACGTACCGTGACCGCGATACAGTTCGACCGTGACAATCGGACCATCACCTCTTGCTTGGCTGACTGGAACCGCTCGCACTACTTCGGCCATTGCAGTAGGCGAACTGGCAAGCAAGTATAGAGAACTTCCGACGACTGGTACAAGCCGTTTCATAAAACCGTCCTTCTCCGTGAATACACTACTACATCGGCATAAACATCGATTGATTGACAAAGATTTGAACAGGGGTTCCAGCTTTAATGAATCGGGCGTTCGGCAGTTCTTCCAATCGTTCCACTGCGCGTTGATTGCGTTCCTGAATCGTTTCGAGAATTGCGTCTGTACCGCCTTCAATCAGACCGGCCAGAATGTTTGGCGCTGGATTATCTTCGGTGATAATCGTGCTGGATCCTCTAGTTTGCACACGAGTATCAGAACGGGTGTACAACTCTGCGGCTCGTCCGATTGCTCCCAGGGCGAACTGGCCCGCATCCATTCCGGCAATCTCATCGCCGCGATCCTGATAATGCTCGGCTAGCAGCGGTTCTCCTGCTTCACCCCGAATCTGAACGGCACCCGCAGGCAGCACGAGTTCTTGCTGAGCGCCGTTGACCTCCCAGGTTGCGGTTGTAGCCGTCAAATGCACCTGCCCCGTTCTAGATAGTCGCTCTACCTGGAACAAAAACTGGGTGCCAGCCGGAAATGCAACCCTGCCGCGACTGCCGGTCAGCGGCTCTGCCAAAACTGCTGCAAACTGGTCCGAGCTGCCGGAGCCATTTACCACAATGGGCGTTACCAGAACAGCGGGGCTGCTTGTGCCAGCAATCAGCGATTGGGGGTTCGAGTCGCTCTCCAAAATGGTGGCTTCAGCTTCTTGCAGAATCGGCACGGTGGCTTGGACCTCTGGTAATGGAACGGTTGATTCTGAAGCATCCGGTTCGACTGAAGCTGGTTTTGGCATCTGATCCTGGAGTTCTGAGATTCTGCGCGGCGGTGCCGTCTTCAAGCGGTCAGAGATTGACTGGACGGCTGAAGTAGGAGCAATTTGGGCGGTTGGTACAGATAGAACCGCCTGCGCTATTCTTTGCCCGTCCAGCCTTTGCCCGCCTAGCCTTTGCCTGGAAGAAGAGAACTCCATCGACGCAATGCGCTCTGGCTGAATAGAGCCGTAGCTGCCTAGCTGAGCAAGCTGCTGCCACTGCTGCATCGGATCAACTGAGCGGGCACGAGAAGGGGCAGGGGTGGATGTGGGTCTGCGGACGGGCGCAGGCTGGTTTCTAAACGGCTGGGGTGCATAGGTCTGCGGGCGAGGTTGAGCTACAGACGTGGCACGAGCCGGTGCAGGCCGAGCTTGAGCCGTAGGTTTTGCGGTTGGGGCAACCTTCGGAGTTTTGGTCTGCGCTCTAGCCTGCCGCATCCGCTGTTCGATTTCAGCCTGATCATTCAGCGCCATACCGGCCTTGAGTCTGGCGTTTTCTTCTCGCAGTCTTGCCAAATCTCTGTCCGTAGGGGTCTGCGATTGGGCGACTGAACCATCTTGAGCAGAAGTTCCCGCCTGCTGGTGCTGGTCACCGCCACCCAGCACGAACCAACAGACCAGCCCAAAAATCGGAAACAGAATCGTGCCCACCAGCGCAAACTTGGGCAGAGGTTGAGTCCAGCGAGGCCGGTGAGAACGGGCCGCCTCGACTGAGAATTCTGCTTCGGTGAGCAGCGGCTGGTGAGACGGAGCCTGGGTCAGTCGCCGCAGATCCTCTGTCGTCATTGGCCCATCGTCCTGAGGTAGACTGTCCTGATGCAAATTAGGATTGGCACCGGATCGTTGCTTCTCTTCCATAGGTCAATTGCCCCTGCCTTCTTCAAAGGGCTGGATCTGCTCAATTTGCAGCCCGCTTTCCAACATCTGATAGACCACCTGCTGATACTCCGTAGCGTTTTGCACCAGGGGGTTGCGCGGCGGATCAACTGCTCTGACGTAGAAGGTGCGATTGAACGGAATTGAGTAACCAGACGGATTTGTGCCGTCGAAAAGAATTCTGGTGGCTACCATATCAACCTTCCAGCGTCCGTTACCCGCGAGCTGCGGCGGTGAAACCGTTTGTGGCACCAGAACGCCCGCTACCTGGCTTTCAAACAGCCCAACCGGAATCACTTTTTCTGCCAAATCGCTCAAGAATCTGTCGCGGAAATCGGGAGCCAGCAGAAACGACGCCTCCCAGGCGCTGGTCGGCACCCGCTTGCGCCCCTTCACCGGCACCCCTGCATCAACAGTTCCGCTTTGTTTTCCAGGAAGATTGCCCCAGGAGAACGTCATGACAGCCCAGTCTGAAACCGCTTTGCGAATCACTTCTGGCTCACGGTGAGAATAATCCTCTGTCCGTACACTGTACGCTCGCCCATCCACCTGCTGCACCAGCGTCGGCGGTGGCTGGTTGGCCAGTCTGGCAACGCTCATCGCCAGCCAGATGAAAGCGACGGTGAGAAACGTCATGCCCGTGGACAGGCCCACAAAGGCCAGAGGCAGAATATCGCTGGAATCGAGTTTGAACCGCTGGGATTTACGTTTGAGGTCCGAAATTCTTTGCATAATCTACTTGGAAATAGGAATAAAAGATGTACCAACTGCAATAATGCGCGTAATGCCACCGCTCACACCTCGAAACACGGCCATGCCTGCACCACTCGCTAGGGCCAAGGCGAGAATAGGAGCCAGAACGCTGATCAACAGCAGGAAGCCAAAATCGCCGCCGTCCTGAGCCTCTGCGGCAACGACAACTGTTGCAGCCAGCCCGACAATCACGTTGTAGGAAAACTTGGCCATGCCCAGGCTGAAGAAGCCAATCAACCAGGCCCAAATCGGACGTGCCTGCATTGGAATAATCGAGCCAGCAACGGCAATCGGCCCCAGCAGCCCGGTGATCAGCATCGAGAGTTCCAGCAGATTGGCAAAAGCCCACTGCCAGCCTTTGAGGAGCTGTTCGGCCAGCGCCTGACTGCCCGTTTGCAGCAGGTAGGCCGCCAGCACATCTGTCACCGGATTGGTGGCCAACCCCCGCGCTGGGTTGCTTTCGTACTCGCGCTGAATCTGCTCGGTGATCTGCCCAATGCGGTTCCACTGCCGCTCGACGCCAGCCGTCCACCAGCCGTTGGCCCTGAACTCGTTTTCCAATCGCTCTCTAGCAGACTCACCCGCCTCAACAAAACAGTCGATCTGGGCCTGCCCTTCCTTGGCTTCGCACTCGGCATATTCCTGCTGGATTTCGCTCTTGGCTTGCTGCGAGAGAATCACGTCGTTGAGCGCTTCCAGCATCGAGACTTCGCCAATCTGCACATCCAGCACAACCTGCGTCTGGGCGTTGATCAGGTTGCGAATCCCCAGCGTCGTAGAAGCCAGCAGCTCGCCGTTGTTAAACAGCAGCACAAAGGCGACGAAAAGCCACAGCACTTCCGGGAAAGCCGGTAGAATGCCGCGCTCAATCGCGTTCCTAATCCAAATCACGGCAAAGAAGATAAAGGCTCCTGCCGCAATCACCGCAGCAAATTCAGTGATGCCCAGATACAGGCCGTTTGCGCCGTCAAAGATATCATCCCAGCGCTCGTTCCAGGCGGCCTGAACTGCTTCCAGCCGCTCAGTGCTGTCTTCAATGATGCCGGTAGCACCGCCCACTTGGGCCAGAGGCAAGAGGATTATCAGCATGATTAGCCCTCATTTTCATCACCGCTATCATGGGTGCCGAGCAGTCCAGGAATGTAAACCGGAGCCTGGGAAGCTCGAACTGTCAAGGTTTTACGCTCAACCCGCTCGCGCCGATTCGATTCATCAATTCCTTCACTGGTGTTAGCAGAAAGTTGGGCGATGATGCTATCTAGCCGCTGTAGCTCCAGCAGCGCGACGCGGTTATCTGCCGTGAGCTGAGCTGTATTCGTAACGATTCCCGCCAGCACAGAATTCATCTGCGTCTGGTTTTTCATCACGTCCTGCGTCACCGTCATCGACTGGGCTGATTGGGCAAGCTGCTGCGTGGTTTCCAAGCCCTGCTGGTTGGTTTCGATAATCGAGGTAATCCGCTCCCCTTCTTCTTTGACCTGGGTTTCACCCTCCTCGCCCAGCATCGGTGCGGCCAGAGAGCGGCTCAACTCCTGATCGTAGAGGTTGGCTACATCTCGCTGCCGCACGACTGGGTTGGTGGTTAATACACCTGCGCCCGGTGTTTCCTCAGCGGTTCTGACCTCATGTGGGTTGGGTGGGTCAGAACCGCTGGCCGCAATCAAATCGCCCCACTTCTGCCCCAGTGCCACATCCATAATGGTGTCCATGATGGTGTCGCCCTCACCCAACTGCCCCAGGATGCGCTCTATTGGGTTGCCGCCCTGCGAATTGAGGACCAGATCGTACCAGGAGCTGGCGCTACCCAGATTTCCCACACCTCCTGGCATAAATGATGCGGTGGCAATTCCGGCACCGAATATGGGGAAAAGACCGGCACCAGCAACAATCAAGATTCGGCGCTTTCTCATTGTTCTTACCTCACAGATGTTCTAGAACCATTGCCATTGACGGTAGACAGAGCTTGTTGAGACTGAATTATTTCAATATCAGCAGTATATTCAGGTGCAATCGAGTCCATTGATCTGCCAGCCCTGATCGCCTCCGTATACTGATCTGCGAACGCTTTGTAGCCTGCAAATTTGTTTGCGTATTGCCCCAACACCCGCTGTCTGGCCCGCTGCTCTTTCGGGTTATTGGCCACGGCAGCTAGCAGTTCGGGCGAAGGATGGTGCCGACAATGCATCAGGCGCGCATCCGCATCGACCAGCCAGTGGGAGCAGAGCTGCGAGGGATTGGTGCGAAACGACTCGTCTGTGTTGGCCAGCAGCATGGCCGGGTCGTAGCCAAAGAACCGTTCGTAGGACGGCAGGGCATTAGGTTGAATTGCGCCGATAAAGCGCGTGTTCAAGTTTTGCAGAATCTGCGACCCGGCAATCGAGTTGGCAATCGTGTCCGGGTCTTGGCCAATAATCAGTGGACGAATCCCGGCTTTGGCACCGTTGGCGCAGACCTGACCAATGATCTGGGCAATGCCGTTGTACTTGAACAGAATCGGGCTTTCATCAATCGCCAGCAGCGAATCGGTGACCTCCAGCGCTTTGCGAAACGCCATTGACTGAGCCGAAAGTGCCAGAACTGCCGCTTCAATGTTGTCCCCAACGTTGCGGAGAGCGAACACAGTCAGGCGGGCATCGGTGCGAATCGTGGAAGGCTGAGAGATTGCTTTGCCAACTCGGCTGGTCAGCCAGCCCTGCAATTCCAGCAGAATGGTTGCAACTGCCTCGCGGGCCGACTCTGAATCGACACCCAAATCCAGCTCTCGGACTGTTTCTACAAAGTCAACCAGCGTCGGCATCTGCCGCCAATCCGCGCTGCCAAAACCTGCCTCAAACGCCGCTCGGTAGCGATTTTGAACCGAGGTATTGGCAAAGAACCCGGCCAACGCCTGCCAGAGAATCGTGTGAACTCGTTTACCGAGCTGGTCTTCCGTTTGCGTTCCCATCACCATTGTGTTGAGCGCCTTCACCAAAAACTCTTTGTAATCCTCCAATCGTTCTTCCTGCTGTTGAGGAGGCAGATGCCGCAGATCGGGAATCTGGAACAGATTATTGCGCTCTGAGCCAATATCGAAATAGGCTCCCTGGTTGCCAAAGAACTTCACCAGATCCGTGTAGGTTGTAGTGCCGTCTGGTTTGGGGTAGTCCAGCGAGATCACGTTCATGCCCTGCGCCAGCGCCCAGACGAAAATGTCGGAGGCCAGAACTGACTTGCCGCTGCGGGTTTCTCCGAAGATCAGAATGCCGCGATGCTTGCCCACAAAGTCGATCAATAGCGGCATGTTGCCCTGCCGCGTAATCAGCTCCAGCCCTCGTGCATCAACCGCTCTGGTGCAGGCTAAGGGCATCAATCCCGCTGCTTCGGTCGTCAGATACATCTGCTTGCGGTCATCGCCCAGCAGCCAGCCCTCGACGATGGGCAAGGACTTGAGCCAGAGCGACCAGGCTACTTCGGTTTCTCGAATCAGCTCGCCCTGGGGAAAAGCATGGCTGATTTTCTGGGAGGCTTCGTTCAGGGTTTCGGGGTCATCTCGATGCACCAGAACGAGGACGCTGACCCAGATCGGCATTGCTCCTTCAAAAATCTGCTCCTGGGCCTCAATGCCGCGCTTGGCCCGTACCTGCGAAGCCACGTCCACGTTCTTGAACTCGGTCGCTCGGTGCGTCGCCGTGATGTTCTGCCGCGTCAATCGTTGCAGCGTCATGCGGGTCATCATCCGGTCGGCGGCGGCCAATTCGCAGACGACTTCACAGTCCGGGGTGTCAGCGAGCGCCTGCCAGAGGTAGTAGAGCTGATGGTTGGGAGAAATAAAGCCAGCGGGTTTCGACTCCAGCGCCAGGGCACCGATAAACTTGCCCCGGACGCGCGCCCACTGCCGGTCTGCTTTGGGATGGGAAGGCCGCCCCTGCTCGCCGCGAATCAATACCGAAACCGCGTGGAGTGGCTCTTGAATGTCTTCTTCCAGGCAGAGGCTTCCTCCCTCGTCGTGCAAAGATAGGCACTGCGGCAGGAGCGGCGGTGGCAAGGTGTTGAACTGCTGCCACAGGTAGCTCCACAGGTCTTCAGCCGTCATCAGGGATGCCTGAAGGCCCATGCGGTCGTTGATCAGGTGTTCCCAGTGCAGATAGCCGTAGCTGAAGGCGCGCTCCAAAAGCTGCTGATAGTGTTCCTGCTCTTTGCGTTCCTTCATCCCCTTGAATGTGTCATACCGTTCAATCATCCAGGCCAATAGTTTCTCCAGTCGGTCTGCGCTTGTGCCTTTTCCTGGTTCAATCGTGTAGGTGGCAAATAGATAAAGCTGTTTAGTTTGGCGTTCGTTCTGCTGAGTCAACATTCGAGTCGAGCGCTGTTGGGCTAGCAGCAGAAACTGAGTTTCCAGACTGCTGCTGGTGTTGATCAAACTCTCCAGTTCCTGCTGCCGCTCGTTGTCCTGGGCAAACGAACGCAGGTGAATCCGCAGTCGGTCGCCGGGGCGAAATCCCTTCAGCCCAGCCTCGATGCGAGCCAGTGTGGCTTCGGCCTGTTCGGGCGACAGCAGGGTGTGAATGCCTGGAATCCGAAAGCCAAACACAAAGCTGAACTGATGCCCGCGTCTGAGCAAATAGGCTCCCACGGTTCGCTCGCGCAGGGCGAGCCTGCAAATGCATTCCAGATGGGTTTCATCTTCAAACGGCTTAAATTGATAGCGTTGACTGCCGGTGCGCGGTTTAGTCGTCATAGCGGTTCAAATAGCGAATATAGGGAATATGACTCCGTTTCCAATCGGGAACGGCGACAAACTTGTTGGTAAATTTCCAGGTTTTCTCGCCCACGACAATCCACCAACTGCTGATGCCCCAGGCGCTCACCACCATGAAGGCGGTAAAGCCTAGACGTAGAAGCACTTGAGTCAGGAAGTAGGCTAGAACGAGGATGAGGCCAGAAGGAGCGAGTAGATTAGCGGGAATCGGACCAAGCGACGGCTGTTGCCCCAGACTTTGGTTCACGACGCGAAAGACCTGCTGACGCTGCTGGGTCATGATTGCCAACTCCTGAATCTGATGTTTGGGGTGCGAGAGCTTTATGTTTCACCTTCACCGCCCCCGCCCTCTGCGCCATCTCCACCGCCCCCACCGACACCTTCGCCAAAGAACAAAGCGCTCAATCCCTCGACCAGAACGACAGCGGCCACAATGATGAAGGCGTTCTGAGCCAGCGGCTGCCACTGCTCGCCGCGCTGGGCTTGGTAAATGGCGAAGAAGACAAACCCAATCGCCGAGATCCAGATGACAACGCGAATCAATCCGAACAGAAACGTGATTGTGTCACCTTCCAGATATTCACCAAAGATGCGGTCTACCTCATCTTCAACTGTGTCAAAAATCTGCGCCTGAGCGGGCTGGGCATGGCTGATGATGTTCCAGAACAAGAAGGTACCCAGACAAGTGCCAACCGTGCGGAATCCGCCCATCTGGTGAAACCAGGGATGACGGGCAATCAGGGTCATAAGTTGAGATAGGGCAGACGGAAACCGCAGACAAAGATAGCTCAACGACAGGATGTAATAGAGGCCGAACGAAGCGTGGCGTTCTAAAACCCAACCAGCTACCGCAATTGCTAAAAATAATGAGATGGAAAGCAATCGCAGCAAAGAACTGCCCTTAAATAAAGGCTTGAGAAAACCGTGAATAGTGATCATGGTTAGAAACTTCTAATCTAAAAGAATACTTGTGCAAATACAGAGTCATGCGGCAATCTGCCGCTTTACCAGCAGCGCCAGGATGACTTTATACCAATGGGAATCAACAGGATGTATGAAGGGGAAGAGCAGCGTTGAAACCCGTAAGGGCTAAACTGACTCTCACTGCTGCTACGGTTTGGCCTGACAGAAGGTAGATGATGCCCTAGCAGAACGAGCCGAGTCTGTGGCGAGAAAACGATTAACGGACGAGCAATTGCAGGTCGAGATGTAAAGTCCTACAAAAATGCTTAAATATCGTACTTGAAGCAATCGTCTTATAACTCTCCAGATTTGGCAAGAGCTTTAAGCTTTTTTTAATCATTTGGTACGGTTGCAGCCGCTTGCAGGAGGTGATTTGATGGTCACTGATCGCTGAATCACAACGGTTCTACTGAACTTCTCATGACGAGAAAGCACTCTGCTTGTTAATCACAGAGCGCTGTATAGTATTGAACCGAGGTCGAATCGGTAGAGGTTGTACTAGCTTCTGAGCAAGCAGTTAGTTTCACCAAATCCGACAATTTCGGATTAAGGTTGATACAAGTAAGCCAAATCTTCTAACTCAGTTTCCTCTTATTCTCTATGCAGCCATTGTTATTTTGGTCACAGTCTGAAGTGCTCAAAGCAGATTGTTCTCGGGTAAAGCATGGAGAGTGCGCTAAATGGTAAATCGCAAAAAGTCAGGCAGTGAACAGCCCCAAGACCGGAAGCTGGAGGATGACTCAGAGGGAGCCTGTCGCCCCACCTTCTACATGACCACAGAGCTGCTGAACGCGATTGAGCAGCAGTCTAGCGTCGAGGATAAAAAGCGCTCTCCCTTTGTCGCTGAACTGCTGGAGTTTCTGCTGACTTCTCCAACCGGCAAACAGCTCCGAGACTCCGCTGCCAAGCATCGCCGCAGTTTGGTAGATGAACTGGAGCATCAATTGATTTTATTCAGCGAGCAGATCCCGGCTGAGCGCATCGCAGAGCTAGCCGCTGCCAGCCAGCGCCACCCCGACCAGATGCTGATCCGTTTGGTGCTGTTGGGCCTGCGGGTTTATGAACGGGGAATTGCCCGTATGGAGGCTGAGATCGAGGGCAGCAGCGAGTTGTCCTGAGCTGATGACAATGTTCCGGATAGCAGAAAATTCCTCAGTGTATTGAAGTACGGCTGAGTTGAGGCAACTGAGCGCTGTGTTCGCTGGAATGTTTGCAGTGGTTTGTTCTCCTCGACCGTTCGGGCTGCATCAACATGGGCCGATACTTGACCAACCGCTATGTTGCGCTCAGTTGGGCTGAGGCAACCAGACTGGCAGCGCTCGACCAAACGCCGCTCGGAGCAATACGCTACAGTGCCACAGCGGAACTGGTTCACCGCACCGACTGGTGGGCTTGGTGGTCGGATAGTCTGCTGACGACGGCAATCGGGCTGCCAGAGTCCTGCAATCCCCAGGGGCTTTCCCCTGCTGCCGAGGAGCTGATCACCGATGTTTGGGCCAGCGATTCTCCCGGTCCTCAATGCGGCTGGGCACTGCTAGCTCAAGTTGAGCGGGTTCTTCAGGTTGAAACGTTGGCAACACCCCCTTCAGCTTTTATCTACCTAACAATCCGAGAACAACTGCTGGTTGAGCTACGAGACGGTCAGCCAAGCACACTCTATCGGGTTTGGATGGGAGCAGATGAAGGCTATTTCTGTCAGGTCAGCACAAGACGGCCAGATCAAGGGATGGAATAGGAAGCGACTCGTTTAGCAACGGAAGTAGATCTGCGTGACACAGGGCCACGACAAATGCCAAGATGGTGGGAATTTTAGGTACATTTGCTATGCCAGATGCTTGAAGGAGCCAAAGAACCTTGCTGCCCCCCATTTTTGATACTTGTGTTCCCAGAGATGAAATTTTGGCCGGAGAACTCTCGCTTGATCTGTTTGCTGCCAAACTGCGGCTGGTTGTGGAAGGAACAGCTCCGCCGGTTTACCAGGACCCGCGCATCTTCTTTGCCAATACTTTTCCTACAAACGGTCTCAAGACTTTAATTTCTGAAGTATTTGGACGATTGGCAGGCAAAACAGTGGGGTCTCCGATTATTCGTTTGGAAACCAGCTTTGGGGGTGGCAAAACGCATGATGAGATTGCCCTTTGGCACATTGCTCACAATGGTCGCCAGATTGACGGCTTAGCGCGCTTTGCCGATTTGAACCTGGTTCCAGATCATCCGATTCAAGTGGCAGCGATTGCTTGTCAAGACCTTGATCCAATCAACGGGGTCTATCATCCTGAAACTGGAATTCGCACCTACACGCTCTGGGGTGAGATTGCCTATCAGGTCGGTGGCGTAAACGGCTATAGCCTGCTGCGGGGATCAGATGAGCAGAAGGTGAGTCCTGGCACCGTGGTTTTAGAGCGGCTGATGAACGGCCAGCCCACCCTGATTGTTCTAGACGAAATTGCTCGTCATCTGCGGGCTGCCAAAGCCACGACCGTTGGCAACAGTGACTTGGCAGAACAGGTCGTTGCTTTTTTGTTCTCGCTGATGGATCTGGCTGCTGCCTGCAATCATCTAGTGTTTGTCTATACATTGGCCTCCTCTTCAGACACCTTTGGCGAAGAAACCACCGATATTCGAGAAGCGATCCAGGCTTCGGCTCGGCAGGAGCGGGTGCTGAGTCCCAGTACCGACGTGGAGATCTACAACATCGTCAAGCAGAGGCTGTTTGGCAGCGTCAACGAAAAAGCGGCAGAAACGGCAGCCAAAGAGTATCTCAACGCCTATAAAGCGAGCCGCACAACGCTGCCAGACGGTTGTAAAGAGGCTCGCTACGCCCAAACCCTGCAATCGAGCTATCCCTTTCACCCAGAGCTATTTACGCTGCTGACCAAGAAGATTGCCTCGATTCCCAACTTTCAGCGCACCAGAGGCGCGCTGCGGCTGTTTGCCAGAGTAGTGCGGTATCTGTGGCGCGAAAAGACAGCATCAGTAAATCACTGGATACCGCTGATTCATCCCCATCACCTGCCGATTGGTCTGGACGCAGAAGTAACGAGCGACCTGACTTCACGACTGGAGCGTCCCCTGATGCGGCTGCCCATCCAGGCCGATATTTATAACCCGGACGGTCGGGAAGCCCATGCCCAGTTGCAGGATCAGGAATGGCGGGCAGCCGGAAAGCCGCCCTTCTCAACCTGGGTGGGGCGCACGATTTTTCTGCACTCGATCAACCAGGGCATTACGGCTGGGATTCGCCGCGCCGAACTCAATCTGTCGCTGCTGACGCCCGGACTGGAAACGGGCTTTGTTGAGACAGCTCTGGAGCGCCTCAGCGGCGTTGCCTGGTATCTGGACAACGATCCGATTACGTCTGTGGCGCGGTTCAAGGAAGAACCGTCAATTAACAAAATTATCTCTGAGGAGAAAGAGCAGATCGGACGGAGTGAAGCAAAAGACGACTTGCGCTCGCGTCGCGACACGATCTTTGCCGACAAGTTCTTTAAGCTGATTGCTGCGCCAGAGAGTCCGGGCGATGTGGATGATGTGGCTGACTCGGTAGCGCTCTGCCTGATTGATTTTGACGAGGATACGGTGAAAGCCTCGACCGACGAGCCGCCCAGTGTTGTAGAGCGGCTGTTTAACAACACGGGTGAGTCTGGCAAGTTTCGCACCTTTCGCAACCGCCTGCTGTTTCTGGTCGCGAATCGGCATGAGTTGGAACGGGCGATCGACAACGCTAGAGAGTTTCGCGCCATCAAAAACATTCTGAACTCGCCAAATCGCCTGGAAGACCTTTCTGAAAGCCAGCAGAAGCAGCTCAAGCAGAAAGAAGGAGAAATGGATCTGGCGGTGCGGGTGTCGCTGACCAATGCCTATCGCCATTTGTTCTATCCCTCAAACGATCCGGTCAAGGCCAGCAAAGGGTTGATGCACTACCCGCTGCCTGCTCAGGACTCCAGCGATGTCAAGGGCAAAAACAATCAGCAGGATGTGATTCTCAAGGCGCTGAAGGACTGCCAGAAGGTGCGAGCAGACGAAACCCCGCCCTACGCGCCTGCCTATGTGCTGCAAAAGGTCTGGCCTTCTGGGCTAGACCACTGGACGACCAAGGCGCTGCGGGAAGCGTTTGCCAAAGATTTGGGCCTGAATATTCTGCTGGATGCTGAGGTGTCAAAGCTGCGGGATACGATTCGCCAGGGCTTACAGGCTGGGCAGTGGGATTTGAAGCTGGGCGAGCGCGTTTTTATCAAAACTGACGACGGGCTGCCTGCTCTACCCGACTCAATCGAATTCTCTGACCGTCTGCTGCTCTACCGCCGCAGCATTCTGGAGCCGCCTAAGCCCAGGGAGATTGAGCTGAGCGCTCAAACCATGTCCAGCACAGAATCCACGAAGCCAGTCCGGGTCCGATGGCGGGCGCAGGGAGCCTTGATGATTAGCCTGTATCAGGACGGAACTCTATTGGGTCAGGGGTATCGCCCTTCCGATGAGTACGAAGGCAGCATCGGCCAAACTACCGTGTTTCGAATTGTGGCTGACTATGGCAATGGCGAGACGGCGCAAAAAGAAGTGCAGGCTGTTGTCTATAGCGGCAGCCTCCCCCCCACCCCCAACGGGCATGACCAGTCCACGATTTTCAAAATCCAGCCAGAGCAGTTTGAGCTAGAGGGCACACCCAACAGTGCCTTCAGCGGTTTGAGCGACCGGGTGCAGGACCACAAGGTGAAAGCGATCTCGGCGCTAGAAATTGCGGTTGATCAGGTGATGGATTACCGCAAGCTGACTACGGCCCTGCCGCTGCTGGCCAAGTTCTCAGTTGAGATTGACCAATCGGTAGCGATCCAGACCGGAGAGCAGTTTCTGCGGCTGGAGTACCAAGGCCCGGTGCGGGGTTTCCAGAGCTTCCTGACGCCAACTAACGCGCTGCTGGGCAGCCCGGAGGTTCAGGCCCAGGTGTCGCTGAAGCTGAAAATCACTTTCGCAGCTCCGGTGCAGGCCGATGGGACAGAGGTGTCAGCCATCGCCCAAGCCTTGAGCCGAAACCCGGTTGATCGCCTAAACTTGACAGCACGAGTAACATATTAAAACTGTAGGGCAGCAGCCCTGCCTCGGTTCTGTCGCTATTTTGTCTTATGCAAGAATTTCAGCTTCGCGTGGTGCCAACTGACAATAACAACTTCGCCCTGGAGCTGTATCAGTGCGCCTATAAAAAAGCAGGCGAGAAGAAGCGCTCTGCGGCTAAGCGGATTGGGCGACTGAAGGGACCGGCATTGGTGCAGGCGCGGCAGGCGGTTTATGACTGTTTGAAAGCAAATGGCTACGACCCAAAGACGCTGAGCCAGTCTCGACAGTCTCCCTATGTGCTGAACGAGGAGTCGGGGGTGAACTTGGCGCTGCTGTTTCAGACGTTGCAGCCGCTCTCAAAGCCCGACCGGATTGCTAATATTGCGGCTGGGGTAAGAGCCATGAGCAATGAGGAATCACACTACTGGTTTGCCAAGGTATCGAACGGGCAGCGGAGTCAGGCGCTGAGGGCGATTCGGGTATTGCTGGGGGATTAGGATTGAACCTGTAAAGACTACCCAAAATTCAAGGAGTCTATTATGTCGATCGACGTAAAAGCAGCTACTGAAATTGCCACTACTTATTTGCAAGATCTAATGAAGTTTCAGCTTGAGAACTTGAGACTTGAGGAGGTTGAATTATCTGAAGATGGACATGAATGGTTGATTACGCTAGGGTTTGATGTACCCACCAGAATAAATAATTCGCTGGCTAATATAGCACTCGGAACAAATTTAGCTTATCAGCGAGAGTATAAAATTTTTAAGATTGATTCTGAAAAAGGTGAAGTCAAGTCTATGAAGATTCGATCTCTAAAATGAATGAAATTAAATCTCTTTTCTCTCGATACCGGCAAAAAGGAGTTTTAGTTGATACGAACATTCTGTTGCTCTATTTCGTCGGAATAACCAACCGAGAAAGAATATCTAGATTCAACCGTACTCAGAATTTCATACCAGAAGATTACGACTTACTTTTACAGCTCTTGAGCTATTTTCAAACTGTCGCTACAACCCCAAATATCTTGACTGAGGTAAACAGTTTTGTGAATCAATTAGGGGAACCAGAGCGATCACAATGTTTTGCATTTTTTGCCCAAGGTATTTCAACTTTTGAGGAGACTTATCTTGAAAGCAGCGGAGTAGTGACGGGTCAACAATTTACAACGTTTGGCTTGACGGACTGTGGGATTTTGAGTTTTGCAAAAGATCGATACCTTGTTTTAACAGATGACCTCAGACTTGCGGTTTATCTTCAGCGGCAGGGGGTTGACACAGTAAATTTTAATAACATTCGTGTACTAGGGTGGCAGTAATTTTCTGTCGCTAGACTCGCAGACGAGGCGAAATTTTTGTTCTCACACGATTATAAAGCTGCACCTTTGGATCAGAGTGACTAACAGCCACTACTAGAGCATATCTTTGAGAGGGAATTTCCTCCACCTTTACCCATTTTCGGTTACAACTTACAACTAAATACAATGGCCCTTCATCGTACTTGGTCGCCACATTTGAAATTTCAACAACTCCACGTTGCAGCGTTCCTTTTTTACGAGAAGTAGTACCTGGTAAGAGATCAACAACACAGCCAGATGTAAACTTTTTCTTCAGATTTTTCTTGGAAAGCTCGGAATAGTTTCCATCATCCCCTGACTTTTGAGCCTTTTTAGCATCAACGTAAGTATTGATTACGCTATCTCGATCGACTCCTTTAAACAGATCGAACTCCATTGCGATCCCCAAATAGGAGTCTCCACGGGTAGGGCGAGTGGGAGGATCGAAGGCTAGAGCAATTGAGAGCAATCGTTTACCTTCTTTCTGCAAAAACTCTAGAGGCAAAGCAGGAATTTCAAATAGGTCAAAACTACCAACTTGAATATCTAGATGATCCTCTAGCAAGACGACGTAGTTGTCAGCAGAGTACATTGCACGTTGAATATTTGCTTGTCCATAGCCGTAAACTGCCAATCGTTTTTTCAGTTGTTCTGATTTCTGCTTGTCCGATTGTTTAGTGCTAGTTTGAAATTCTGGAGGGATTTCTTTTGGTAATGCTGCTGAGGTGGCTAGTAATGCTCGAATTAGATTTGGTGATGCTGTTGAGTATTTGTTGTAAAGTTGAGCAGCAAGATTAGCAGCGCGAGGAGCAGCAAAGCTGGTGCCACAAGCAATCTTGAATAGGGAAGACGTGTGATTTTGAGAGAAAGTGATGATTGAAACAGCAGCGTCATTGTCACTTGCAACACGATCGCCATCTAGTACAAAATCTCCGCCGAAATCCACTAAATCAGGTTTAATCATGCCATCAACGCCAAAACCTGTGCGGGTAAAAGGTGAAGGATAACCCGGCACTTTAGCGACAGCATTACGGCGAGCATCAGTAGAGTATGTCATGCTACCGCGACCAAGCGACAAGGAACCAACCGTTAAAGCGATTGCTGAGGTTGCAGGGTCGATAATCCGCGCGGTAGGATCTAGTAAGTAATTAGGATAATCTGTGCGAAGTAGATCCCGTTCGCCACTGTAGGCATGGGGAAATGAGTTTCCTGCCGCAACTATGAATAAGACATTGTGCGACTGATAGCGGTATGCTAACTCATCAATTTTGGCGGCAATACGGGTTTGTTTACTACCTTGCTGATAGACTTGTTTAGCATTACCGAGTGACAAATTGATAACTTTGCAGTTGGGGTACGCTTTAATGAAATAGGAAATTGCCTGTTCTAGCTGGTTCTCCAACAGCAGGTCTTCGTCAAACTCATTCTCTTCGTTCAAAACACGGGCAGAAAAAATCCAGGCAGTAGGGTCAAAAGATCTTTTCTGAATGCAGTCTTCAATATCTCCATAAGCTGCAATACCTGCTACGCCGGTGCCGTGGTCTGCTTCGTCGTCTGCCCCCGTTTTGAGGAATTCACGTTTGGTATCTGGAAAGACCTCTGCTTCTCCAATAACAGGTGCTAATAAGGGATGACCTCTCTGCACACCAGAATCAACTATAAGAATTCCGCAAATGGTACTATTAGGGGATGCTATTTCAGGTATCTCAGAAAGAGGCAAGTTGTAATCTGTTCTTAGTTCAAACGCCACTTTAGGGCGGCGATCGATCTCCTTGACAATATATTGAGCTAGTAAATCGTTGAGGATCTCTTGATTCACTTTGATTCGGGCGATGCAAAGATAATCTCCAATGTAAAAATCTGTTAACTGACAGGGAACAGATGGAGTGGCAAGATCGCGCAAACCCTGCCGCACTTGATCAATATATTTTTGCATCTCTTGATGATCGCCCGTATGCCACAACTCCAGATCGAGCGCAGCAACCTCCCCTGATTGCAAAGGCTCCAGCTCTAGCAACCGCCCCACACGATCAGTGGGGTCTAGTGGAGCAAGCCACTCTACCGCATCTAGATAGCCGTTCTTGTAGCCCGATTTAGTGCCAGCATATGTTTCCCAGCGAGTACGAAATTCGGTTAGTTTTTCGTCTGAGGAAAAAACGACAATCGCTTTGTTAGCAGAGGGTTCGCGCGCCAGCAAAGTCAACTCTGATTTTATTAAATCTTCCTCTTTGAGATCATCGAATTCCTTCGCTAGTTTGATTTTGAAGATTAATTTGGGATCAAGGCGAAAGGAACTTTTGCGCTCTTTGACTGCCTGCGTCAGGGATGAAATTTGAGCGAGGATTTGGGTGCCGTGAGCGTTGCGATTGTTGCGATACTTCTTGTCGCCACCGCCGCCACCGGCACGACGAGGTAGCTGAATATTTATTTTGGGTAGTGGCAGATGATCAAAATCGCTAGCCATGTCCGCTATCTGTAGGGGAAATCCGTTGAGTTACATATTATACGTTGTCTCTGCAAATAGCGCCCTATTGCCACTTCCAAATCATCAGCAGTTAATTTATCGTCCCCACGTAAAATTACTATTTTAATTGCATCAGCACAAATTCGCTCCACGTCGGCACCTGTGGCGTTTTCAATCTTGGCAGCGAATAGAGTTAGATCGATACCGGAATGGCGGATTGCCGCTAGATATCGCTTGAGTAGGGCAACTCGTAGCTCAAGCGTAGGCGGTTCAAACAGAATCACTTCATCAAAGCGTCGCCATATGGCACTGTCTAGCAGAGATTCGTGATTAGTAGCAGCGATGAAGAGGCTTTGACTAGTGGTGGCATCGATTAATTGCAGCAGGCTATTCACTAGACGTTTGACTTCGCCATGCTCATTGGGCGTGTTGCGATCGCGGGCAATAGCATCAAATTCGTCAAACAAGACGACCCATTCATCCTGCTCAACATAAGTGAAGATTTTCTGAAGATTAGTTGCGGTTTCGCCTAAGTACGAGGAAAAAACAGCCGTCAGATTAACGTAAACCAGGGGTAGTGCCAATGCGCTAGAGAGAATTTTGGCAGTCTGGGTTTTGCCGCATCCAGGCGGCCCACAAAATAAAAGCTTATTTTTGGGCTTTAATCCATAAGCAGCTAAAACATCCTGTTTTCGATTCTCCAGGGCAACTTCATTGAGGGTATTAAAAATGGTTTCGCTGAGGATGATGTGATCCCAAGTCAAGTCAAACCGCTTCACTTCCAGTAACGGCAAACCTGTTTCTTTGTCCTTGGGCGGCTCAGGGAACTGGTACCACGGAGCAAGATTGGAGACGAGATCTTTAGAAATCTGCCCGTTGCCATTACGAAGTGCCTTTTCCAAATCACGAGCAAGCAGGAGATGGTTTTTACTTCTTTCCTCCTCAATTAGCTCTGTAGCCGCAGCATAAAAGGCTTCCCTCTCATTGTGGGAGAAGCTTCTAAAAAGTTTTCTTAAGATCTCCCCTCTTGCCATTTGCTGAAGCTGCCGCTACCCCTATATTTTAGTACAAACGATCTAAAAGATGCGATTTCCGCAAAACCCCCTAGAGTAACACTAAAATAGCACTACCTGTTATTGCTGCTCTTTAAGTTACATGACTGATCCCACCCCTGCTCGCAAGCCCGTGTTCATCGAGAAAATCATGCCTGTCACCCTTCTTAATGAGCAGGTGTACTATGAGCATGGGGGCAACCCGTTTAAGGGGCTACACCGCTGGTATTCGCGGAAGCCGCTGTCGTTTAGTCGGGCGAGTGTGCTGGGGTCGCTGCTGCCTGCGGATGTGACGATGGAGGAATTTGAGTATCTGCTGGGGTTGAACCGACGGGGCAAGGATGGGTTTCAGGACAAGACGACGAAGCTGTATAAGACTCCCCCTTCGCCGGAGCGGATTAAGCGGGTGCAGGAGCTTTGTGAGCAGATGTGGGGCACGAAGACGCCGACGGTGCTGGATGCGTTTGCGGGGGGTGGCAGCATTCCGTTTGAGGCGGCGCGGTATGGGCTGAATGTGCTGGCGAGCGATCTGAACCCGGTGGCGGTGGTGACGATGAAGGCGGCGATTGAGTATCCGCTGAAGTTTGGGGCGGATCTTCAGGTAGATATTGATAAATGGGTGAAGTGGGTGGGGGATGAGGCGGAGAAGCGGCTGGCGGAGTTTTTCCCGTCGTTGCCGGGGGAGACTCCAATTAATTACTTGTGGGCACACACGGTCATTTGTCCAAATTGTCGATCTTCAGTACCTTTAAGCCCGAATTGGTGGGTAGATAAATCTCCTGGTGCAATTAAGAGAAATGAAGTGTGTGCTGTCAAACCTATTCCCAATCCTGACAATAAGAAAATTGATTTTGAATTAATTAAGGGCGAGAAAGTAAAAGGCTCGACTATCAAGTTTAAAGATGAAGAATATGATCCGGAGACATTCACTACATTGAGCCGTGGAATAGGTAGATGCTTAAACTGCGGAAATGTAATTGAAGGGGATGTGATCAAGGCACAGGGAGCATCAACAGAGCTAGGTCATCAACTATATATGGTGGCTTACAGAAGAGCGGCTGGAGGTGTAAATTATAGGATTCCAGATGAATCAGAAATAGATGCAGTCAAAAAAGCAGAGATTTATATCAGTAGAAAGTGGGAGGATTGGTCTAGCAAAAATATTCTACCAGATTTACCTTTGCAATATGCTCACGAGACACATGAGCGGCAATCTTTACCTGAGTATGGCCTAACTCATTGGCATAAGTTCTTCAATTCAAGGCAGCTGGTTACGCTTGCAACTTATGTTGAAATTATTAAAGAGGCACAAGGAAAAATTCAGATTGAATACGAGCAAGATAAATCAGAAGCAATATCAGTTTATCTATCACTTATATGCGATAGATGCGCTGATATGAACTGTCGTCTAAGTGGTCAAAAGGAAGTTATGACGCATATTGGGCGGGCATCAGCAACTCACTCTATGAATTTAATGTGGAATTATCCAGAAACAAATGGGAGTCGGAGGCTTTGGGAAAGTTGTACTGATGCGGTTTCAAGTGAATTCTCAGAACTTTGCTTGTTAATAGGATCTCAAGCAAGTCTCGAAAAGATTCCTGATTTACTCAGCTATCAAGAAAAGATAATTCAGATAAACGCAGCCTCAGCAGATAGCTTAACTTATATTTCTGATAATTCTGTCGATATAGTCGTGACAGATCCGCCCTACTACGGAACAATTCAATACTCTGAACTCTCCGACTTCTTCTACATTTGGCAAAAGCGAATATTAGGCGACATCTTCCCCGATCTCTTCGCCACAGAACTCACCGACAAAGACCGCGAAGCCGTTGCTAATCCTTCCCGCTTCCGCAACATGGGCATCAGTCCTGAAATCCTCGCTAACCAAGACTACGAAGCCAAAATGGCAATGGCCTTTGCCGAATACCATCGAGTCCTGCGCGACGACGGCGTGATGACCGTTCAATTCAACCACAAAGACTCTGGAGCCTGGGATGTCCTTGCCAAATCGCTAATCGACGCCGGATTTGAAATCACCGCATCCTGGGCCGTCAGCACCGAAAACCCCCAAAACCTGCACCAAGCCCAGAAAAACTCCGTCTCCAGCACCGTTCTCCTGGTCTGCCGCAAACGCGACCCCAACGCCGGACAAGCTTGGTGGGACGACCTCCGCCCCGATGTCGCCAACCTCGTCGAACAACGCGCCCCCGAATTTGAAGCCAACGACATCACCGGCATCGACCTCTACCTCAGCGCCTTCGGCCCCGCCCTCAACGTCTTCTCCCGCAACTACCCCATCCTCGACTCCAGTGGCCAGGATGTTCGCCCCGAAGAAGCCTTCGCCGAAGCCCGCCGCGCCATCGCCAACTACCGCTTCCGCAAACTCGCCCAAACCGACACCCAGGGCTTCGACCCGCTCACCACCTGGTACATGCTGGCCTGGGACGCCTTCCGCGCCCGCGAATTCCCCTTCGACGACGCCCGCCAGCTCGCCCTCGCCGTGGGTGGGTTCAACGTCGCCGACCTGGCCAAAACCTATAAGCTGCTCGACTCCACCAGCGGCACCTGTAAATTCCTCACGCCTCAGCAGCGCCACAAAAAACGCGCCTTCTCCCTAGTCGAAGAAGAGTTCTCCGCCCGCTACCTGATCGACGCCCTCCACGCCATCATCACTCTCTACCTGGAAGAAGACAGCATCGAACCCGTCCGCCGCTTCCTCAAAACCACCGGCCTGCTAAGCAACGACCTGTTCATGCGAGCCTGGGAAGTCGCTCTCAAAGTCATCCCTCGCATCGGCGACGAGCGCAAACGCATCCCCGAAGAAAAAGCCCTGGCCGACCTGTGGCTGGCAATGGACGAAATCAAAGCCAAAGTCACCTACGTCCAGCCTGAGCTAGAGTTTGAAGGACAGCAGAGTTTGTTTTAATCGGCAACCTTTAGTCCCCTATTCGTTACCAATCCGTAATAACAAATGATCAATAATCAAAAGGAGGTTCTATGAAAATCAAGGGTATTAAACGTGGACAGGTTATTGAACTAATCGAGGCCGTCAATATCCCAGATGGCACAGAAGTATCGGTTGAAATTGATGAACGTCAGTTGTCAACCCCAGAGGAACGTCAAGCAAGATTTCAAGCATGGCTAAATGAGCCTTCAGAAGAGCGGCAAGATCTAATCGAAGCTTTAGAAGAAGTAGAACGCGAACGGCGATTATCAGCAGAGCTGGCTCGTCTAAGGTTGGGGCTGCTTCAAGCTAGTACTTCAGAACCTTTAACCAGTATCATCGGAACCGCTAAAGGAAGCTTTGCAACGCCCGAAGAAGCAGATCAATTTATTCGGCAGGAGCGCGACGCATGGGAATCCTGACCGCGATTCAAGTTGTGAGTTCACATCACTATGACACAATTCGTAGTCAATAGTGCTACTCCACCAATGTTCAAAGTCTATTGGAAAGCGACTGCAATCAGTCCTCAATCCGTAAATTTATCTTTCCTCGATTTGACCCATTAACTTCTATTTCTAAAGATGTTTCCAAGACCTCAAGACCTTCTACTTGTTGAGAGAGTAAAGCTCTATGATAATGTCGCACAAATCAATGATTGTCAGGGGCGCTTACTAGCAGAACTTCAAATTTACCCTTCTCCCAGACTCAATTGGGAATTTGAGATGCTTGGAGAAGTGCAATGCAACTTTCCTGCTATTAATTTTAACAATATCAGCGAGTATACCGCTGAAATACAGGGGTATATGTTTATACTTGAACAACCATATCAAACAGGTGACTTCAGTGGGCTAGGGCCGCTCCGAGCAGCGCGAGGTATTGCTAACCGCGCAGTTTATGGCAATATCAACTCATCTGCACACAAGTTTACATTCTGTCTGCCTAACGCCCGATTTCAATATAGGAACAATCGGCAATCCAGACTCTTTAAAACCGTTAATGAGCAGAGAACGAGAAGAGAAGTTCAGAGAGCAGAGGAAGGGCGTTTTGTTGATTTGAGAATTGACGATGCATGGAACATCCGTTTAGAGATCAAACAGAATGCATTATCATGGCTTGATTTGGGTAGTCAAAATATTGGCACTTTGATCACAACTCTTGGTGAACTTTACCAGCCAGCTTATAACGCAACACAACCTGAAACCTTGGCTCATCTTCAATCGATAACGTTCGCTGAGGGATTAAAAAGATTGAACGAACTAGGTCGATTATTGTCTTATCTAAATGGTGGATTCACAGCACCACTTTATGTTGAAGGACAGCAATATACTGGAGGAGAGACAGTTGTGCAAACGGTTTCTGTCGCCGCACAAATTCGACAAACCACCTCGCTGGATCGGCTAGGGCAATCTTGGAATGCCCACGATTCGGATCTTGAAGCTTATGTTAGCTGCTTGCCTGCTTTTGAGCGTATGATGCAAAATCAGGTTTGGCAGGATGCTTTTGATTTCTTTCTCATTAAATACTTTCAAGTAATTCAGAACTTTTCCTGGCAAATTGCAGCGAGTGAGATTGGATCAGTTTTAGAGCGGCTGAGCTATACCATTTTAGTTGAAGAAGAATTTGATGCAACCAGAAGGGCAAATATTGAACTTCTCTTTAGGGTAGGCAAACAATCGGACGCTAAAAAATATTGGAAGTTAGGTAATAATTCTGGGCAAGAAAACCTTACCTTAACTGGAAAACGTCTAGCTCTTCTGCTTGAGCGCATAGGGTTAACAAGACAAAGGGGATATAGCGATGTAGACGATGTACAGCTCTTTCTCGATGTTCGTAATGATTCTGTCCATCCTAGAGTTAGCTCCATAGCATTAGAGGATCGTTGGACAAGTATTAACAAAGCTATTCAATGGGCGGATGAAGTAATGTTGTGGCGTTTAGGGTATCCTGGACGGTATTTAAATCGCTCACCGCATTTACAACTGTCAATATCACCACGTTACGACTTAAGTAATCGCTCACCAAATTGGTAATTCTGATTACTTCAGTGATTTCACATGAGCAACCAAGTTCAACATTTGCTTCGCAACCACCCCTGGCGCATCAGCTACTCCAGTGACGAAAACAACCCGGTTACGGATTTCTACATTCCGGCCCTGGAATGCGCCATTCAGTATGACCGCAAATCTGGCTTCTTCAACAGCAGCATTCTCAGCAGAGTTGCACGCGGACTCGGAGCCATGTTGCAAAACCAGGGGCAAATCCGGCTGGTCATGGGCTGCCAGTTCAGCCCCCAGGATCTTCAGGCCATTAAGCAGGGCTACGAACTCCGTGAAGCGCTCAGTCAGCGTCTCGATACCGAACTCCAGCCGCCCCAAAATTTCGCCCAGCTCAAGCATTTCGAGATCCTGAGCTGGCTAATCCAAAATCAGTTTCTCGACATCCGCATCGCCATCCCGCTCAAATCAGACGGCACCCCCGAAGACAGCACCCGCCAGCTCGACCCCAACCGCATCTTCCACGAGAAAGTTGGCATTATCACCGACGCCAGCGGCGACCAGCTAGCCTTCAGCGGCTCCAACAACGAATCAATCGGCGGCTGGGAAGCCAATATCGAATCCTTCCACGTCTACTTTGCCTGGGAAGGCGGACGCGATCTGGAGCGAGTCCAGCTTGAAAGCGCCCGGTTTGAGAAGCTCTGGACCAACCAGATGCCCAACGTGCGTGTTTTTGAAGTGCCAGAAGCCGTCAAGTACAAGCTCTTGCGCTACACGCCCGCGACGCCACCCATCTGGGAGCGACAGGCCGAATTCGACGAACGCCCCCTGCCCCAGACCCAGCCACCGCAAGACAGCCCGCCGATGCTTTCCCAGGCAGACTGGCAACGCGAGCAGGCCGCCTTTGCCCAGCTTGCCAATCTCCACCAAGACCCCGGCTGCCTCGACTTCAGCATTCAATCCACAGCGGTTCAACCCTGGCCCCACCAGCTCAAAATTCTGCGCCGCGTTGCCCAGGACTTTCCCCGTAGCTACCTGATTGCCGACGAGGTCGGCCTGGGTAAAACCATCGAAACTGGTTTGATTCTGCGCTACCTGCTGCTTTCCCAGCAAGTCAAACGAGTTCTGGTGCTGCCGCCTGCCAGCGTTCAACCCCAATGGCAAAGCGAACTGCGCGAAAAATTCAACCTCCATTTCTGGTCCCTAACTCAAGGCGAACTCAAAGACCCATTTGGGCAAAAATCATCCGTCACCCGCAGCGAACCAGAAACCCAGGACAACATTTGGAACAGCCAAAACCTCATCCTGGCCTCCAGCCATCTGATTCGCCGCCAGGATCGAATGCAGGAGCTGCTTGCCGCCGAACCCTGGGATCTGATTGTGCTGGACGAGGCCCATCATGCCCGCCGTAAAAGCCCACAGGAGCGCAAAGACAGCCCCAATCGCCTGCTTGCCCTGATGCGACAACTCCGCCACAGAACTAAAGCACTGCTGCTGCTCTCCGCGACTCCCATGCAGATCGATACGGTCGAAGTTTTTGATCTGCTGCACCTGCTGGGGCTAAACGGACACTGGCAGTACAGCGACAGCTTCTGCAACTATTTTGCCAGCCTCAGCGAGCAGCCCGACCGCCAATCCATCAGCTTCTGGCAGCAGATGTCTACCGATTATTTCAAGCAGGGCGGTCAACCCTGTCTCCGGTTTCAGCAGCATCTCCAGAAGCAGAGCCGCCTGCTGAGCCATCGGCTGGAATCTACCTGGCAAAGCGGAGCCAAGATTATCAACGCCCAGCAGTTTCTAGAAGATGAAGCCTTTATCGCCGCATCTCGCCAATACCTCACGATCAATACGCCCCTCAAAGATCGGATGTTCCGCCATACCCGCGACACGCTGCGCCAATACTATCGTCGAGGGCTGCTGGATCGAGATATTCCGACTCGCCAAGTTCAAGACAACGCCATTGTCCTCGAACCCACCCGCGAAGCAGAACTGTACCGCGCCGTCAGCGACTATGTCCGCCATTTCTACCGGCTGGCCCAGAAGGAAAACCGCAAAGCGCTGGGCTTTCTGATGACGCTCTACCGCAAGCGCCTGACCAGCTCGTTCTACGCCGTGCAGCAGTCGCTTCAGCGCCGCCTAGATGCCCTGCTGGCCCAACAGGGCAACGGACTCACGGCTGATGATCTGGCAGAACTAGACGACGCCGAAGATGCGGTAATCGAAGGGTTAGAATCCTACCTCGAACCCATCGATCCCAAAGAAGTGCAATATCTTGAAGACCTGCTGCGTCAGTTTGACAACACCGGCGAAGACACCAAATGCGCCCAATTCATTACCACACTGCGGCAAGAGCTGAATGAACGAGAGAGCGCCATCGTCTTCACCCAATATACCGACACAATGGATTACCTGAGGAACTTTCTCAGCGCCAGCTTTGGTAGCCTGGTGGCCTGCTATTCGGGACGCGGCGGCGAACGCTATCAGAACGGCAAATGGTCTACTGTTCCCAAAGAGGACATCAAGCGCCGCTTCCGCGCAGGCGAAATCAAGCTGCTGCTCTGCACCGAGTCTGCCAGCGAGGGACTGAACCTGCAAACTTGCGGCGTTCTGTTCAACTACGATATGCCTTGGAACCCGATGCGGGTCGAGCAGCGGATCGGCAGAATTGACCGGATTGGACAGAAATATCCGACCGTCAGAATTCACAACTTCTACTACGACGGCACGGTTGAGGCAAAAGTCTACAGAAAGCTGCGCGACCGGATTAACGCTTTTGCGACCGTGATTGGCAATCTGCAACCGATTTTGGCAAAAGTGCCCACCTTCCTCGAACGAGCCGTCATGAGCGCCGATCCCCAGGAAGAAGATGTGCTGCTGTCTGAATTTGATCACGACCTGGAAACGCCACCGCTCCGCCCTGCTTTAGATGAAATGGTGGTCATGGATGTAGAAGCCGATCTGGCAGAAATCAGGAAACCCATTCCTCCTGCGCCCACAACGCCTGAAGCCCTTGAGCAGCTTTTCACCACTTCGGTGCTGGCGAGAGCGGCTGGCATTGTCTTTGAGCAGGCAGAGCATCACACTTGGAAGCTGACATATCAACAGCAAAACTATGCTGTCACCTTCTATTCAAACGTCTTTGACACATCTCCCTCCCTGCGGCTGATGAGCTTTGGCGATCCGCTATTTGAGGAGTTACTGCGGCAGATAATTCGTTATTCTCCTGCAACCAGCTATTGAACCTGTGGGCTACTTGGAAACAGAAACTGCGGCCCTACAGGTCTGCTTCTGCTTCTGAGGACGGCGCACCCACCTGCAACTGCCCTCGGCCAATCAGCTCAATCAGTTCAGAGATACCCCGGCAGCCCAGCGCCTTGGCAACCGCCATTGTGCCATCCCAGCCCGAATCAGTCACTGTCAGCGTCCGGCGTTTCTTCTCCTCCTCAAACGCAGGCGGCCTGCCCTCATGCTTCAGGTTTTCTAGAGACCGGGGGTTGATTGCCCTTTTAGGCTGACTCTGCGGCTTGGGCATAGACCGATTTCTCCCACTGCTTTTGTGCTGATAGTACAACGCCTGATTTTGTGTTTGGAAACCAAGCATCCTGCAAATCGGCATATTTCCCCTTGCCTTATTCTATATAACCACGTATAATATAGAATAAGGCCGGGTGGATAACACTTCCACCTCCGTCGAGTTCCCTGCAACTGTCCATGCACCGCTTCACGCTTGCAATCATCGAGGAACTTCACCATGACAACGACGCTTCAGCGCAACGCTCAACAGCAGCCCCAGTCCTCTAGCCATGCCGCAGGCAAGCAGCACGATGAGTTCGACTCTGATGCTTTTGAACATCAGCGCCAATCCCTGCCCTACCTGCAACTGCTCAACCATCAAGACCCCGACCAGTCCGGCTTCTTTATCCCCAGCGAGAATGCAGAAGCCGTCAGCTTCACCCCAACCCCCGAATGGCTACCCCATACCGCTGCCTTCCAGAACGGCTCAACCGTCGAGGGCTATCGCAGCCTGCTGGCCCGGTTTCTGATTCTGCACAGCTCGCCGCTGCTGATGTTTGAGCGCGAAAGCGGCGAGTTCATCGGTTCCTACCGCAAGGCCCAGTACCAGCGCAGCAGCATGGTCCTCAAGCGACGCTATCTGGTGTTTCTGATCAGCCAAGATAAGCGCTTGCTCCACAGCTCGCCGCTTTTGCTTACGGCCAAAGGCGCGTTCTGCGGCAGCTTTGGGCAGACGGTGGAGCAGTTTCGCCACGATATGAGCAAGGCATACAGTGCGGCAACCGGAGCCAAGCAGCCGAGGGGAGAGCGATTCATGGCCCTGTCGATTCTAGCGGTGCGGCTTCAGCCTCAGCTCAAGGGGCAGACCAAGCAGTCGTGGGTCTGTTCGGTTTCAGAATATGGTGTGCCCACCGTCGAGAACTGGCAGGCGTTCTTCATCGGCTACCGAGTTGAACTCAAGCAGCAGATTCTGGCCCAGTATGACGAGTGGGCTAGCTTCGGCAGCCTGGAACGGGAGTTTGCCTCGCAGCGCCAAGTTTCTCCTGCTGAGGCATCTGTGAGCCAAGGACAAGCAGAGAACTTCGAGGAGTTCGACTACGGCTATCCAGAAGCAATTTAACAACGTGGCTTTCCCCTGAGCAGTTGGGCTTGGGGGATTGCCGCCTTCTAGGAGGATTGACCCATGACTTCCATGCCGCTGCCAAGCTTTGTCTTTCGCCCTAGACAAACTCCGCTGATTTTGCCTCCAGCTTTCCCCGCCCAGACTCCGGCCCCGCGTTTTGCGGAGGGTGTTGCTGTGCGCTGGCTGCTCCTATCCGACTGCGACAGGACCGATAGCGGCATCGTGATTGGCCGCTGCTTTGCCTTTGCTCGCCATCGACGGCAGTGGGGCTGGCAGTACTGGATCTTGCTGGAGCGCAATGCTGCTAGCTCTGTTTTGATTGATACGGCCTGGGAAGAAGACCTGGAGCAAGTGGAGGCAGCAACATGACTCGTCCTCGTGCTTTGAGCGAGCGGGAGCTTGAGCTAATCAGGCTGTACGCCAACTGCCAGCTTGGGCTGTCGCCGCGCCGCTTCTATGCCAAGTGGGCGGTCAGTCACGAAGCGATGGCCCAGATCTGCGCCCGTTCTCCATCGACAGTGCGGCGCTGGTTTAGCAAAGGCAAGCACTACCGCGCCCCCAGTGCGGCAGACCTGTGGCATCTAGCTCTGATGGACTTTTTGCTAGAACACTGCGAGGAGCTTACCCCAGAGCTGTGGCAGCAGTTGTGTCCTGGTCAGCCGCAGCCTTTGCCTCGTCCAGACTCACCCAGCACATAAGCTCAATTTTTTCAATTGCCAGCGGCACTGTCTTTGCCAGCGGCTTCACCAGTAGGGTGGCAAGTTGTGACTGCAATGACGCGATGGCAACTCAACGCTTTTCTTCTGTCTCCCAAGAAGCTCGCCCCTGGACAATTGTGCTGCTTCTGCCCCAGGCTCAGCACCGCGAGTTGGTGCGGTTTCGCAACCGGCAGGACGCCGAGGACCACCTGCGGGCGCTGCGGCGGTTCATGCCCAAAACCCAATTTGAGCTGGTGTTTGATCTACCTGCTCAGATGCCAATCGATTTGTTAGATAAGATGGGTCAATGAAATAGCCTGCTCCCAAAGATATCTCAAAGTCTCTAAAAACACCTAAAATTATTTAGATTGGGGTAAAGTTGGGGTAAACCACTTTCGGAAAGCCTGAAAACCTCGCAATCACTACATTCTCTTCAGATTCCGGTTCTGAGGGTCGGGGGTTCGAATCCCTCCATGCTCGTTGAGAGATATCGAAGCAAGTTAGTTTAAAGCAAAACTACCGTAGAGCTATAGCTTTGCGGTAGTTTTTTGTGGGGATTCCCGTTGGTGTAGATTCCCAGTTGTGATTTTGCTACCAACCTCAATTAATCAGATGCTTGGACACCGCGAGAGGTATGATAGCTCCAGATTAAGAAAAGATTATGAGTGCGACTTAAGTTTCAGGAGCAGAGTTGACGGCGAACATTCAGGTGGGTGCAAGAGTCAGAATTCTAGAGCCAGACTATGTGGCTGGACAGACAGGCATTATTGTCAGCCGAGAGATATTGAGCGACGGCAAAGTTAGCCGCCGCTGGATTGTCCAAGTTGAGAGCGAGGAAATTTTGCTGTCGCTTGATCCAGAGCAGTTTTTGGTGCTGAGCTAGGCTTCGAGATCTGGAAGCTCTGGCGGTTCTGGCGGCGGCTCACCAATTCCCAGCTCGCGCTTGCTCTGCTTCAGCTGCTTGTAGAGCTTCTTAATCTCTTGATAAGCTGTGTCAGATGTCATCTTGCCGCCAGTTTCTAGCGCGCAGATGTATTCGACGCGCTGAGAGAACTCTTGCAGATTGGCGTTGAACACTAAGTTGGCAGGTGTAAACTCACCGCGATAGGTGCTACGCGGAAACAAAAGGTTTTCCTTATCGGGGTTAGGGCTATTTGATTCAGGCATAGGTTTATGGGAGGCCGACAGCTTGACATGAGGCCGGAGAACAGTCTAATCATATTAGTCTAGTCCGATCATGTAGGCCAACCGCCTGAAGCGCAACCCCCCAGCGGCAGAACTGGTTGCAGAACTGGCCACAGAATTAGTGTTTTAGCACGATCCGGTAGCGAGCCTTGCCACTGCGTAGCCGCTCTAGCGCTTTGTTCACCTGGTCAAAGGCAAAAAATTCGGTGACTGGCTCAATGTCGTGTCTTGCCGAAAATTCCAGCATTTTGCTTACCGTAGCCGGACTGCCCAGCGGACTGCCCGACACTGACTTCTGCCCCATAATCATCGGGAAGACCGGCAGCGACAGCGGATTTGGCACCACGCCCACAAAATGTAGCCGACCTTTGGGCTTGAGCGCCGTCATGTAGGTCGCCCAATCGAGATCGACATTGACCGTAGAGAGAATCAGATCCAGCGTTCCTTCGATTTTTTTCACCGACTCTGGATCGCGAGAATTAATGAAATGGGTTGCGCCTAGATCTTTGGCCTCGGTTTCCTTATCTGCAGAACTTGAAAAAGCGGTCACGTCGCAGCCCCAAGCCTTCAAAAACCGCAGCGCCATGTGCCCTAAGCCGCCAATTCCCACCAC
Organism: Pegethrix bostrychoides GSE-TBD4-15B; assembly: GCA_019359155.1. Taxonomy (GTDB): domain Bacteria; phylum Cyanobacteriota; class Cyanobacteriia; order Elainellales; family Elainellaceae; genus Elainella; species Elainella bostrychoides. The sequence goes on from JAHHHV010000067.1 coordinate 111,345, forward strand.
GCCGACGTGATCGGTTGGGCGGACATCAAACTGAACAATGGGGTTGAACACGGTAATGCCGCCGCAAAACAGCGGGCCAGCAGTTTCGGCGTTCATGCCTTCTGGCAGCGGAACCACCCACTCCTGATGCGCCCGCACTCGGTCTGCGAAGCCGCCGTAGCGCCCGACAATCGTTTGCTCAGCGGTGGGGCAGAGATTGTGATCCCCCGACATGCAGGCTGTGCAGTGCATACAGGAGTCAGAAAACCAGCCCAGCCCAACCCGTTGCCCAACGTTTAGCGTCGTAACGCGCTCGCCCACTGCCGCAATTGTGCCGACCACTTCATGTCCCGGCACAAACGGATATTGAGTGACACCCCAGTCGTTGTTCAGCATACTCAAATCGCTGTGGCAAAGCCCGCAATACTCAACCTGGATTTCGACTTCTTCGGCTTTGAGTACCCCCGGCTCATATTCAAACGGCTTCAGCGCTGCGCCCGGAGCGTCGGCTGCATAGGCTTTAATCGGCATAGGAATCTCCTTGAATGGTATTTGCGTCAGGCTTAAGTCTGCAACTGAGATCTCTGGTTAGACCTCGAATCTGTGTAGCTCGAATCTGTGTAGCTCGAATCCGTATAGTTTGACCTGAACAAGTATTCAGGTTTTAGTCTCTATAAACTATAGCGGCTATAGCAGCTAGCCTTCAGAAAGCAAGCTCAAACCCCAGGATCTAACCCAGCACATGAAAAAGAGAGCGACCTGAAACCAGATCACCCTCAATCGTGAGAATTAGCAATACGAAATATAAAAGTGCATGATCCGTAGACGTTCACAACCTCTGACCGCTCTGATGGAGGGTTTCGCCTCCCGTTGGTTGCAACAAAGTGGAGGACGCGATAAAAACTCCACAGCCGTCTTACGTCATCGTTAGCCTAGCTCACCGGATGATCAAGTCGGTTAAGCCACAGGTTTGAGTCTAGCTAGGCACTGTCTGCGTCTCTGACATCGCTCTCCTTCGAGACACAGCAAGGGATCACAGCGGTATAACATCCTTCCCAGTGCGATTTGCTATAGAACTAATTTATCAACTTGCTCCGCTGGCATCGCCCATCTAGAGGCATAACCAAGCTTGCCGCTAAAGGCAGGCGCTTCGAGCCTCGATCTCGCTCTTGGGCAGGATTCTCATCACGGTATATTCCGCCATGCGGCCTCAAAGAAATCTAGCTCGCACTGCATGGCATAGCGATAGGTAGACTGCACCAGCGACGAGAGGCTGGCATATTGCTGAGCGAGAGCGGCAAGCTGTACAGTCAATGGCTCAAACTCTGGGCTGCTGTAGGTGCGAATCCAATCGCGATAGAGATGCGCTGGAATGCCGTTTTGAGCTAGCTCCTGCCCCAAAAAAGCGTAGAGCCGCATACAGGGCAGCATCGCCACCGCCGTCACGCCGACTTCCTGACTCCAGGCTGTCGCCAGCAGAAAGTCGGTATAGCGCCGAGTAGCCGCGCCGGGTTCAACCTGGTTGAGATCCACGTTCCACTCGGCAGCGTAGCTCTGATGCAGCTTCAGCTCTTGCAGCACGCCCCCAGCCAGCTCGTGAAAGATACTGAAGCCTTGCCAATCCGGGGCTTTGGCGGCGGCAATACTGTAGGCTCGCGCAAAGGCTTCCAGGAAAAAAGCATCCTGCCCGACATAGTAGGCAAAATTGGGCTGGGGCAAACTGCCGTCGCCAATGCCCTGCACAAATGGATGATTGAGGCAGGCCACAGCCAAGTCCTGATGCCTCTGCCAAAGATCTGCTGCAATTGACATGCCTGAATCCTCACGCGGAATCCTCACAAAAAAGGGGGCTACAATACGCCCCCAGTTGATTTAGATCAGATTGATTGGGAATTGATGGAATCAGCTAGTTGCTGACCGCTTTGGCAACCAGCTTGGCCTCACCGCCCACTAGCCGCTCGTAGACCGCTCGAATCTTCAAACCAACCAGCACTTGGAACAGTCCCGTGCCGTTTGTGGAGCCGGGATATTCTTTGTGATGCAGCAGCAGCTCGGTCATTTCGCCGTAGAACTTGGTCGAGGTGTTGCTGAGGTGGCTTTCGATGTAGATTAGCTCTTCTAGCTTGTCAAATTGGCCGTCTACTTCCAAGATCGAGACGCTGTTGCCGTAGTAGGCATCGGGGCCGTAGTACATCCGGATGCCGGGGTAGGAGCAGGTGAGCTTGCGACCGCAGGGTGTCCAGTTGATGGTGGAGCCTTCGTCAAACAGATAGACCGGATCGTAGCCTTCCACATCATCTTTCTGCACCATCCGCACCCGCAGCACCTTGCGCTCGGTGTCGTTGGGGATCAGGTTAGTGGGCAGCACCTGGATCACGGCATCCGCATATTGCTGCTGGGGGTCAATGAAGGCATCAAAGTCAGGGCGGCGCGAGTTAATTTGAGCCAGCACATCTTCGTAGGTATGGCCACGTTCGGCCATATCGCGCTGGATCTTCCAAGCAATTTTTACCTCGTCGTCAATGTCGAGGTAAACGCTGAAGTCGAGCAGGGCGCGCACTCGCTCGTCGTGCATCGGGTGCAGCCCTTCGATGACCACAATCGGCGTGGGCACAATCCGCTCCGGCGGGTCGATCAAGCCAGTCTCGTGGTTATAGATCGGCTTCATGATTTCCTGACCGTTTTTGAGCGCGTTGATCTGCTCATACATCAGGTCAAAGTTGTTGGCTTTGGGGTTGAGCGCCGTCACGCCTGCCACCTTGCGCTGCTTGCGATCCAGACTGTGGTAGTCATCCAGGCAAATCACCGTCATCATCTCTTCGCCAAACAGGTCAATCAAGCGGCGAAGGAAAGTGGATTTGCCGCATCCGGAGTCTCCGGCAACGCCAATCAAAACCACGCGGTCTGGCTTACTGGTCATAGGATTCCTTGTGTGATCTAAAACAACTGCGTCTTAATTTAATTTACCGGATGCGGAGAGTTGCTGGAATAGGCTCGCCCATCATGAGCTGCGCACCCATGATATTTATCGCGTCCAGTCATCGCACCCATTATCGCGCCCAGATGGATACTAGGTATTTAATACTATCCATTTTATGAATCTTACCAAAAGCTGATCCCCAGTTCAAGATAATTTTGGGGTGAATTTGCAGTCTTGAGCAGATCCGAGTGATCCCCGAATAGCAGCATCCCTGAACTCTGAAAACAATCTAAAAATGGCTTGGTTTTAACAGTCTTAACGTTAGAGTCGCAAGTATGGTGTATGGAATCCGGGGTCAGACTGCCCTCGAATCTGGCTCCTGTGTTTGAGGAAGACTTTGGCAATGCTACGCTATTACAAAACGAGCTGTGCCGAGGCGCAGCTCATGGGTTAGGAGAAGAGTCGATTAGCAATGTACAATCCAAGCGCAGCGGGTGGTGTTGCCAGCACGTATGGTAGCCGCCTTTTTGTATACGAAGTAGAAGGTCTACGCCAAAACGGGGAAACCGACAAATTTGGCTATCCGATTCGGCGGAGCGGATCTGTGTTTGTCACGGTTCCTTACAGCCGCATGAATCAGGAAACGCAGCGAATTACTCGCCTCGGCGGCAAGATTGTCAGCATTCGTCCGTATGATGGCAACGGCCTCAGCAGCGGTTCTCGCACCAGTAATAGCGTCAGCAACGGCAACGGTTCCTCTAGCACTGAATCTCAACCTGTTCAGTCAGCAGAAGCAACCAAACCTATGACTCAAGCCAAAGAAAAGCCAGCGAAGCCCGATGTTCCGGTTAATATCTATCGCCCGAATAATCCCTATGTTGGCACCTGCCTCGCCAACGACGAGCTGGTAGCCGAAGGCGGCATTGGCACCGTGCGTCACCTGACCTTTGATCTCTCGGCTGGCGATCTGCATTACGTGGAAGGTCAGAGTATTGGGATCATCCCCGACGGCACCGATGCCAAGGGCAAGCCACACAAAATCAGGCTCTACTCGATTGCTTCGACCCGGCATGGCGACCAGGTTGACGACAAAACTGTGTCGCTCTGCGTCCGTCAGCTAGAGTACAAGCATCCTGAATCTGGCGAAACGGTCTATGGCACCTGCTCCACTTTCCTGAATAAGCTTGAACCGGGCGCTCCGGTCAAGATTACAGGCCCGGTCGGTAAGGAAATGCTGCTCCCTGAAGATCCGGAAGCCAACATTATCATGCTGGGCACCGGCACCGGGATTGCGCCCTTTCGTGCCTATCTCTGGCGGATGTTCAAAGACAACGAGCGGGCGGCCAACCCTGACTATCAGTTCAAGGGCTTTGCCTGGCTGATCTTTGGCATTCCCACGACGCCCAACATCCTCTATAAAGAGGAGCTGGAAGAAATGCAGGCAAAATATCCTGAAAACTTCCGCCTCACCTACGCGATTAGCCGCGAGCAGAAAAATGCTGAAGGTGGTCGGATGTATATCCAGCATCGGGTGGCTGAACATGCTGAGGAGCTGTGGAACTTGGTGAAGGACGAGAAAACTCACACCTACATCTGCGGTCTGCGCGGTATGGAAGACGGCATCGACGAGGCCATGTCTGCCGCTGCTGCTAAAGAAGGCGTGGTCTGGAAAGAGTACCAGCGCTCGATCAAAGAGCGCTGGCACGTTGAGACCTACTAAGGCAGGACAGCTATTCAAGCAAACCAGGGGCTGCGGCTCCTGGTTTTTTATTGGCCGCGATGAGCCACCTCTCAGCTACAGTTCTCAGCTACAGTCGCGGTTGTTGGTTGAGCCATCCGGCATCTTGGTGCGGCAAAATTTCGCGTCGCTCAAATTGGCTCCGCTCAAATTGGCTCCGCTCAAGTCAGCTCGCCGCAGATTCACGCCCGTCAAATTTGCGCCGCTGAGGTTGCTGTCGCTCAGGTCGGCTCTGGCCAGGATTGCGGCACTCAGGTTAACGCCGCTGAGGTTACTCTGACTGAGGTCGGCTTCGCCTAGATAGGCGCGGCTGAGATTGGCTCCGGTGAAGTTAATCACGCTCAAATCGGCTCCGCCTAGGTTGGCATCCTGCAAGTCGACCCGCGTCAGATCGGCGCGGGTCAAATTGGCTTTGGGCAGCGTAGCGCGGTTCAGATTGGCTTCTGAGAGGATGGCGTTGTTGAGATCTGCCCCGCCCAAATCTGCGCGCCGCAGATCGGCAGCGCGTAGGTTGGCGCGGGTGAGAATCGCGTCGCCCAGGTTGGCATCACGCAGGTTGGCCAGACTCAAATTGGCGCGGGTCAAATTGGCTTCGCTGAGGTTGACTCCTACCATGCTGGCCTCCTGGAAAATCGAATCTCCCAGGTAGGCACCGCTGAAGTCGGTTTCGGTCAGCTCGGCTTTGGTTAAGTTGACCTGGTTTAGAATCGCCTCGTCCAGATTTGCGCCGTTCAAGTTAGCCTGCGTCAGGTTAGCTTCGCTCAAAATCGCCCGCAGCAGGCTGGCATTCTGGAGGCTCGCCTCTCGCAGATTGGCTCCCCGCAGCGTCGCGTCTTCGAGCTTGGCTTGCTTTAGGTTGGCTTTCACCAAGCGCGCACCGTCCAAGTCGCACTTTTGGCAGGATTTGCTCTCCAGCAGCGCCTTCAGCCGGTTTGCCTGCTCCAGCCGCGTTGCCAAACCCAGCCCCGCCAGTCCGGCCAGAAAGCCGAAGAACAGCGTCAGGATGACGCAGGCGCGGATATCTTTAGAGTCCAAGCGGCTGAATGGCAGCAGCACAATCCGCATTATCCTCCCCAGACTTTTTGCAGCACCTGCTCTGGCGCAATATCCGCTAGTTGATCGGTAGAAGACTTAATCCCCAAAAACTTGTCCTGCTGGGGCAGCAGCTTAGCCGGATCGGCAGCGCCAAACAGCACCAGCGTATAGACCTCCAGCGCCACGGCCAGATGCATCGATGAGCCTTCGGTGCAGAGCATCAGATTTGCGCCCGCAATCAAAGCAGCCAGCTTGCCCAAGTCTTTGGGGTTGCTCACCTTCACGCCCGGACAGCTCTGGCTCAGTGCCGCCACAAACTCGCGATTTTCGTCGCGTTGAATCAGCAGAATCGGAATTTCCGGCTGCTTCTGCTGCAAGTCCTGAATAATTTGCTGCCAGCTGGCAATCGGGTAGTCGCTGCTGCCGTCGATCAGCACATAGCCCTCCAGCCCCAACCGCTGCCGCTCCGCCTGCGCCCAGTCCTGGTCAGATTTGGGAATCCGCAGCGCCAAATCAGGACAGGCCGTGCTGATCCCTAAGCCTTGCAGCAGGTCGTGATAGACCTGCGGCGCATATTGCTCGCTCTTTTTAGGGATGCGGCTGGTGAAGAAGTAGCCGTTGCCAAACCCGACTCTGGTGGGGATACCGGTGAGCCAGAGCAATAGCCCTGCGCCCGTGCCGCCCGCCGAGATTACTGCCTCGTAGTCGCGGTCGCGCAGAATGCCAAGCAGGTTGGCCCAGTCTGCTGGACTGTTGCGGTCTTTGAAGTCAAAGGTGAGCACGTCGTTGACTGAGCGTGAAATGCGATAGGCGGCTTTAGCACGCGGCTCAACCACCACGTCAAGCTCAGCATTTGGATAACCTTGCTGCAGGTCATCTAGGGTTGGGAAGAACAAAATCTGCTGCTCGATTCCGCCAGGGACAAGGGCTACTACTCTCATAGGATAGGGGCTGCAAAGATTTGAATCGATCGAAAGATCTAACAGAAGCTGCTCACAAGATACGCTTACAAAACATACCGACAGAAGACCGATGCCTCGATTAACTTAGCAGGTCAGTGATGCATGTTCAACTATCCTACGAACAGTTTGCAAAATCCCGTTTACAAAATCACTCTGAGAGCCGAATCTAAGAGCAGAAGCAGATAGCGAGAGCAGCTCAGCCTGCCGCTAAGGTCTGCGCCTCGACGGGGAGCAAATGCCCGTCCTGCACCCGCAGCACTCGGTCGGCGAACTGGGCGATAGTCGGGTTGTGGGTGGCCATAATCAGGGTGCGGCCTGCCTGCTGGGTCAGGTTGAGCAGCAGCTTTAGCACCAGCTTTCCCGTTTCTTCATCTAGGTTGCCCGTCGGCTCGTCGGCCAAAATTAGCGAAGGGTTATGGGCTAGGGCACGGGCAATGGCAACGCGCTGCTGCTGTCCGCCTGAGAGCCGATCGGGGTAGCTGTCTTGGCGGTCGGCCAGCTCAACCTGCCGCAGCATCTGCATCGCCGACTGCTGCGCCTGCCCAAATGACTGTCCGGCTAGCTCTTGGGGCAGCGTCACGTTTTCTAGGACGGTGAGCGTCGGAATTAGGTTAAAGAACTGGAAGACAAAGCCAATCTGGTCGCGTCGAATCAGCGTCCGGGAGCGCTCGTCTAGCTCGGTGATGGGCTGACCGTTGACGCGAATGCTGCCTGCCGAGGGCTGGTCGATACCGCTAATTAGGTTGAGCAGGGTGCTTTTGCCGCTGCCGCTATGCCCTAGCAGCACAATAAACTCGCCCGGACTGAAGGTGAGATTGACCTGATCGAGTACGGTGCGGAGCTGATCGCCCTCTTGATATTGCTTCGACAGGCTGGTAATTTCGACGAGCGCACCAGTTTTGGACGGCTGGCTAGCTGGTTGATTAACTGGTTGATTAGTTGGGGGCGGCGAGACTGACATAGCGGCGGGTTTGATGGCTTACATGCTTCATTGTAGTCTGGCTGCTAACCCCCAGCCTGCTAACGATAATCAGCCGTCTGGACGTCTCGCAGGCGGGCTTCGGGGCGCTGGAAGCGGTCAAGCTGCGCTTCAAAAAACTTGCGGTTGGCCATCAGGTGCTCTGGGTTGGGGTCGTCCAGCTTGTAGAGGAGCGCTTCCCGCAGCGCCTGAATTACCGCAGAAGTGACGCAGTACATGGAGCGCTGGAAGCTAACCGCCAGCTGAACCAGCATGTCATCTTCACCCCGGCAATGCTGCTTGTAGTAGTCCACCAGATAGGGCGGCAGAAAATGCAGCATATCTTGCGCCAGCAGCGTCGGCGGAATTCCGGCTGTACCAACCGGGAACTTGTCGGCATAGAGTACGCCGTAATGAAAGTCTTTCTGCTCGGCTGGAACCTGCTTGGCCTGAGCGTTGTAGGACTTAGTGCCCCGGAACGGCGAGGTGCGATAAAACACAGACTCAACGTAGGGCAAAGCCGCTTCGTAGAGCCACATAAAGCCCTTAGACTTGGGAATAATCTCGATGCATTCGCCATTGATGTAGAGGTGATGATAGATCGGTCGTCCGGCCATTGCGAAAATGCCGTTGACCAAGAAATTCATCGCATCTGGCACGCTGGCAATCTTGCCCTCGTCATACAGATCAGACATTTCGAAGAACACTGGAGCCATCACCTCCCAGAACAGCCCTAGATTCGAGTAGTAGGACAGCTGACGCACCTGCTCAATGAACAGTTCGGGGAAGGCTTTGTAGAGTGCCTGCATCGCCGGATTGTTCTTGAAATAGGCTTGAATCGCCCGATCCGCATTCTGACGATATTCCTCGCTATCGAGATAAGCATCAAACTGCCCCATGCCCATATCGCGCCCGTGCCAGAGCATGGCTCGCATACATTCTTCCGCAAACTCCATGTTCACGCGATCATGATAGAGATGATGCAGCAGCCGAGGCAGCTTCGACTTCAGCTCGCCTTTCTGCATAAACTCCAGCAGCTCCGGGTGAGCACTGCCCGTGCCGCGCCAGATTCGCAGATCGGCCTCGTCGCCTGCATAGTGATTCTGGCGCTGAAGATATTCGTCAGAAATAAAATACTTGAAAAACGGCAGTGGATTTAGAAATACCTGCTCAGCAATATAGAGCAAATCGCGCCAGTAGAAATCCATCGGCACCGCATAGGCCTTGTAAAGCCCAATAATCTGCATCAGGTTTTCGGGGCTGTCGGGCAGCATCGCACCGCCTGCTTCTAGGCGATGGATAATCTCGGCAAACTCATGCGTTGAAGGCGGCAGCGTTGGGCGAGGTACGGTGAGAGTTGCAGTCATGATGATTCTCTGATGATAGGTATTACAACGAGAAATTATTTAGATTGAACAAGATTAGATACGGCAGATTTCAGCTCTGGAGGCGCAGCAGGCAAGACCGCAATCTGCTGTTCCAGCGCTAGGGGCACTGCCGCAACCAGTGCCGTCGAACTCGACTCGACCCATTTCACCAGCCAGGTCGGCTGCACGCCCAAAAACACAATCAAAGCCGTCAGCAGCAGGGCAGGCAGGCGTTCCTCAAACTGCACCTGCGGGTAGTAAGCCGTTTTGGTATCCAGCCGCCCAAAGCAGGTGCGGTTCAGCAGAATCACAAAGTAAACAGCGGTCAAGCCGGTGCCCACCACGCCCACCAGTGTTTGGACTGGAAAGGCGCTGTAGCTGCCCTGGAAAATCAAAAACTCAGCCACAAAGCCCGCCAAGCCCGGAATTCCAGCGCTCGCCATCGCCCCTAGAATCAGCAGCGAGGCAATCGAGGGCAGCCCCCGGATCGGGTTGAGCAGCCCGTTCAGCACGTCCAGCTCCCGGCTGCCAACTTTTTGCTCAACAATTCCCACTAAATTAAACAGAATGGCCAGAATCAAGCCGTGCGCCACCATCTGCGACATGGCCCCAACCAGCGCCAGCGGAGTCAGTGCCGCAGCCCCCAGCAGGATATAGCCCATATGCCCAATCGAACTGTAAGCGACCATCCGCTTGATGTCTTTCTGGGCAATTGCCGCCATCGCTCCGTAGAGAATACTGACGGCACCCCAAGTGGCCAGCACCGGAGCCAGCACCGACCAGGCTGCGGGAAACAGCCCCAGCCCAAACCGCAGAATGCCGTAAGCCCCTAGCTTTGCCAGCACGCCGCCCAGCAAAATGGTGACGGGTGTGGAAGCCTCAACGTAGGTATCAGGCAACCAGGTATGGAACGGCACCAGCGGCATTTTGATGCCAAAGCCCACCAGCAGCACCGCCAGCAGCAGGACTTGCAGGTTCATCGGCAGGGTCTGCCCCAAGGCCGCCACGTAGCTAAAGTTGGCGCTGCCCGTCAGCCAAATCAGCCCCAAAAAGCCCGCTAAAATCAGCGCCCCGGAGATTGCCGTATAGATCAAAAACTTGATCGCCGCATAGCCGCGCTTCTCGCCACCCCAAATTGAGATGAGCAGATAGAACGGCACCAGCTCCAGCTCGTAAAACAGGAAAAACAGCAGCAGATTTTGGGCGAGGAATGCTCCGGCGACTCCGCCGCAGATCAGCAAAATCATCGCATAGAACAGTCGAGGCCGCTCAGTATTCTCAGAGGCGCTGAGCAGGGCAATCCAGGTGAGCAGACTGTTAATCCCTAGCATCACCAGCGCCAGTCCGTCCATCGCCAGCTCGTAGTTCATCCCCAGTGTTTCAATCCAGGGTAGATATTCACGCAGTTGCAAGGTGGGACTGCTCAAATCAAACTGCGTGAATAGCCAGATGCTCCAGAGTAGCGTCACACCGACAACGGTCAGAGCAGCATTGCGAATCTGGCGCGGCGGTACAGCAGCAGGCAAAAATCCAATTACGGCGGCTCCCAGAATGGGTAGCCAAATTAGAACGCTTAGCATAAGACAGCGGGATAATAAAGTGAATCAAAAAGAGTGTTTTGAAGTTGTACTGAGCCAGTGAGGCTTAACCCAGATGCAGCCAGCTAGTTGCCAGCGCTACGAAATCGTTGGTAATCGCCAGGTTGGAGAGAATTGACCAGCTCAGCCAAAGCGCCGTGATAACTAGGCCAATCGCAATGGTGAGCGCATAGAACTGCGTCTGGCCAGAGTTGCCATACTTCAGCGCCTCGCCACCAAAAATCGAAGAGAGGCCGACAAAATTCACCAGACCGTCTACCACATAGCGATCCAGCCAGTCGGTAATCCGGGAGACGATATCGACGCTGCCCACGACGCTGGAGCGATAGAGCTTGGGGGTGTAGAAGTCGTAGGCGAACAGATCTTGCAGCGGCTTCCAGGGCAGCACCACAGGCTTTTTTACCGAGCCGCCCACATAGACTACCGCCCCCAAGCTGATCCCAAAAATGCTCGACCAGGTGATCAGTAGCGCCAAATCTTTGCTGACCGTCATCCAGTCGGGCAACAGCGACAGGCTGCTCAAAATCATCGGCAGATGCAGCACAAACCCAGCCAAAAGCGTCATCGGCAGCGTCACCGCCCAGAGGTTTTCAGGCGAGCGTACCGTCATCGGCTGAACGCTGCCCGCGAACACCAAGCCAAAGGTGCGAGTTATGCTAAAAGCCGCCAGCGCGTTGATCAGCAGCAGCAGCCCCACCAGCCCCGGACTGCTTTTCCAGAGTCCGTCCGTCAGCGCCAGCATTGCCCAAAACCCGCCCAGCGGCGGCAGTGCTACTAGCCCCAACGCCCCAAAGACGAACGAAAGTCCGGTGATCGGTCGGCGGCTCCATAGCCCGCCTAGCTGCGTTAAGTCCTGCGTAATATTGTTGAGCACAATTGACCCCGCACTCGCCACCAGCGTCGCCATCGCCACTGCATGACACAAGACAATCAGCAGCGCTGCCTGGGACTGTCCGGCTCCCACCGCAATAAACACGATGCCCATGTAGGCGCTGACCAGATAGGACAGCGAGCGTTTGATGTCGATTTGGGCAATTGCAATCAGCGTGCCGCCAATCGCCGTCACCGCTCCCACCGCAATCGTGGCAATCTGCACCGTGGGCGAGAGTTCTAGAACGGGCTGGAGCTTCACCAGCACCCAGGCTCCAGTTGCTACCACCACCGAGTTCCGCAAAATCGTGCTGGGCAGCGGCCCTTCCATCGCCTCATCGAGCCAGAGGTGCAGCGGAAACTGGGCACATTTGCCCATTGGCCCTGCTAAGAGTGCCAGCCCCACCAGCGTGATTAGATTGGGGTCAACCTGAGCGGTTTCAGCCCAAACAGCCAGCTCGCTGTAGTCCCAGGTATGCGCCAGCGGATAGATGGCCAGCACGCCCATCAGCAGGAACAGGTCGCCCACCCGCTTAGTCAAGAAAGCATCGCGCGCCCCGGTCACGACGAGCGACTGGTTAAACCAGATGCCGATTAACAGGTATGTGCCCAGGGTCAAGATCTCAAGAATGATATAGCTGAAGAATAGCGAGTCGGTCAGCACCAGCGCGCAGAGTCCAGCTTCAAACAGCGCCAGCATGGCGTAAAATCTTGCCCAGCCCCAGTCCATCTCTAGATAGCCAATCGCGTAGATCTGAGCCAGGAAATTCAGGCCAATCACCAAGATGCAGGCACCCATTGCCAACGCCGAAATTTCTAGAGGTAGCGATAGATTGAAGCCAGCCACGCTAAGCCAGGAAAAGTTTAAATGCAGGGCAGGCTGATTCAGCAGCGACGGCAGCGCTGAAACTGCGTGAATTAGCGCTATGAATGTCGTAACTGCGTTGAGATAGCCTGCGGGTCTAGGGCCAGTGCGGCGGGTAATGGCCGGGAACCAGAGCGTCGAGAGCAGCATTCCGATAAACGGATAGCAGGGAATTAACCAGGCAGTCTGGGCAAACCACTGAGACATGGACAGATTCCTCAAAAACGCGCCAAATTAAGCTAGGACGGGATCTCGCTTTTCTATAGATTAAAATCTATGGTTTTGATGGAGTTTCATAGTCTTTTATCTATGTAAGACTATATTACCCCAAGGTTTTCACAATGAAAATCCCCAAGAGCATTGATATAACTGAATGCTTTAATAACTAAACCCTAATCTGCAGGCGAGCATAAAAAATCCCTGCCTCGTCAAAGCAGGGATTTTTAATTTTTAGGTGAGTAGGTTTTAAAGTCTAGACCTCAGAGCGAGCTTGCGCCACGGGCTGCGGCTGCGGCTGGAACTGGAACAGTGAATAAACCACATTGCGGCGAATGTTGGTCATCATGTCGAGAAACAGCTCGTAGCCTTCGCTCTTGTATTCAATCAGCGGATCTTTCTGACCATAGCCGCGCAGACCCACCGACTCACGCAGCGAGTCCATCTGCTGGAGGTGCTCGCGCCAGAGCGTGTCGATTTGCTGCAAGGTGAAGAACCGCTCCGCCTGCCGCATCAGACCAGGCTTGGCCTGATCCACCTCAGCCTCTTTGTTGTCGTAGGCAATCCGGGCTTGCTCATGCAGGAAGGTCTTGATTTCACCCGTCGAGAGGTCGGCCAACTGCTCTGGCTCTAGATCGGCCAGCAGATAGATGAACTCTTTGACCTTGATCACCACTTTGTCTAGCTCCCATTCTTCGGGCGGCAGGTCGGGGTTGATATAGGCATCAACGATGTCGTTCATCGTTCGCTCAATATATTCAATCACCTTTTCCTTCAGGTCTACACCCTCTAAGACGCGGCGACGCTCGGCATAGATGGCGCGACGCTGATTGTTCATCACCTCGTCATATTCAAACACCTGCTTGCGGATGTCGTAGTAGTAGGTTTCGACCTTCTTTTGCGCGCCTTCTAGCGAACGGGTCAACATGCCGGATTCAATCGGCATATCTTCTTCAACCTTGAACATTTCCATCAGGCGACTAACCCGATCGCCGCCAAAAATCCGCAGCAGATTGTCTTCTAGGCTGAGGAAAAACCGCGTTGAGCCCGGATCTCCCTGCCGTCCAGCACGTCCCCGCAGCTGGTTGTCAATCCGCCGGGACTCGTGACGCTCTGTGCCAATGACGTGCAGACCGCCATACTCCACCACCTCGTCATGTTCAGCGCTGGTGTACTGCTCGTATTCTTGCTTGATCAGGTTGTAAACTTGACGCAGCCGCAAAATTACCGGATCGTCGGTGGGCGCTTTCTCGGCGGCAGTGGCAATCCGGTCTTCAGCAGCTAGCTCTGAGAGCGACTGCATCCCGTACTGCTGCACCGCAAAATCAACCGCCTCGCGCAGCACCTGCTGGGTGGTCTTGCTCAGCTCGACTGGGAAAATCTGGGGTGAGGCTTTCCAGGTTTTCTGTTTGGCTCCCGGCGCGAAGCCCTGCCCGCCTCGGCCTCGCGCATCGCCCTGCATGGGGGTTGCCACGCTAAAGTCGCTGTCGTTTTCCGGCTGCACAATGCGGGGCATGAAATATTCGCGCAGCTTCAGCCTTGCCATATAGTCAGCGTTACCGCCCAAGATAATGTCGGTGCCGCGTCCGGCCATGTTGGTGGCAATAGTGACGGCTCCCCGGCGACCCGCCTGGGCAATGATTTCTGACTCGCGCTCGACGTTTTCGGGTTTGGCGTTTAGCAGGTTGTGCGGAATCTGGCGCTCGGCTAGCAGTCGCGAGAGCAGCTCGGACTTTTCAACGCTGGTGGTGCCCACCAAGACCGGACGGCCTGTTTCGTGCATTTCAGCGCATTCTGCCGCAATCGACTGCCATTTGCCGCCCTCGGTTTTGTAGACCACATCGGAAAGATCCTGCCGTCCGGTAACGCGGTTGGTGGGGACGATGGTGACTTCCAGGTTGTAGATCTTCTCGAATTCGGCCTCTTCGGTCTTGGCCGTGCCCGTCATGCCGGAGAGCTTCGGGTAGAGCAGGAAAAAGTTTTGATAGGTAATGGTGGCCAGCGTCTGAGTTTCGGGCTGGATCTCGACATGCTCTTTGGCCTCAATCGCCTGGTGCAGTCCATCGCTCCAGCGGCGGCCTATCATCACCCGCCCGGTGAATTCGTCCACAATCACAATTTCGTCGTTGCGGACAATGTAGTTCACGTCTTTGGTGAACAGCTCTTTGGCCTTGATGGCGTTGAAAATATAGTGAGCCCAGGGATCTTTAGGATCGAAGAGATCCTGGACTTCCAGCATGATCTCGGCCTGAATGAAGCCTTCGTCTGAGAGCAGGACGTTGCGCTGCTTTTCGTCAACTTCGTAGTGGCCTTCCGGGTCGTCCTCGTCTTTTTTGCGAATTAGCTCGGCGGCTACGGCAGCGGCCTTGGTGTATTTTTCGCTGGGACGCTCGACCTGGCCAGAGATAATCAACGGCGTGCGGGCTTCGTCAATCAGCACCGAGTCTACTTCGTCGATGATGCAGTAGTTGAATTCGCGCTGGACGACCTCTTCGATGGCGGTGGCCATGTTGTCGCGCAGGTAGTCAAAGCCCAGCTCGCTGTTGGTGCCGTAGGTGATGTCGCAGGCGTAGTTTTGGCGGCGCTCAGCCGAGTTCATTCCCTGCTGGATCAAGCCGACGCTCAGCCCCAAAAAGCGGTGAACCTGCCCCATCCATTCGGCATCTCGCCGCGCCAGATAGTCGTTGACGGTGATGATATGTACGCCCTTGCCGCTGAGCGCGTTGAGATAGGCGGGCAGTGTGGAGACGAGCGTTTTGCCCTCGCCGGTTTTCATCTCGGCAATTTTGCCTTCGTTCAGCACCATGCCACCAATCAGCTGCACGTCGAAGTGGCGCATTCCCAGGACGCGCTTGCCCGCCTCGCGCACGACGGCAAAGGCTTCAAGCAGCAAATCGTCAATCGTCTCGCCGTTTTCGAGGCGCTGCCGAAACTCTGCGGTTTTGCCGGTGAGCTCATCGTCGGAGAGCTGCTGAATTTCTTCTTCCAGCAGGTTGATTTCGACAATATCGTTCTTAAATTTGCGGATCTTGCGAGCGTTGGGATCACCCAGCAGAGTTTTCAACATGGCAGCAGAGACAAGAGACAATTATTGAAGAGAGCGCAGCGAAAACCGCTTGGAAGTTGCTTGGAAATCACTTTAGTCAAGTGACCAGGTTGTGAAGTGACTTTTCAAGACGTAACTCTGTACAAGTGTAAGTCGGAATTTGGCAAAGCGTTCAGCCCAGAATTCCGACCTCACCCGTCAAACCGATATCTGTTCCTATCCTATCACTGGCGATCTGCTCTCAGGGCGCATTCTGCCAGTCCGGGCTGAGGTTGCGGTAGTTAAACTGGGCGGCAGCTGGATGGCAGGTGGCACAGCTGCCCACGCCAATCGGATCGGTAAATTCGACCCTGGGGTGCAGCGCCTTGAAGTAGCGAGACTGCACCAGGCGATAGGGCGTGCGCTCAGCTTTCAGCACGGGGCGCGAGTAGGTCGAGAGATAGCTCCAGGCGATTTCTAGGCTGGGCGAAACCAGCGGCTCTAGCGTCACACCATAATGCTGCGGATCGGGCAGCAGCGCCGCCCAGGTTTGGGAGGGCATCACTGCCGGCGGTAGTCCGACATGGCAGGTGGCGCATTTCTCAAGATAAAACTGCTGGCCGAGTCGATAGCTGCTGGTCACTGGATCGACCGTACCCGTTGGGTCAATTGGAACCGTTAGCGGCGCGGGCTGAGCCGCCGGAGTTTGGGCATGAGTGACTTGCGCGAATCCCCAGCCTAAGCTCAAGCAGCAGCAGAGCAGCAGAGCTAGTGACAGCCGCTTGGGCTGAGAGAGCAGGTTGAGCAGTGGCATGAGGATGGCTGGCATAGGGGCTGGCAGAGAGTTGCTGGCAGAGAGTTACTGGCAGAAGCATCAGGTGAGTCAGCTTACAGGCTAGCAGTTCTGGCTACGTTGAATACAGAAGCCCCCTGCCGCTCATGATGTCATAGAAACGGATCAGCCAATCTGACTCAGGCATGCTTAACTTAAATACATAATTAACTGAAGTACATAATTAGAGCTGAACTCGGTGTATCAAGATGCAGCTGCGTGATCAACTACAGCAGGGACTAGAGCAGGGACTACAGCAGGAGGAACCCATGGACTGTCGGCATATTCAGTTTTGTGCTCAAGAGAACTGGTTAGAGTCGGCTGTGGAGCGTCAGCCCTGCCCTCGCAAACTTGATCTACGGGCACTGCAAGCGCTGTTTCAAGCTACCGCATTTTGGGCGCAAGATCGCAGCCTGGAAGACTGGCAGATTGCCCTGACCCACAGCAAGCCGATTGTCACCGCCTGGGATGGCGAGCAGCTAATTGGCTTTGCCAGAGCCACCTCAGACGGCATCTACCGGGCGACGATTTGGGACGTAGTGGTTCACCCTAACTATCAGGGGGCTGGACTGGGGCGGCGGCTGGTAGAGACAGTTTTGGCGCATCCACATGTCAGCCGGGTGGAGCGGGTCTACCTGATGACCACCCATCAGCAGCAGTTTTATCAGCGGATTGGCTTTGAGGAGAATCCCAGCACGACAATGGTGCTGTTCAATCAGCTGGTTTCGCAGCGCGGATTACCCACCACAGCCGAGGTGATGCAAGCTTGAGTCTCTGGCTGGTTTCTCAAGTTTTCTGAAAAAGTTTTCTGAAAATACAGACGGGCTACGGTACTGCTGGCGCTAGAGTTGCTGCTAAAGTTGCGGATATTGACAACAAACAGCGCTATGTCAGTCATTGCCTTGATTAACCAGAAGGGGGGCTGTGCCAAATCGACGACTGCCGTGCATTTGGCCTACTGGCTCTATCGCAAGCGGCATAGCGTCGTACTCGTCGATGCAGACGCGCAGCGCTCTAGCTCGATCTGGCTGGAGTCGCTCGAAGATCCGGTGCCCTATGCGGTGGCTCAAACCTCCGGGCAGCTGATGGCGGAAATCCCGAAGCTGCTGGAGCAGTATGACCAGCTGATTATTGACGGGCCAGCCGGACTCTCGGAAGCGACCAAGGCGATTGTGCTGCGCTCTGATTTGGCCGTGATTCCCTGCCAGCCAACGGGTGTCGATCTGCGCTCAGCCGCAGATGCAATTCAGCTGATTCAGCAGGCGCAGGCGATTCGCAACGGCGCGCCTAAAGCCGCCGTTTTTCTGTCGCGGGCGGTGAAGGGAACGCGGCTGAAAGATGAGGCAATAGCGCAACTGCAAAGCCTGAAGCTGCCGATTCTCAAAACCGTGATCCATCAGCGGCAGGCAGTGGCTGACACCTTTGGGCAGGCAGCAACCGTCTGGGATCTGCTGGGCAAGGCATCTGGCGAGGCGGCGGATGAGTTTGAGCAATTGTTTCAAGAAATTGTGGCGCTGACCTGAAGGTGCGATATCTTGACGAGATGGCAGAACTCAACCGACAGCAGCTCATTTTATTTCTAATCAACGTGCCCAAAAACGCCAATCTGGCGGGCGTTGATCTGGCGGGCCTGAAGCTGAGCCGGATGCATCTGCCGCTGGCCAACCTGCATGGAGCCAACCTCAGCCAAACTGATTTGAGCCATGCCATCCTGGAAAAAGCTAGCTTAACTGAGGCTGACCTCACAGGTGCAACGCTTGAATATGCCAACCTCAGTCTGGCCAACCTCCGCGCCGCGCGGCTGCAATCTGCCCAAATGCAGCATACGACGCTTCAGCAGGCTACTCTAGCGAGCGCGAATCTCTCCAAGGCAAATTTGCAGGCGGCGGATCTGCGGCAGGCCAACCTGAGCGGAGCCGATCTGAGTCAAGCTGATTTGAGTCATGCCAACTTAGAGCAGGCCAATTTGAGCGGAGCCAACCTCAACGGAGTCACCCTGAACAACGCTAACCTGACCGGGGTCAAGTTTGATGACCAAACCAAAATGGAGAGCTTCATTTGCGGAGGACTCGCCTTCAAAGTCGATAGCTTCACCAAACTTGATCTCAATAACGTCAATCTGCTAATTCATAACTTGCAGGGCAAAGCCAGCGGACTCTCGGCTCCATCTGTGGCTCCTGCCGCTTCGCCCAGCCCCGCTCCTGCACCGCCCCCTGCCACTGAGCGACAGACTGAGCCACAGACTGAGCCACAGGCATCTGGCAAAACAGCACCGCAAGATCCAGTGACCCAGCCGCAACCGGATCCAGTGCCAGAGTCGCCAGAGGCTCAGCCCCAGCCCCAGCCTGCTGACGAAGTACCGCCCTCAGAAGCCGAGACGGTGGTGGGCACTCAGGGCATCGACCCGTCACCCGACGCAACAACTGTGCTGGAAGAGGCCACTGGCGACCAGCCGGGGGAACCAGCCAATCCAGCACCCCCAAACGGCCAGAGCCAGCCTGACAGCTTAGCTGACTCTCCAAACGAGCATCAATCAGAAATTGATCCGGATCAAACGCAGCCCGGATAGCCTGCGGCAAAGAGAGTTTACTGGAGCTGAAACTCAACTCTGGGCTAAAACGAATCGAGATCCAGCGCCTTCGAGCCGCCCTGCTCCAGCTGAATCAAAATCTGGCCGAGCTGCGTCCAGACGAGCAGACCCGTCAGCAACGTCAGCAAAAACGCAATTCCAAACGCAATCGCGCCGGGAAAGCCAAAAATTGAAATCCCGGAGGCCAGAAACAGCCAGGTTCCCAGGCAGATGCCCAAAAACGGCAGCAACAGCGACATGCCGCGCATATTGGCTAGTGTCCGGGTCGAGCGGTTGCGCGCCCAGTCATTGACTGAGCCTTTCAGCGTCGCCTCAAAGGCAGCACCTGAGGTGAGGGCGATCAGCAGGCCAGCAAACAGCAGAAAATAGGGGGGATTAGCGTAGTCCAAGCAGCAGCTCCTTAGCGATCAAGAGAATTAAACGGCATCAGCGAAACCGGCAACACGGGCGCGGGAGAGAAGCTCCGCAACGCGCCCAGCGCCACGTTAAACAATCGAGCTGGCTTGACGTCATCTTTGATTAGGTTCCAGAGCCGCTGCACCTCTTCAGTATGCAGACGGTCGCCTTCCACTAACGCCAAAATGAGCTGCTGCCGCAGGTATTGCCCTTCCGCTGACAAGAGGTATTGTAGGCCGAGTTGAGCCGTGGGCAAAATATCAAAGTCGCTGTCGGAGCGAGCAATTCGCAGCAGGTTTTCCAAGCGCTCCCACTGAAACTTGCCGTCCTTGATCAAAACTTCCAGCAGACGCTGCCGCAGCCGAGGTGATTCGCCCATCAGCAGCCGTCGCGCCACGTAGGGATAGGCGACGTTGACAATCTTAAAGTCAGGATTGAGGCTGAGCGCAATCCCTTCTTGGGTGACCAGTGAGCGAATAATCAAGGCAAACTTGGCGGGCAGCCGGAACGGATACTCGTACATCAGCGAGGCAAACTGATCGGTGATCGAGTGAAAGTTGAAGTCGCCGACGCTGGCTCCCAGGGCGTTGCCCATCACGGTTTCAATCGCGGGCACAATCGGGCGGATATCCACGTCCGCTGTCAAAAAGCCCAGCTTCACAAAGTCGCGGGTCAGCGCTTCATAGTCCTGGTTAATCAGATGCACCACCGCATCCACCAGGGTTTCTTTCATCTCCTCGCTCAGCTGATCCATCATCCCAAAGTCAATGTAGGCCATCTGACCGCTGGGCATGGCAAATAGGTTGCCGGGATGCGGATCGGCATGAAAGAAGCCAAACTCTAGGAGCTGCCGCAGCCCAGCCGTCACGCCAATTTCAATCAGGGCGTTTTCGTCAAGGTTCGATTCGCGTACCTTTTGCAGATCGGTGAGCTTGAAGCCGTTGATCCATTCCAGCGTCAGCACATGCTGGCCGCTATAGCGCCAGTAAATCGCCGGGACTTTGATCGTGATGTCATTTTGGAAGTTGGCGGCAAATTTTTCGGCGTTGCGGCCTTCGTTCACGTAGTCGATTTCTTCAAACAGCTTGGTGCCAAACTCATCGACGACGAGCCGCAGGTCATGGCCAAGATTCAAGGGCAGCCAGGGAGCCATCCAGCCCGCCCCCCAGCGCAGCAGATAGAGATCCAGCGTCAGTACAGGCAGCAGTCCGGGGCGCTGCACTTTAATTGCCACCGCTTCGCCGCTGCGAAGTCGGCCTTGGTAGACCTGCCCCAAGCTAGCCGCCGCGATGGGTTCAGCTGAGAACTCGCTGTACATTTCCTCAATGCTGCGGTCTAGCTCTTGCTCAATAATCCGGCGAGCAATCTCAGTCGGGAAGGGCGGCAGCTGATCTTGCAGCTTGATTAGCTCGTCTAGAAAGTCTTTGCGAATCAGATCAGGCCGAGTCGAGAGCGCCTGCCCAACTTTAATGTAGGTGGGGCCTAGCCGGGTGAGAATTCGCCGCAGCTGCACGGCGCGGTTTTGCTGCCCTAGCTTGCAGCGCCCTGTCCAGTCATCCCACTTCAGCCCCAGCACAAAGCCCGCGAACAGCCAGATCGTAATGAAGGCGCGCCAGACCGCTTGCCAAGGTCGATTGCGATAGTAGCGACGAATTGCTTCTGGATCGTAGCGTCGCATCTGCTGAACAGAAGTCTGGTTCACGTCTCCCGCGCCTCTTTTACTAAATCAGGTGACTCGAATCTGGCTGCTAGCAGCGTTCAAATTCGATAAGTTGGAACAGCCCAGAGAGCTAGTAGAAGCTGGAGGGAACCGTTCGCAAGTTTATTAAAGGTTAACTCTAGTATAGAAAACTACAAATATTTCTTGAGTAAAGTTGGGAAAAAATAACTTTTGTGTTGAAAAAATTCATAGGTAAAAATTCCTATCATCTAATAGTCTCATAAAAGAGCAGGCTTTGTCAGGCTTGCCTAAGGTTTGGCGCTAGTCAATTTGGCGCGTATCCCAATCGCAATCATCAATTTTGTTGAAGCTACTTTAAAAAATTTATGACTGCTGATACTTGACGCAATGCCCAAACTTAGCGCCCAAACTTGCTCAAATTTGCGGAGACGTTAAAGTTCCCTTCACAAAGCCTTAATCCGCTCTTGGTAGGTTTCTAATGCAGGCTGACTCAAGCCATGCCTGAAACCGAACTACACTGCATATCCTAAAAGAGAGCGAGACATGGCAATCAAACGGAGACATTTTCTGGCGTTTTTGGGCGCGAGTGCCGGTTCGCTCGCACTTTCACCTTTGAGCCAACGCGGCGGTTCCTCAGCACTGGCGGAGGACGCTATCGCTCAAACAATGGCTAGTCCGATTGGCAACCTTTCTTTTAAGCCCATTAAAGGCCCGATGCCCCTAGCTGCTGATGGGCTTGAGCGGCTTAAGCAAATTAGCGACTACAGTCAGTTTACGGTTGCTGATGATTTGCTGCTGCCAGAAGGTTATACCTACGATGTAATCGTGGCTTGGGGCGACCAGATCGGTCAGTCTGATTACTACGGCAGCAACAATGACTACATTTCTTATGTGGAAACTAGCCCTGGTGAAGGCTTCCTGACCATCAATCATGAATATATCAGCGCTAAACCCTGGGCCGCAGGCTATCAGCAGGTGATAGGGCGGTCGTTGCCCTTTGCCGAGGTGCGAGCCATTGCCGAAACCATGGAAGATGGCAAAATTGATGCCTTTGCGCTGCCTGATGGCGACCCGCTTAAGGAAAAAATTCGGGCAATCTCCAGAGCCGGACAGTATGAGCAGGGGATGTCGGTGATTTCGGTGCGTCGCAAAGCAGATGGCGGCTGGGAGCGGACTTATTCCAACGCCGACCGCCGGATCAGCGGCATTGCGGGGCTGGAAGATGGCAAGTACCTCAAATCGACTGGCCCCGCTGCTGCCGTTTTCCGGAAGACCAGCGGCCAAGGCTATATCGACGGTCTAGGTGACAAAATCATTGGCACCCACCAAAACTGTGCAGGGGGGACAACCCCCTGGGGAACCGCCCTCAGTGCGGAGGAAAACTTTCAGGGCGAAGTGGCTGACCCTGTCTATGCTGATGGTACTGCTTTTTCACCCAGCAAAACGCCGTTCCAATGGGTGACCGCAGAAGGCGAAATTGAGGATATTGCCGGACAGGGCAATGCGTTGGGCTATCAGGGCAACAAATACGGTTGGATTGTGGAAGTCGATCCGGCGAATCCCAACGACTACGGGACTAAGCATACCTGGATGGGGCGCTACCGACATGAGGCGGTGGGGATTCGAGTTGATGCTGGCAAAAAGCTCGCCTTTTATTCCGGCTGTGACCGTCGGGGCGGCCACCTCTACAAATTTGTCAGCAGCGGCACCGTTATCAATCCCAAAGACAAGGCCAACTCCCAGCTGCTTTCAGACGGAATGCTCTATGCCGCCAAGTTTAACCCAGACGGCACAGGCTCTTGGATTCCGCTCAAGGCTGATACGCCCATCAACCCGGATTTGCCGAGCGTTCATGTCGGCAAGATGATTATGCTGCCCAATCCAGACCGCGCTGCGGGCGGTACAGCCAAGGTGGAAGAGGATGCCGCAATTGCTAGCTTCAAGCAGCAGTTTAAGCAGCTAGGCGATCTGTATCAGGGCAATGCAGAAGAGTTGCAGGGGGCAATTCTAATCGACGCTCACTATGCGGCTAGCGCCGCAGGTGCAACCTGTACGGCTCGACCTGAAGACACTGAGGTGAATGCCCAAGGCTCGCTGTTTGTCACCTTTACCTCTGGCGCGCCCAGCAGCAGCGACGGCAGCCCTGATGCGCGGGTGTTCAAAGGTCCAAACGGTGAAACACCCTATGAGTATGGCTGGGTGATGCGCCTGGATGAGACAGCTAACGACCCGGCAGCTATGACCTTCGCTTGGTCAATGTTTGCGACGGGCGGTGAACCTGCTGAAGGTGGGCTAGGTTTTGCGAATCCTGACAACGTGGCGATTGACAATCAGGGCAACATTTGGGTTGTGACCGATATGTCTACCGACAAGCATAACAAAGCTGTCCCTAGCCGCATCGATAAGGAAGGCAAAGCCGTCAGCCAGTCAAACTTGCGGGGACTGTTTGGCAATAATTCAATCTGGTTTATTCCAGCTTCTGGCCCGAATGCGGGTGAGGCTTATCTCTTTGGCTTTGGTCCTATGGATTCTGAGATGACTGGGCCGTTCTTTACAGCGGATGAGAAAACCCTGTTTTTGGCGGCTCAGCATCCCGGCGAATATGGGGGCATCCGTCAGGATATGGCTGTCGAGACCCGGCAATATGCGATGAGAACCGCTGATGGGGAGGAGTTTATGCAAGTTCGCGAGGTGCCAATTGGTTCTAACTGGCCAAGCAAGCAGATCAACGCGCCAGCCAGATCAGCGGTTGTGGCTGTTCGCAGACTAGATGGGATGAAGCTGACCTAAAACCAGCTATAGCCCGCTCGAAACCAACCGAGCGGGCTAGACTCGCACTCGACCCTGAAGCTAAACAGCATGTCAGCTCTGCCAGACGTAGATATTAACGTTCTACGTCTGGCAGATTTTTTAGATTTGGGAAACCTACAGGCGGGATATAAATATATATCTAGGTATATCTAGCGATCGTTTCTGTGAATTTCATTTACAAGATTTCATCAATCGCACGAACTAAATCATCTAGGTAGTCCTCGCAAAATTCCTCGGCCTGTGGCAGCGGAAATCCTCGCTCAATGGCATAGGTTTCAAAGGCATTGTAGATCATTGCCTCAGCAATCTGCCGCTCTTCGTTGCCCACGGCCCAGCGGTATTCAATGCAGCCCTGAATCATCAAATCCACGAGCTGGCGCTCTTGGTGGAAGTCAGCCATTAGCTGATCGGCAACCTGTTGAATATCCATTGGTCGAACCCCGCCCTATCTTTATATTGATGGCCAAACTGCGTCGATTGCTATTGTCAATGATTGAATCCTAATCACAAATAACACCTCAGACTAACACCTCAGATTATCAGGATGCTCATTCATTCTGTAACTCAGCTTTCGTAATCAGCGCCTTTAGATCCTCTAGCAGCATGGGGCGGTGAAAGTAATATCCCTGTCCATAGTCGCAGCCAATTGCCCGCATTAGCATGAGCTGTGCCAATTCTTCAATTCCTTCGGCAATCAATCGCAGCTGAAAGGTTTTGCTAATCCAGGACATTGCCATACAGACTGAGGTCTCACAGCCGCTATATTCTTGGGGCATGAAAGAGCGATCAATTTTCATAAAGTCATCTACGACGAGAAACCGCAGCCGGTCGAAATTGCTATTTTGGGTGCCAAAGTCATCTACTCCAATCCGGATTCCCAAGATACGGATTTGATAGAGCACTTGCTCAACGGTGGCATATTGCTCCGCACTCAGCAAGCCGACCGTCTCGACAATTTCCAAATGTAGGTTTTTGCCCTGTAGCTGGTTCTCGGTGATTGATTCTTGCAAGAGCTGAACCAGATTGGGCAGCAGCAGATCTGGCACTCTCAGATTCATTGCTACAAAAAAATCGGGCTGTTTTTGCACGACCTGACGAATATCTCGACAGGTTTGTGGAATGATCCACTGCGACAATTCTGCTGATCGCCCGACTAGCTCCAGATAAGGTAAGAAATCACTTGGCAAAATATCAGTGTCGTTAATTTTTAATCGGATCAAAGCCTCGGCTCCGCTGATTGGAAGATTGGTCGAGTTGGTTTGACGCAGATCTACAATCGGTTGATATACCATGTAGCAACTCTGGCTTAAATCTACAGAGGCTAAGTCAAGATCGGCTAGAGAGCGATTGGCAGCAAGCTGAGTGGGTGATGCGCTCGCTTGCTCTGACTGCCAGCGAGCGCGGCTTAGTTGAGACATGCAATCCTCTAGCGATTCGGTCATATCAATCGACATGCCGACAATCCGCACGACCTGCCCCAACTCATCAAAGACGGGACGACAGCGATTGTGATAAAACCGTCCTGTGCGAGTCCCCTCAATGTAGCTAAAGGGCTGCTTGGACTGAATCCCTCTGCGAAGATTGGCAAGAATTGCATGTCCCCTGGGGAGCGCCTCGGAGATCTGCTGCCCAACTAGCACAATTTGATGCAGGGCTGGATCAAATTCTCCGTAGCGACGGGTAAAGTGCCCTGGTTCGCCATCCATAACCTCTAGCTCCCAGAGAATACCCGGCAGCAATTGCAAAAACTCTGGCAAATCTACGTCAATGAAATCTGGAGCCGTAAAGTTCTGGTTCATCAATGTCCTGTCAAAAGTGAAGGGATAAGTGAAAATTAAAGTCGAATAATTAAAGTCAGAACCGTAAAGTGGGCGCGAAAATACTCTTGCTCAGACATCTAGACGCTCAGACATCTAGACGCTCAGACATCTAGACTCAGACATTCAGATAAATTCTGATGCCTTAGAGGAAGCCGTAGCTTTGAGCACAATCCGCCCGTCAGTCTCCAAGATAGCCTGCAACTGCGGTGGAAGTCCGCTATTGCTGTGGAAAAGGTCAAGTCTCTTACTGCGCTAGGTGTCTTCCTCGTACCGCATCAAATCTCCAGGCTGGCATTTGAGGGCTTTGCAAAGGGCGTTCAGGGTTGATTTGTCAATCCGCGTCAGCCTTGGAGGACAAAATATCGACCTAATGCCTTCACAGTCTTTACCCCTATCCCACACTTGAGTTTTGTCAGGGGTTTCAAGTCTTTCCACGCTGGAGACCTCGACGCAACGATCACTTTTGCGACATTGCTTGGATCTACCCTTTTTAAGGTTGCATCCAAACTCTTGATGTACGTCAGAGCTTCAATCAATTCCTTCTCTGTAGCTGTCAGCGCATTGATCTGGAAGACCTGACCTGACTCATCTGCAACCTGGGCTTGCAGTTCATCGTCAACAGGAATGCACCAAATAAAGTCTAACTTCGCGTGCTGAGCAGCTTCTAGAATCAGTTGATTAAAAACTGCCTCGTAGTGGTCTTCTGCAATCGGCTTAACAATAACTGGCAAAACATTTCTCTTCGGCCCACCCAGCGTTCGCGCCAAGCTTTTGACCAGCAGAGGATTGCTCTTGGCTTTTAACTCGATAAACTTACAGGGGATGCGCTGTAGCTCACCCAGGGTTATTGCAAAAGGGGCATCATCAAGGATTGGCATGGCTATTCGTTGATAGAGTTGTATTTCAAAAACAATTCATTGGCGAGATTCCTATAAAGCTGCGTGACAGGAGAAGCCTGCCAGCAAACGACAGGAGCGCATTTGAACTCAGCAACCTTTGTCTGAGCATACGTCTGTATCCTGGTCTGACACTGACGCCCAGTAAACTTGTGTCCTGCTAATTCGTCAGACATCAATCCATTCAAGACAGCCCCCGCATCAGGAGGGCAATTGCTGAAGAGTAGTCCTAGATTCCAAGGGCCAAGGTAAAGCTTGTCGTGCTCTGCTCTTTTCGCTCTGACATCTCGCAAGAATTTGTAAATATCAACGCCATGATAGAGAGATTTTTTACCGTAATCGACTGGGATAAGAACGGTGTCAGCTGCGTAGAGAATACAGCTGGTGAAAACTTCGTAAGCAGGAGAAGTGTCAATGAAAATATAGTCAAAGCCACCTGCAACCAAGTTTACCAATCTCTTGAATACCTTGATCTTATCCGGATTACTTATATCATTAGTCCGTCGAAATTCCTTGATACTTAATTCAGGAATTGATAGGACATGGAAAGAGTAATTTGAAGCAGGGACAGAGGACAAGGGAAACATCCGACGATGAAGAGCTTTGCTCACTAAAGATTTTGCTGCGTCAAAGTCATTTTTCTGCAACATATCCACACTCTCTTCAAACCATCCCTCCAGCGCATCGGGGACTAGCCCCACCCCTCGCGTTAAGTCGTTCTGCTCATCTGCATCAATCAGCAGCACTCGCTTACCCTGAACGGCTAGCGTTGCCCCCAAGTTGACGGTGTTGGTCGTTTTGGATACACCACCCTTCCGATTCCAAATTGAGGTAATCAGCGCCCGCTTGGGCGAGGTCAGAATGTATTGCAGTTGCCCCATTAGAGTCGGGATGGTTTCCGCCGTCATTCTTTGGATAGGAGTCATAGGCAGGACAAGTCCATCAACCCGCCGCCAGAGCTGAAAAAAATCACCGTTAAACACCAGCCCATAAGAAGCCAACCGATCAGGTTTTACCTTGCTACTGTCAAGATACTGCCGAATACCGTTGTTGCCTGGACTGCCACTGAAGTCGCCGACAGCTTCTTTGTAAAGGCAGTGCTTCTCGCATTTTTCAACAAAGTCTGCATCCGGCACGTCGGCTAACTCAGGGATACGCTTTTTATCTTCCACGACTAGGATGGGCGGTCTGTCGAGATCTTGGTACAGGAGCCAATCTGCAATCAACCCGGAGCCAATGGCCGGATGTAGCACCGACTTGTGAAACCCGACTTCTAACTCTTCCCACATCACAGTCATGAGATTTGCTTCAACCTGCACCTCAGCGTAAGAAGTAGGGATCTGAGTCCAACGCTTGATCGTCTGTTGAAATTTAGCTCTAGCCATGCAGCATCCATTGGGGGTACACATAGCCAGATACTGAAGGCTATCACGCTGTCGGGATCTTGCCGGGAGAGTTTATGCAAGCAGATCAAGTGGCTGGCGCAGATTCACCTTAACTTCAAGCTTCAGACTCAGGGCTAGCCCGCGCCCGTGCGGCGAGTGGTACTTCATTACTACTCCAGCAGCGGGGCCAACTCGAACCGCGCAGGAACAACTTAGAATTGCGGCAGTGCAGCAAAAAGGAAAGCTATGCAGCAGCAGAACCCTCAGAAGGCAGGGGTTGCTCGACCGCCCAAGCTAGGAGCAAGACCACTCTGCCTCAGACTGCCTGACGGACAACTCGAACGGCTGCACCAGATTCCAGGCTGGCGCGAACGGGTGCGAGAGCTGATCGAAGATATGGTCACTTACTAGGAAGACTATGGCTGGTGATTGTCTGGTGCTGAGCCTCCTCAATCAACCCGGCAATCGCCTTAGTCTGTGGATTGAACTCCAGTCGCAACAGCGCTGACTGCTCCAAGCATTTGCGCCCAGGCAGTTGCTGGTCACGCCTCTGGCTGCTGCTACCCGATGCCGTCAAAAAAGACCTACAAGCAGCCCGCGCCGATCTCAACACCGCTGCTCGTGTCTGGCTCTGGAGCTTGCTATTTATCGGTTGGACTGCCTTGGGTGCTTGGTGGGCGGCTCCAGTCGGTATCCTCTCCGCCGTTTTCGCCTACTACTCTTGGGCCTTGGATGCTGCTAGAACCTATGGTGAACTGATTGAAGCCGCCTTCGACCTTCACCGCCATCTGCTTTATCAGTCCCAGCGCTAGAATTTGCCTGCCGATCCAGACGTGGAACGCCAAGTCGGAGCAGCCCTCACACAATATCTTTGGCACGGCTGACTTAGTCAAATACAATCCATTTCAGATTCTTCAGTCCTGGCAGTCCCAAGGATTCGCATTCTCCTAATGAAACACTACCCATTGGACGCTGGATTCAGGCTTCCAGCGTAGAATGAGAGCCATACTATACTATGGCTGAGATTTGCATCCCGCCAGTCGCCATGACCCAAACCTACCAGGCTAAAATTTACGTCACACTGCGTCCTTCAGTCCTCGATCCAGCCGGAACCGCAGTCCAGGCTGGCCTGAAGCAAATGGGCGACCATAATGTTGAGCAGGTGCGAATTGGCAAATATGTTGAGCTAAGCCTCAGCGCCAGCAGTGAAACCGCCGCCCGCGAGCAGCTCGACCGCATCTGCGACCAGCTTTTGGCCAATCCCGTGATTGAAAACTACCGCTTTGAGCTGACGACGACTGCCGCCGTTTGACTCGCTCTTGACCCGCCCGCGCTACCTAGAATTGCGCTCCCAAAACACGCCGTCCGCATAGCCTTGAATCGAGCAATCCTGCTCAGCCCGCGCCAGCCTTTTGTCGCTGATGCAGCAATATAGAGGGTCTAGCTCAATTCCTACATAGCTGCGTCCCGTTTTTTTGGCGACGACTGAGGTGGTGCCCGCCCCCAAAAACGGATCAAACACTAGCTCGCCCGGTTGAGAACTCGCCAGGATAATTTTAGCCAGCAGCTTTTCTGGCTTCTGGGTCGGGTGATCCGTGTTTTCAGACATTGACCAGAAAGGAACCGTCAGATCTGTCCAGAGATTAGAGGGATGCGTCAGGCGATAGTTGCC
This sequence comes from Pegethrix bostrychoides GSE-TBD4-15B, assembly GCA_019359155.1. GTDB lineage: Bacteria > Cyanobacteriota > Cyanobacteriia > Elainellales > Elainellaceae > Elainella > Elainella bostrychoides. The sequence goes on from JAHHHV010000067.1 coordinate 140,961, forward strand.
GCTAGGGTAGCGCTGCCAGTCTTTGGGGTCTCCGGTCGCGTTGGTGTAGGGGGCAATGACTCGCCGCTTGAGCTTCACGGCTTCCAGGTTAAAGGTATAGCGCTCTGACACCGTGCCAAACCAGATCTGCTCTGCGGCACTTTTCCAGTTGGCCTTTGCACCCCGACCTTTTTCACGCTCCCAGGTAATGCAGTTTCGCAAAATTAAGTGACGCTGCATCACCAGCTGCATTGCCGCTGCCGAACGCCAGTCACCGCAGAGATAGACCGAGGCTGTCGGCTTGAGTACGGGCAGCAGCTTAGAGAACCACGATTCTAGCCAGTGCTGATAGTCCGCCACCGACTGTTCTCGAAAGCTGGCCGCACCGAACGATTTAGTCAGGTTGTAAGGCGGATCGATAAATAGCAAATCGACAAAAGCAGTCGGCAACCTGTCCAAAACCGCAAACAGATCCTCATTAATCGTCTGGTTTAAAAGCTGAGCTACCGTCGGGGCGGCGGCTAGTCGGTAGGGCTGATAGGCTGTCAGTTCGTCAGCCGATACGGTCAGGGTACGATTGCGGGGCGCTCTCGGTTTGGACATGCAGGGGGCAAGCGGCTCGAACGCCAGAACAACTATCGAACTGAAAGCGGCGCGGTATAGTTGGCCGCTGGTTCGGGCTGCAATTCGGGCTGCAATCCAGCTGATACTGCAACGGGCTGTCTATTTGAATCGGATGCACCTGACGATGCAGCCCGCCCGCCCCCAAAGCCGCAAACCCAGATGCCAAAGCCCATCAGGCTATTCAGCGGCAGTAGCCAGCCCAGTCGCCAAACTGATGGGATTTGCAAGCAGCCGCCCAGCCCGCAGAGCATCACAAACTCAGCTAGCCAGGTGCAGCCCGCCGTTATCCAGCCCGCCGTTATCCAGCCCCAAAACAGACTCTGACTCTGCATCAGCCACAGCAGCAGCAGCCCGTACAGCGTGCCGTAGCTCAGCCCCTGCTGGAGATAGCGCTTGGGACAGGCTAGCCGTTGCGCTCGCGCCCCGTTGATCTGCTGGTTCAGCGCCTGCTGCCAGCCAGAACTTTTAGATTGCGGTTGGGATGCGCGCTCCACCGCAGCAGTAGAGAGCGCCATCCGGTAACCTAGCGTCGTCCACTGCATCGGCCAGCAGTCTGGGCAGCGAACTGTCTCCATTAGCCCAGAGAGCGAGCCAGAGAAAGAACTAGCAGGCCAGTAGTCAGCTCCAGCCAGCTTGGCGAGCAAATCAGCCCGGATTGCCAAACTAGAGCCAGTCATCAGCTCAGAATCTCGCATCACCAGCGCTCTACCGTAGCGCTCTATGGATCTGAGGGTGGCAAATCGGTTTTTCCAGGGGGAGAGATGCCGGGTACGCACACCGCTGACTAAGCCAACGCTGGGCGCCCGAAACGGCTGCACCATCTGCGCTAGATAGTCTGGCTCCACGCAAACATTGCCTTCAACCAAGACCCAGATCTGGGGCGGATTGGCCTGCCGACTACCAGAACGAGCCTTGCGGCAGCGACCAATCAGCTGATCCAGCTCGGCTGCACTCACAGTCTGAATATCGCGCTGTGGAAACTGCTGCGCCAATCGCTGCAATCGCTGCACCAGCTCACCGCCTGAAGCCGCATCCGCTGCCACCACAAACCGAATGCAGTACTGCGGATAGACTTGCTGGCAAAACGAGGCCAAATTAGCGTCGCTGCTGTCCAGATCTCCATTCAGTTCATCAACCGATTTCAGCAGCATCACGCTAGGCCAAAACTCCGGCGGGGGAACAGCAGCAACCCGTTCAAAAGCGCTGATGGCAGCCTGTCCGTAAAATCGCAGAGCGGCTAGACAGAGGCCAAACAGTAGCAGGTCAGCGCTGAGAGCAAGCAGGGTTGAGATAGACATGCAGGGGTTGTGAGCGCTAGTAGCAGGGGCAGGGCGCTAGTCGCCAAGACTAGTCGCCAAGAACAGAGCGCTAAGCGTGGAGCGCCAAGCTCAGGCCAAGTTTACGCAGGCGGTCGCAACATGATACTCAGAAACCCCTAACTTGAACCAGCTTTTATTTTTTGCAAACCGTGATTTCTATTCGCAAACTGTAATAACCGTTTACAAAATAGCCGTTTACAAAACTGCCTGCTCGCAAAACCACCACTCGTCCGCCTACCCCTGTAACCCCGCGCAGTAAGCCTGCACCAACAGATCAATCCCCGTAATCGCCGTTCCGACCACGACCGCATCTGCCCCCAGCTCCAGCGCCCGTCGCGCCATCGTTGGACTCGCCACGCCTCCCTCACAAATAATCGGCACCTCTAGCTGCTGCACCAGCTCGCTCACCAGCTCAAATCCTGGCGGCTGCAAGTGCCGGGTTTCTGCCGTGTAGCCATAGAGCGTTGTCCCCACCAGATCTGCCCCGCTCCTGTCTCCACCCATCACCGCCAGCGCCGACTCCAGCGAATCAACATCCGCCATCACCGGCTTGCCCAGATCGCGCTGAATCCGCTCAATTAAGCCAGCTGCGGTCTCGCCGCCGGGACGCGGTCGCTGGGTCGCATCCACCGCGATGATATCGGCCCCTGCTGCCGCAATTGCCGCTGCCGCCGCAAAATCTGGCGTAATGTAGACCTCGCAGCCCGGAATCTGCTGCTTCCACAGCCCAATAATCGGCGCATCTACCCGCTGCCGCACTGCCGCCACATGCTGAGGTGAATCGATGCGCACGGCCACCGCTCCCCGCTGCACCGCCGCCGCCGCCATCGCCGCCATCACCTGCGGATCATGCAGCGGCGAATCGCTGGGAGCCTGACAGGAGACAATCAACCCGTGATGAAGCTGCTGGATTAAAGCGGCAAATTGCGCCATAGTTTTACCTGGGAATCTAGATTTGCAGAGATTAAAGAGATTTTTTGTGGAGACTTAACAGGGCAGTCCTATGACTCAGATCTTGGCAGGCGATACGGGCGGCACTAAAACAATCCTGATGTTAGCAGAGGCATTTGAGTCTGAATCAGGTTCTGAGTCTGGCTCTGGATCGGGCGTTCCCCAGCTCAACCCGCTGCATGAAGAACGCTTTGTCAGCGCCGAATTCCCCGATCTCGTGCCGATGGTGCGCCAGTTTTTGGCGGCAGCTGAAGCCAAGCTGGGCTATGCGCCCGCCCCCGAAAAAGCCTGCTTCTCAATTGCGGGGCCAATTGTCCAGAACACCTCCACGCTCACCAATCTCTCCTGGCTGCTAGATGGCGAACGCCTGAAGCGCGACCTGTCGATGGCGCAGGTGCAGCTGATCAACGACTTTGTGGCAGTCGGTCACGGCATTCCGGGACTCAGCCCCGAACATCTACTCAGCCTCCAGACGGGCGAACCGCAGCCCGCAGCGCCGATTGCGATTATTGGGGCAGGTACGGGCTTAGGCCAAGGCTTCTTGATTCGCCAAGCTGACCGCTACCTGGTCTTTGGCACTGAAGGCGGCCATACCGACTTTGCCCCGCGCTCTGAGCTAGAGTTTCAGCTGTTGAAGTATCTGCGTGACAAGCTGAGTGTCTCGCGGATTTCGGTGGAGCGGGTGGTGTCGGGCATGGGGATTGTCGCCATCTACCAGTTTCTGCGCGACCGACAGGCGATGGTCGAGTCGCCCGATGTGGCGACAGCCATCCGCACCTGGGAGCGTGAAGCAGGCTTGAGCGAAAAGTCGGTTGACCCGGCGGCGGTGATTGCCCTCGCGGCCAGCCAAGCCCGCGATCCGCTCTCTAGAAACACGATGGATCTCTTTGTCGAACTCTACGGCGCGGAGGCGGGCAACCTGGCGCTGAAGCTGCTGCCCTACGGCGGACTCTATATTGCGGGCGGTGTAGCCGCCAAAAACCTACCGCTGATGCAGTCGGGCAGCTTCATCAACGCCATGGTCGATAAAGGCCGAATGCGCGCCCTGCTCGAACGAGTGCCGGTCTATGTGATCTTAAATGAGCAGGTGGGGTTGATTGGGGCAGCGCTCTGTGCGGCGAGGCTTTGAGGCAGACCATCAACCCATGAGCAGATCTACCAGAGTCACAGAGCATTCTCCTCGATCACGCACCAGACCGCTGTTTCTGTCGGCGCTGCTGGGCGGAATTTGTCTGCTGACAGGATGTGCTGCCGTCAACTCTCTCTCCAAAAGCTTCAGCCAAGCTCCAGATGCTTCAGCCCCGATTAGCCCATCAGCTAGTCCCGCTGCATCTCCGCAGCCGCAGCACTACAGCACAGAAGCTCAGCTAGTTGCGGTAGGAGATATTATGATGCACGGCAGTCAGATTCAGTCTGGCTACGATCCAACCACCCAAACCTATCGATACGACAGCTTCTTTGAGCCAGTTCGGGATATTTTGGCGCAGGGTGACTGGGTAATTGCTAATCTAGAGACACCGCTTGCAGGTGCAGACTTAGAATATACGGGCTATCCGCGATTCAACGCGCCCGACAGTTTGGCAGATGCGCTCCAGGCCGCAGGATTCAATATTCTCACGACTGCCAACAACCATTCTCTGGATCGTGGGGAGATTGGTATACTCAACACGCTTAAAACCGTTCAGGCCAGAGGTTTATATCCAGTCGGAACTGACGCTTCGCCAGAGGAAGCTCAGCAGATTTTGATTCTAGAAAAGCAGCAAATCCGGATGGCGATGCTGGCTTACACCTATGGCACAAACGGCATTCCGATTCCCGAAGCAAAAGGCTATCTCGTCTCGCTGATTGACGAAGCGAAGATCATTCAGGATATTGCTGAAGCTAAACGACAGGGTGCGGACTTTGTGACGGTGATGCTGCATTTTGGCACTGAGTACCAACGCCAGCCGAACGCCGAGCAGCAGCGCTTAGTCGCCGTGCTGATTCGAGCGGGCGCGGATGTGATTTTGGGGAGCCATCCGCATGTGGTGCAGCCCTATGAGGTGCTGGAGCTGGTGGGAGATGGAGCCATAAAAGGAGGAGTCAGAAAAGGAGCGGTAATCTATTCAATGGGGAATTTTATTTCCAACCAGCGCGGCGGCTACAAAGAATTTGGCGTGATTTTTCAGGTGAAAGTCAGAAAGAAATTTCCTGAACAGACAACGGAAATTACGGATATCAAAGCGCTGCTAACCTGGGTATATCGCTACAGCGCCAGCGGCAAGTATCAGTTCCGAGTCCTGCCGCTTCAGGCGCTCTTGACGACTCAAAGCGACCCGCTGATTAGCGCAGGGCAATATGCTCAGCTTCAGAGCGATCTTGACCAAATGAATCGCCACTTGACCTCTCTGTTTCCGTGAGTCGCTCTAGCGGCTCTAAACCAGCAGCCCTAAACTAGCAGTTCACCTGTCTCTTGCAGCCTGTGCAGCCGATGGTAAATTCCCTGCTGCGCTAAGAGCTGCTGATGGTTCCCCACTTCGACAATTGCGCCTTGATCGAGCACCACAATTTGATCTGCCTCGCGCACCGTGCTAAGCCGATGGGCAATAATGATCGTCGTGCGCGTTCCCAAAATACTCCCCATCGCTAGCTGAATCGCCCGCTCCGACTCGTAGTCCAGGCTAGAAGTAGCCTCATCAAACACCAGCACGTCCGGGTTCACCAGCAACGCCCGCGCAATGCCCAGCCGCTGCCGCTGCCCGCCAGAGAGCCGCACGCCGCGCTCGCCCACGATAGTTTTGTAGCCCTGCGGCAGCAGCTTGATAAACTCATCGACTCTGGCAATCTCACAGGCCGACTCCAGCTCAGCCGCAGTAGCGCGAGGGTTGCCGTAGAGCAGATTGTCCAGGAGTGTGCCGTTAAAGACATCCACCTCCTGATGCACAATCGCCAGTCGCCTGCGGTAGCCCGTCACATCCAGCTGGCGAATATCCTGGCCATCGATCAAAATTCGGCCTGACTGCGGCTCAAAGTAGCGAAACAGCAGCTTCACCAGCGTGGATTTGCCAGAGCCAGAGCGCCCCACCAGCGCCACGGTTTGATTCGGCTGGATCAGCAGGTTGATGTTTTGCAGCACCGGACGCTCGCTGTCGTAGCCAAACTTGACGGCTTCAAAATGCAGCTTGCCCGTGAACTGATAGTGCCGCACGGCTGCTGGCTGATCCAAAATCGCCGCGTCTGTGCCGACGGGCAGCTGCATAAATTCGTGCAGCCGCTGCATGGAGGCGTAGCGCCGCGCAAACACCTCGGCCAGCTGGCTAATTGGCTCTAGCTCGGCATAGGCCATGCTGGAAACCGTCAGCGTCGTCACAAAATGTCCTAGCGAAATCTGCCCCCGCACGGTTGCCCAGAGCGTCAGCGCCAGCACCATAAACACCGACGATTCGATCACGAGCCGCTGCCAGGAGAACAGCTGCGTATAGCCTTTGTGAATTCGGTAGTTGAGGAAATTGAACTCGTTGTTGACGCGGCGCGACTGCCGTTCTAGCTCCGCTGACTCGGTGGCAAAGGCTTTGACGGTTTTGATGTTGGTGACAATTTCAGAAGTGCGGCTTTCGGTATTTTCTTCGTATTTTTCCAGCCGCTTTTCCTTGAGGATCAGATGCGTCAGATTTTTGACGGTGAAGCTGAGAATACAGATAAACGAAATCAAAAATAGAACCGCAATTCGCCATTCGACCAGCGAAATCATCACAAAAATACCGACGACGCGAATCATCTTGGGAATCATCTGGCCTGCGACTTCAGGATAAGTCCAGGTATGGTTGGATAGACCGCGCGCGACCCGTCCAGAAATCCGCCCCGGATTGTTTTCATCGTAGAATTCCAGCGGCAGCGTCAGAATTTTGCTGATGGCTGCAACGGTGTGATCGCGTCTGGCCTTGAAGGCAATATCCCAGTGAAACCAGCCGCTCAGCCAGGGCTGAATCGGAGCGCGAACCACCGTAACGAGAAACACGATGCCCAGCAGAAAGATCAACCAAAACTCGCGGTCGTTGGTTTGGCCGCTGAAGGCAGCAGCGCGCTCCATGAGTCCTTGCAGCGGACGGTCAATCGGCTGATTGGATAAAAATTTAAAAGCTGCCCGATCGAATAGGGCACCGCTAAATCGATCACTTCAAATAGACTGCTGGCCGAGATGCTAAACAGCGACAGCGACCAATACGATCGGTAATATTGCAGCACATTCCGGAGATTTACCATGAGACTCTCCTAGCCTGCATTGAGGCCGTCAGGGTTGAGGAAACTGGCGCGCCAAAAATCAGCGATGCAAGCGCACGATCATTAACGCCTACACAGTGTAACATGAATGTAGTATGACGACAATCGCTGGGGCGGATTCGGCTCAAAAATGCCCAAACAAAAAGAGCAGCGCCAGTCTGCTCCTCACGATATGCAAATATTTGATGTTTCAGAAAAATTGCTGGACTAGGCCACTGCGTAGGCAGTCTGAATAGCCCAGAGAACTAGGGCAACGATTGAACCCAGAATGATCAGGCCAGAGATAGCGACGACGGGCGTTTTGTCTGCGCCGCTAAATTTCATAATGCCGCGATTTAAGTCAGTCATGGATTCTATGTCCTTTGGTGAGTCTTTTGGTGATGGTTCATAGCCGCCAAGCAGCCGTTAGAGTCGTAGCCGTAAGCTCACCCTCAATTTTAGCCATAATTCTCTGAGAACTAGAGTCAAGAAGCACACTTTAAGCTTTTTTTCAACATAGAATTGGTTCAGTTTGGATCAATTCTGGAGCGCGGAGCGATTCAGCTCGCAGGTTCTGGCGGCGTTGTATCATCCGGGAGGAGTGCCATTAAAGGCAAGTCTAATCCGCCATGCTGGATTGAGGAGGAGCATAAGATGAATCATCTCTGGCTGATTCCGGCTGGAATTATCGCTGTGCTAGTGGGCCTGGAGCTGGTGCTGCGGCTGTTTGGCTTTGGCAAGCCACTGCTGTACCAGGCTGATTCGCAGATTGGCTATTTGATTGCGCCAAATCAGCAGACATGCCGTTTTGGCAAGCAGATTGCGATCAACCGCCATTCAATGCGGAGTCCGGAGATCGCCGCTGCTCGGCCTGATCAAACGCTGCGGGTGCTAATGCTGGGCGACTCGATTTTAAACGGCGGCTGGTGGACGGATCAAGGTGATACGGTATCGGCGTTGCTTCAGCAGCAGCTGAACTCGCCAAGCGATAGGCTGGTCGAAGTGCTGAACGCTTCGGCAAATTCTTGGTCACCGCGCAATGAGCTGGCTTATTTGCAGCGGTTTGGCAGCTTTGAGTCGCAGATGATTATTCTAATGATCAACACCGACGATCTGTTTGGCGTTGCTCCGGCTGCGGTGGTGGTAGGACGTGACCGCAACTACCCCAATCGCCTGCCGCCTGCTGCAATTGCTGAGGTTGTGACACGCTACGTTTTACCGCCCCAGCCAATTCCAGAGCTGGCAGCGCTTCAGGCCGAAGCAGGCGATCGAGTCGGGTTCAACCTGACGGCGATTCGCCAAATACGCGACTTGGCTCGCCAAAACAACGCTGAGTTTATGCTGGTGATGACGCCCCTGCTGCGAGAGCTGGGATCTGGATCACGCGACTATGAGCTGAAGGCGCGGCAGAGACTCCAAGCGTTTACGCAGTCTGAGGGCATCTTATACATCGACTTTCTGCCGATTTTCCAAGCGCTGCCCGACTACCGGGCAATATATCACGATCATATTCACCTGAATCCAGCTGGGAATCGGCAAATTGTCGAGCAGCTGATCGCCAAATTCCCCAGCCTGTAATTGCAGGCTAACCGCAGGTTACAGCGACTCTGGCTCCTGCCCTGACACCACTGGCGCAACGTTCTTCAGCTTCAGCTCTGGGTGATCGCCCTCCACCTGCTGACAGTTCCACTCGTTGCGAAACAGCAGCACCGGACGCCCCCAGCTATCTTTGACTGTGACCGTATTAAACAGTCGCCCCACCTTTTCCAGCGCCTCCCAGCCGCCGTCCACCCAGCGCGCCACGCTGTAGGGCAGCTGATCCAGCAGCGTCTCCACGCCGTACTCATTTTGCAGCCGAAACTGCACCACCTCAAACTGTAGCTGCCCCACTGCCGCCAAGATCGGGTCGCGCTTGGCCTCATCCACCGAGTACATAATCTGCACCGCGCCCTCTTCGCGCAGTTCGCTCACGCCTTTGCGAAACTGCTTAAACTTGGAGGGGTTAGGGTTTTTCAGGTAGGCAAACAGCTCTGGCGAAAACATCGGGATGCCTTCGTACTCCAGCTTTTTGCCGCTGTAGATCGTATCGCCAATCGCAAAGGCTCCAGGGTTGTTGAGGCCAATCACGTCGCCGGGATAGGCTTCGACCAGCGACTCGCGATCTTGACCAAACAGCTTTTGCGGATGCGACAGCCGCACTGTCTTGCCAGAGCGAGCGTGATGCACCACCATGTCTTTTTCAAATTTGCCAGAGCAGACCCGAATAAAGGCAATCCGGTCGCGGTGCCGGGGATCCATGTTGGCTTGCAGCTTGAACACGAAGCCCGAAAACTCCGGGTAGGTTGGTTTAATTTCGCCCACTGTACTGCGCCGCGCTCCCGGCTTTAGCGCGTAGTCCAAAAACGCCTCCAAAAACAGCTCCACCCCAAAGTTGGTCATAGCGCTGCCAAAAAACACAGGGGTCATCTGCCCCGCATGAATCGCCTCCAAGTCGAACTCAGAGCCAACGCCTTCCAGCAGTTCCAAATCTTCTTTCAGCTTGTAGTAGAGATCCTGCTCCAGCAGCTCCTCAATCTGCGGATCGCCCAGATCGACGACTGTCTCGGTCGCCTCCCGACTCCCGTGAGCCGAGCGCTCAAACAGATGGATTTTGCGCTGCCGCCGATCAAACACGCCTTTGAATCGGTCGCCCATGCCAATCGGCCAGTTAACGGCATAGGTCTGCAAGCCTAGCTCCTGCTCGATTTCGTCCATCAGCTCAAACGGATCGCGCCCCGGACGATCCAGCTTGTTAAAAAACGTGAAAATTGGAATGCCGCGCATCCGGCAAACTTCAAACAGCTTGCGAGTCTGCGGCTCCAAACCTTTGGCGGCATCTTCCAGCATCACCGCATTGTCAGCCGCCGCCAGCGTCCGGTAGGTGTCTTCACTAAAATCCTGGTGTCCCGGCGTATCCAGCAGATTGATCCAGTAGCCGCTATAAATAAATTGCAGCACGGTGGAGGTAATCGAAATGCCGCGCTGTTGCTCCATGGCCATCCAGTCAGAGGTGGCGTGGCGCTGTGCCCGTCTAGCCTTGACTGCTCCCGCCTCGTGAATCGCACCTCCGTAGAGCAGCAGCTTTTCGGTCAGCGTTGTCTTACCCGCATCCGGGTGAGAGATAATCGCAAAGTTGCGCCGGGTTTCGACCGCAGATTCTAGTTCGACTTCGAGTTCAGTTGACATATTCAGTAGGCCAAGGCAGCGATTGATGCGTAGAGATTTGTGGATTGATTAGTGGATTGATGCTCCAGACTCAGCGTAGCGCGACCGGGACAGAACCTGTCGGCCTCAGGGTAAAAACCGATCGAGGGCAGTTTTCAGCTCCTCAATTTCCGCCTCAATGTTGCCCTGCTGGGCGGCTCGCGCAATACATTCAGTTAAGTGCTCATCTAGAATAATTCGAGATACGCGATCCAGCGCCCCGCGCACAGCGGCCACCTGCACCAGCACATCCGGGCAGGGACGGCTCTCCTGCACCATCACTTTGATCCCGCGAATATGGCCTTCAATCCGCGACAGCCGATTCACAATCTGGCGCAGCGACTCCTCGCTATGCACATGCGGATGATGAGGATGCTCTGAATGACCAGAATGACCGGGATGACCAGAATGACTGGGCGAGGGCTTGGCAGAATCAGCCTCTAGAGGTTCCAGCTCGTGCAAATGAGGGGGGAGCGACTGAGCTTTGGAGCGGTTGGAGGCTGTCATGTTTTGCCAGAGCGAAGGAGCGTTCTTAGATTCTAGCCCACCCTATTCGCCCGATCAGAACAGGCCGTTAGGTTTGGGCCTTCCAGACAGCTTAATTCTGGCCTAATTCTGAAAGACCTTGGGCTGTCTGAGCGGCGGCACTTCTAGCGCAGGCGGGGGCGGCTCAGGCGCGGCGGGAGGCAATGGCTCAGGCGGCGCTGCTACGGGCGGCGCGACTTGGACAGGGGGAGCTGCTTGAATCGCGGGCTGCTGCTGCGGTAGCTGAGGTTCAGGACTGACTGGAGCCTCTGGGCTGGGGTCTGTAGACTGGAGCGGCGGTTCGACAGACGGTTCGGGTGCAGGCAAACTCGGCTCGGCGGGCAGCGGACGATAGGGCGGCAGATATTCTTCGGTGCTGCTGCGAGGAATCGGATCGAGCAGGGGTTCAGGCAGGGCAGGTGTGAACAGCTGAGGGATTTCTGAAATCGGCCAGTCTGCCTCGGAAGGAAACGACTGCTCGCGACTAAACAAGCGGGGTGCAGCATTTTGGGATTGGCTGCTCGACTGGGCGCTCTTGCTGCTCTGTACTCGCGCCGATGAAAAACGCCAAGAAAAGCCCAGCCCGACCCCGACGAGTCCACCCAGTATTGAAATAAAAATCAGCGCCATCGGCATCCAGGCTCGTCCGGCGGAGGTGGAGTGAGTAGGATAGGTCCACTTAGCAGGCAGCGTTTTGGAGCTGGTAGGAGTCACAGATGGCAAGGATTCAGCAGACAAGTGGCCGACAGAGCCAGTGGTTGGAGCAGTGACGGCATCTGGAGCGACAGCATCTAGAGCAGTGACGGCTGGAGTCTCTGCGTAAGCGGAATGAGTCGCGGCCAAGCGGGCTAGCTCAGCTGCCGTGAGATGTCGCGCCGCCGCTGGATGTCCCAATAGCTCGTCTGTAGCGCTTAGAGCTTGTAGAGCTTGGGGATTTGGATCTGTGAGACTTAGATCCGTAGCGTTGAGATCTGTGGCCTTCAAATCTGTTACCTGAGCCGCAGGCGCAACCGGAATCCAGTCTGAAAACTGCGGCAGCGGTTGACCGGGCACCAGCTCAAACACCACATAGGGCAAGCCATCTTCTTCAAAATAGTCCAGCACATGCAGATGCTCAAGGGGCTGCTGCGAGATGGCGCGGACTCGGCTGAGAAACTGCTGCCGGAGCTGGGCAAAATCATCGCGCTGCCGCAGGGCAGCATTTAGCGTTTGCAGCACTACAGGTCGTCCCAAGATGCTGTGTTGAGCCTGATAGGTAACGCCAAAATCGCTCTGGTGTAGCTGCTTTTGGACAGCGTATTTGTCTTGCAGCGAGGCTCCGGCAGTCAAGCTCATATCTCAACCTGGCAAAATTGTATTACCCATGTTACCCCCTTTTTTGAGAGTCGTTTTTGGAGCGCAGGCTCAAAGGCGGAGCAACGCGCTGGCGGCAGGCAGTCTGGTGTTTGTGAAGTCTGGCTGTTGTGAAGTCTGGCTGTTGTGAAGTCTAGTGTAAAGTCTGGCACTTTTTTGGGCACCCATCGTCATGCCTCACATCCTCACCGCAAGGGGGGCGCATCCAGCAGACCAAACACCAAAGCCGCTATTTTTGGTAAAGTCTGTTTGGTAGAGTTCGTATCCCGTTTTAGCATTATCTAGACGACTAGCGTATTTGCAGTTAGCAACAAAATTCTTAAGTAGCCATAAGCAGCCAAAATCTATGTCACGCCAGATCTCACGTCAGAACCTTTCGCGCCTCCTGTCAGCACTTGCCGTCCTAGGCGGCTTGGGCGCAGCTGTCTCTAGCCTCACGTCGCCTAGCTGGGCACAGGGATTGCCCGGTCTGACCATTTTCAGCGGCGTAGATCGCGCGAATCAGCTGAGCTGGCGCATGGATTTTGATGGCGTACCGGGCGGCACCGACCGCTACCGGCTGCGAATTCCGTCCAAAAAGATGGAGTTTGCGGTTGAGCAGTTTTCCATCACTTATCCTGACACCTACAAAGGCGAATTTGACACGGATGACATTGAAGTTAAGGTCAACGGCGACCGGGTTGATCTCAACGAAGTCACCTGGGATCCAGAAAACCGGATTATCGAAATCTATCCCCAAACGCCTGTACCCGCCGATACGCGGGTTGAGCTAGTGCTCTCTCAGGTTCGTAACCCCAACCGCGTTGGCACGCACTACTTCAACGCGCTGGTACGCTCTCCCGGCGATTTGCCGCTGATGCGCTATGTCGGCACCTGGATTTTGACCATTGGGACACGCAGTTAATCTGACAGCTAGTCTAGTGACTGGGCAACTCTGAATACAACTTGACTGAGTCCAATCGCCTATGCTGAATGCCTCAGTATCTTTATCTGCGTTTCTATCTGCGCTAAGCTGACGTGCATTACCAGATCACTCACCGGACTATATACAGCTACGACCGCCCTGTTGTTCTAGCTCCGCACTATCTACAGCTGCGACCCCGCTCAGATGTCACCCAGAAGCTGCACCAGTTTCAGCTAGAAATCGACCCGCTGCCCAAGCAGCTGTTTGAGGCGCTAGATTTGGGCGGCAATCTGGTGAGTAGAGCTATGTTTGGGGCTGAGGGCGTAACGCAGCTGGTGATTCAGGCGATGTCCCAGGTCGAGACGTTTCGCAGCAATCCCTTCGACTATCTGCTCGAACCCTGGGCGCTGTCCCTGCCCATCAACTACCCCATCCTGCTGCACCATCAGCTCCAGCCTTATTTGGGCGGTCAGTTTGCGGGCGGGCAGCTTGCGGGCAACGGCAGCATCGATCCTGTTGCGATGCAGCTGGCGCAAGAGCTGTGGATGCAGACATCGGGCAGTGTCGTCGGATTTCTCTCAGAGCTGAACCAAATCATCTATCAGAACTGCCGCTACGGGCTGCGCGAGACGGGTAAGCCCTACCCCCCCGGCATCACCTGGACTCAAAAAACTGGCTCCTGCCGCGACTACACGGTGCTGTTTATGGAGGTCTGTCGAGCCGCAGGCTTGGCCAGTCGGTTTGTCAGTGGCTACCAGGAAGGCGACCCTGACTCTGACGACCGCCACCTGCACGCTTGGGCTGAGGTTTATCTGCCCGGAGCCGGGTGGCGCGGCTATGACCCCACGCAAGGGCTAGCGGTAGCTGACCGCCATATTGCTCTAGTTGCCCCCCCAACAGCCAAGCATTCGGCTCCCGTCAGCGGCACTCTGAAAACCACGGGCGCTCAGTCTCAAATGTCCTACGAGCTAAAGATTCGGCTGCTGGACTAGAGCTGGCGTGAATCCAACGCCGACTGAGCACCGCGGCTTGAGTATGGCAATGACGCGCCTTCTAGGCGGTGATTTGGCGGCGGACGATCTGTGGCGAGAGCAGGGTATTGGTCGCGATCTTAGCCGCCGCCAGCTTAACTAAGTAAGACCGCCGCTGCAAAACTGACCCTCCAAAATTTGCCGAGAGATTTGAGTTTTGAGTAAAGACAGACAGTTACGGTAAAGATACAAGAGTGGGCTAAGCATACAACCGCTCAAAAAGGCAGTTTCACAGGCCAAATCTAGCCTCTGGATTGCCTGCTGGCGGTGCTTAAGCAGATGCCTCAAAAGTCGGTATCCGCCACCTAGCAAACTTTTTATTAGCAGAGTTGGCTTTTTCCAGGTAGGCACGATGATCAACCGCACCTCACAGGTGCAAAGGCCATAGAGCCGAGCTAGCTTGATCAGATATGGTTTGGCTAAGCGCTCAGCTGGGATATGGTGCTCGATCTGCATATCGGGGTTATACCAAATTTCCCAGTTGTGCTGATGTAGGTGCAAGGACAGCTCATAATCGTTGCCGCCGCGCCTAATCCGGGTGAGAGTAGCTGGAATACTCTCATTCCAGGCAGTTCGGCGCACTACTAGCCCCGCGCCAGCCGGTAGCCGCATCCGCTCAGGCTCATATAGTTTAGCGTGCTTAGCATAGGTGGAAATTGCCAAAAACCGCTCTGCACGGCCCAAATCAGGCGGCGGCGGCGCTACATAGGCGCTTTTCACCTGCCCACCGATTGCGCCTGCTCTAGGATGAGCTTTACCAAATGCACAGGCAGCAGCGACCCAGTTTGAGGCAGCAAAATTGTCGTCATCTAGAAACCCAATCAGCTCGCCTGCTGCTTCCGCTACAGCTCGCTGTCTAGCATAAGAGATGCCTTGACGCGACTCGTGGCAATATCGTAAGGGGACATCAGCGCGCCAATTTCGCTGGAAGCTCCGGATAATTTCAGCTGTTTCATCGGTGCTATTGTTGTCAACTACGACCACCTCCCAGGTAGTTTCCTCTGAACAAATTTGAGCTTGCAGTCGCGTCAGCACTTGCGACAGCGTTCTGGCACCGTTGTAGGTTGGAATTGCCACTGTAAAATCGTAGCTCATCGCAAAATCGCAGTTCATAGCAGGCTTGGTATTTTGTATGGGGCTAAGATGAAAGTCCAGGCAGGAATTTAGGCATGAGGCATTGGCATAGATAAGCTGAAGCTAGCGCGCCACATCTTAAAGGGGCTAATCGCACTCCAGATCAAGAGCTGAAGCTCGCAGGCTGCTGTTAGATCAGTCGAGAGCTGCCTGCGGTATTTGAGCCAGTGTCCAGCTGCTTTTCGCAGGTCATTGAGCGAGTAGAGCAGTAGCAGCGGCGACTGCCAGGATGGTTTGCCCACTGAGCGGGTCATCGCTCGTGACAGGCCAATGCTGCGAAACAGCGCCAGTAGATAGTCGCGCTCTAGCCGTCTGGCCGGAATCTGATGCCGAGTCTGCATAGCTGGGTTGTACCAGATTTCCCAGCTAGAGCGCTGCATATAGGTGAGCGCTTCAATATCTTCGCCACAGTCGTTGCCATCCCGGCGCTTCAGCCAAAGGTGCTGAGGCATCTCACGGGGCACAGTTTCGAGCCAAGCCGACCTGCGAACCACCAGTCCGGCAGTCGTGGGCAGTATCGGACGCTGCGGTGCATAGAGGCTGGGTTTAGAGCCACGTTCGTTGATCGCCAAAAACGCCTGAAGCCGCTGAAAGCCAAGGGGTGGCTCAACTTCATAGTCAGCAGAAATGCGGCTGCAATAGGCTCCAGCCTGCGGATGCTGTTGGGCAAACCGATAGGCGGCGGCGACCCAGTCGGGCGCAGGCCAGTTATCGTCATCTAAAAAACCTACGATCTCGCTGCTGGCCTCGCGGATGGCGCGTTGACGGGCAGCCCCCGCCCCTTGAACCGGCTCAAAGCAGTAGCGTAGCGGGCAGGGGAAGTCGGCAGAGAAGGCCTGCACGATGGCTGCGGTAGCGTCCGTGCTGTTGTTGTCAACGACCAGCACTTCCCAATTCAACATCTCAACGCCGATTTGAGCTTGGAGACGGCGCAATAACTCTGGCAGGCGCTGCTCGCCGTTGTAGGTTGGAATCGCGACTGTTAAATCTATTAAATCTAGTAGATCAATCATCCTGGTCTGCCCAAATGAAGCTTGAGCCTAAGATGCCCAGAGTGGCAGTTCAATTTAGGGTTGACAAAGCTTGAGTTTCGTGGGCTGCGCCGCAGATGAGGGTAAGTATTACAAAATATTGCAGATCGCTTAAGGATATGAACTGAATGCCGGAAAATGATTCGGGAAGCGAGTTGAATCTCAGGCGGCTGGACTGCACCTCTAGCTAGACCTGAAACCAGCTTGCACACCCCGGTTACATTTTGCTTTTCAGAGGAATCCACTAATGAGTATTGTCACGAAGTCCATCGTGAATGCGGATGCCGAGGCTCGCTATCTCAGCCCCGGTGAACTAGATCGGATCAAAGGCTTTGTCACCTCCGGCGAGCGTCGTCTACGCATCGCTCAAGTGCTGACCGACTCCCGCGAGCGGATTGTCAAAGGCGCTGGCGATCAGCTGTTCCAAAAGCGGCCTGACGTGGTTTCTCCCGGCGGCAATGCCTACGGCGAAGAAATGACCGCCACCTGCCTGCGCGACCTCGACTACTACCTGCGCCTGATCAGCTACGGCGTGGTTTCGGGCGATGTCACCCCGATTGAAGAGATCGGTATCGTCGGCGTGCGCGAAATGTACAAGTCTCTGGGCACCCCGATTGATGCAGTCGTAGAAGGCGTGCGCGCTATGAAGAGCGTCGCCATGTCGCTGCTCTCTGGCGATGATGCGGCTGAAGCTGGCACCTACTTCGACTACGTGATCGGCGCGATGCAGTAGTTTGGCTCCGGGTTGAGGCTCAAACCTGAATCCCAAAGCTGGCAACGCTTATCTCTCATTAGACTTTATGATGTTTTAAGGAAAATCAGATCATGCAAGACGCAATTACTGCGGTGATTAACTCGGCTGACGTGCAGGGCAAGTACCTGGATGCTTCGGCGCTTGACAAGCTGAAAGGCTACTTCTCCAGCGGCGAACTCCGCGTCCGGGCTGCTACTTCGATTAGCGCCAACGCTGCCTCGATTGTCAAAGAAGCAGTTGCGAAGTCCCTGCTTTACTCGGACATCACCCGTCCCGGTGGCAACATGTACACCACCCGCCGCTACGCTGCCTGCATCCGCGACCTCGACTACTACCTGCGCTACGCCACCTACGCAATGCTGGCAGGCGACACCTCGATTCTGGATGAGCGCGTGCTCAACGGCCTCAAGGAAACCTACAACAGCCTGGGTGTACCCATTGCGGCAACCGTGCAGGCCATCCAAGCCATTAAAGAAGTGACCGCGAGCCTCGTGGGCGCTGATGCTGGCAAGGAAATGGGCGTTTACCTCGACTACATCTGCTCTGGCTTGAGCTAGATTCGGCGGCGTAGATGCTTCGAGCCTGGGAATCTGGGGTGAATGTTGGGTCGGATGGCTGGTTGACTGCTTAATTGCAGAGATTCAGCGAGCTGTCGCACTCCAAAACTGACTTCAGGTTCTCAGGCTTAGCTGTAGGTTTGGGGCTGTGGGCTTGGGGATGCTAACAGCCAGAATTCAGACTTAAAATCAGGCTAACTTCAACAAAATTTTTCGATCTTATTGACATTTAGGAGAGCCAAGTCCCATGCGGATGTTCAAGATCACGGCCTGCGTGCCCAGCCAGACCCGGATTCGCACCCAGCGAGAGCTGCAAAACACCTACTTCACCAAGCTGGTTCCGTATGACAGCTGGTTTAAAGAGCAGCAGCGGATCATGAAAATGGGCGGCAAAATTGTCAAAGTTGAGCTAGCTACCGGCAGACCGGGCGCAAATACAGGTCTGCTGTAGGATTTAACAGGATCTGGCAGGATCTGGCGCTCAACTCTGAAATCTCAGAAATAAATCCTTTCAGCGGATAGCTGAAGCTTGAACGGGCAGTTGGCTCGCGCTTGTTTCAGTCGTCCGCTGAACTGTTTTAAACCTGTTTTTAATTGGACTAAGCCTGATCAAATTTTGCCAACTTGGGTTACTCTGTTGGGGCTATGCTCCGGCTGCTGTTCAGCTCACCTTTGCCCTATGGCTTCAGTCCTGCGCTACCTGTTTCCGTTTTTTGATGCCTCCGCCCAAACCTGGTCAATTGAGGCCAGACTGCTGCGCTGGCTGACCATGCTCTGGCTGTCACTGGGGCTGGTGATGGTCTATTCGGCTTCTTATGTAGCGGCGGGCGCAGCAACTGGAGACGGACTCTATTTTTTCAAAGGTCAGCTCGTCTGGATCTTTCTGGGACTCACCTGCTTCAACATTCTGACGCACAGCTCGCTGCGCTACATGCTGGGCTTGGCCGACTGGGGCGTGATGCTGTTTTTGGGGCTAATTTTGCTGACGCTGGTGCCGGGAGTGGGCGCGACGGTGAATGGCGCGACGCGCTGGCTGGTGATTGGGCCGGTGGCGCTTCAGCCCTCAGAAATGATTAAGCCGTTTTTGGTATTGCAGAGCGCTCGGATTTTTGGCCAGTGGGAGCGGTTGCCAATGCAGGCTAGGCTGGTCTGGCTGGGCGTGTTTACGGTGGTGCTGGGCGGCATTTTGATCCAGCCCAACCTCAGCACTACAGCGCTCTGCGGCATGATGATCTGGCTGATTGCGCTCTCTTCGGGAATGCCCTATCGCTATTTGGGCAGCGCGGCGGGTTTAGGACTGATGACGGCAATTGTTAGCGTCAGCTTCAAGTCCTATCAGCGACGGCGCTTAATTTCGTTTCTGAATCCCTGGGCGGATGCGCGCGAGGATGGCTATCAGCTGGTGCAAAGTCTGCTAGCGATTGGCTCAGGCGGCTTTTGGGGCCGAGGGTTTGGCATGTCGCAGCAGAAGCTGTTTTATTTGCCGATTCAGTATACCGACTTTATTTTTTCGGTCTACGCCGAGGAATTTGGCTTCGTGGGCTGCTTTTTACTGTTTGCGCTGCTGGCCATCTATGCGACGCTGGCGATGCGGGTAGCGATGAAGTCGCAGAATCCGGTGCATCGGCTGGTGGCGGTGGGCGGCATGATTTTGATGGTGGGTCAGGCGCTGCTGAATATTGGCGTGGCGACGGGCGCACTGCCCACGACGGGCTTGCCGTTTCCGTTGGTCAGCTACGGCGGGAGTTCAATGCTGGCGAGCCTGCTGACAGCGGGGCTGCTGGTGCGGGTTGCCCGCGAGAACAGCAACGCCTCGGTGCTGAGCCTGGAAACACGTCAGATGCAGGAGAGCTAGGAATGAAGGCCGGCCAGTATCCTGGGTGCAGCTAGGCGCTCACTGCTTCCGGCAAGCCGCCCTTCATCCGGCTCAGGTAATCCAACAGATTTTCGAGCTGGAGATCGGCCTTCAGTGCTCCCAAGCCGCGCACCGTGACTTTATTGGGCATGTAGACAAAGCGGGTTTGCAGATGCGAGGGCAGGTTTTCGCGCAGCAGATTCCAGGCGGGTTCTTCCATGGGCGTTTCTAGGATCACATGCTGCTTGCCCTCCGGCTTGATGCGGCTGAAGCCGAGAGACTTGGCCACCTGCTTCAGCTCCATCACCCGCAAGAGCTGCGTGGCAGCAGAGGGCATTGCGCCGTAACGGTCATTCCAGTCGGCGGCAATTTCGGTGAGTTCGCGCTTGGACTGAGCCGAGGCGACAGCGCGGTAGGCGCTCATTTTTTGATCGAGATCCGGGATGTAGTCAGCTGGGATAAAGGCGGTGAGGCTGAGGTCGATTTGGGTATCGTCCACCTGCGGGATTTCCTGCCCCCGAATTTCTTTGATCGCCTCTTCCAGCATTTCCATATAGAGGTCGAAGCCAATCGCGTCCATCTGGCCAGACTGCTCGGCTCCCAGCAGATTGCCCACGCCCCGGATTTCCATGTCGCGCACCGCCAGCTGATAGCCAGAGCCGAGCTGAGCAAACTCCTGGATGGCGCGCAGCCGCTGGCGGGCGGTTTCGGTGAGCTGGCTTTGCTTGGGGTAAAACAGCCAGGCATGTGCCTGAATCCCGGCGCGACCGACCCGCCCTCGGAGCTGGTAGAGCTGCGAGAGGCCAAACTTCTGGGCATCTTCAATCAAAATCGTGTTGACGCGCGGAATATCCAGCCCCGACTCAATGATGGTGGTGCAGACCAGGATCTCCGCCTCGCCGCTGCTGAAGGTGAGCATCGTGGCTTCGAGTTCGCCCTCATCCATCTGGCCATGAGCAACCGCGATCCGAGCAGAGGGCACCATTTCGCGCAGCTTGCCAGAGATCTCTTCGATGCCCTCGACACGCGGCACGACGTAGAAAATCTGGCCGCCTCGGTCTAGCTCTTGGCGAATCGCGGTGCGGATCGCCTCTGGGTCGTAGGGCGAGAGATGGGTTTTGATCGGGCGGCGCGAGGGCGGCGGCGTGGTAATCAGGCTCATTTCCCGCACGCCGGAGAGCGACATATAGAGCGTGCGCGGAATTGGCGTGGCGCTGAGCGTCAGCACGTCTACCTGGGTCTTCAGCGATTTGATTTTCTCTTTCTGGTTGACGCCAAACCGCTGCTCTTCGTCCACCACCAGCAGCCCCAGATCTTTGAACTGCACGCCTTTACCCAACAGCTGATGTGTTCCCACCACGATATCCAGCTCGCCCGTCGAGAGCCGCTGCTGGATCTCTTTGCGCTCCTCGGCAGAGCGGAAGCGGTTGAGCAGCCCCACCTGCACCGGATAGGGCGCAAACCGCTCTTTGAGAGTATGGTAATGCTGCTGGGTCAGAATCGTGGTGGGAGCCAGTAGCGCCACCTGTTTGCCCGCCGTCACCGCCTTGAAAATAGCGCGAATCGCCACCTCGGTTTTGCCGAAGCCGACATCGCCGCAGACTAGCCGATCCATCGGGCGGGCATCTTCCATGTCCCGCTTCACGTCTTGCACGGCCTTGAGCTGATCCACGGTGGGCTGGTAGGGGAAGGAGTCCTCCATTTCCTGCTGCCAGGGCGTGTCGATTGGGTAGGTGAAGCCTTCCTGCTGGGCGCGCTGGGCGTAGAGCCTGAGCAGATCCACGGCGACTTTTTTGATCGCCTTCCGCACCTTGCTCTTGGTGCGCTCCCAGGCGTTGCCCGTCATTTTGTTGAGTTCGGGCACTTTGTCCCCGGCGGCTCGGAAGCGAGACAGGGCGTTGAGCTGGTCGGCGGCCACTCGCAGCAAGCCATCCGCATATTGCAGCACCAGATATTCGCGGGTTTCGCCATTGATGCTGAGGCTCTCCAGCCGCAGAAACCGCCCCACGCCGTGATTTTTATGCACCACGTAGTCGCCCAATTGCAGCTTGTTTGGGTCAACTTGCTTAGAGGTGGCCTGCCGTCGCTTGCGGATATAGCTGGGCGTGGCGAGCGACTGCTGGCCAAAAAACTCGCGGTCGGTCACCACCACCAGCCGAAACGTCGGCAGCACAAAGCCTTCTAGCTCGGCCAGCCCCGAATATTTGACGGCTACGGGCAGGCGTTGCGCCTGTGCCTTGTCAATGGCCAGATAGTCGCGCGGATTGGGCACAAACTGCGCCGGACAGTCATGCTCTTGCAGCAAGGCCACCGAGCGCGACGGCTGTGCCGAAACCAGCCAGACTGCAAAGCTGCGGTCGCGCTCTTGGCGCAGCGTCTCGGCGAGTCGGCCAAACTGATGCGGCACGGCGGGCACCGGGCGGCTCGACAGATTCAGGCCATTATTTTCCTCAGATAGCTCCGAAAGATGCAGTCGCTCGAATCGCTCAATGGCGCTCAGCGAGTCGGCAAAGCTCTGGTGAATTTTGGGCAGCGTCGCTCCGGTTTCTTGCCACTGCTCCTCGGCATGTTCCAGCCAGCGGTCGCTATGGGCGCGGCACTGGTCAGGTTCATCCAGCGCCACCAGCATGTTGTCGGGCAGGTAGTCGAGCAGCGAGACCGGATGCTGAAAAGCCAGCCCCAGAAACCGCCGCATCCCCTCCGGCATCTGGCCGACTTCTAGCTGCTCGGCTTCCTCGGCAGAGAGTATGCCTGCCTTCACCTGTCTGGCATCCTTCAAGCCCTGGAGAATCATTGGGCTGAAATTAGTTGCCGTCAGCACTAGCCGCTCCGTATTGTCGAGCGAGCGCTGGGTGGCAGGGTCAAACTCGCGCAGGTGATCTAGCTCGTCGCCAAACAGCTCTAGGCGGACGGGCAGCTCTGAGGCGACCGGAAAGACATCGATAATATCGCCGCGCCGACTCCACTGGCCTTCGGTTTCCACCAGCGGCACGCGCTCGTAGCCCAGGTTGGCCAACTGCTGACTCAGCGCTTCCAGGTTCAGCTCCATGCCGCGCGCTAGCGTCACGCAAAACGGGCGGAAGGCTTCTGGCGGCGGCAGATGCGGCTGCAAAGCGCGCTCGGTGGTGACGATGGCGCCGGGTTTGTCGCTGCCCTTGATCAAATCGGCTAACACCTGCATTTGCCCCCAGGTCATCTCGGATTCGGGGTCAAACGGCTCGTAGGGGGAGGCTTCTGAGGTGGGGTAGAACTGCATCAGCGGCCAGCCCATCGCCTCAAGCTGCACCGCCCAGCGTCCGGCTTCTTCCAGCGTGGCCGTGACCACCAGCAGGCTGCGCTGTTGAGTTTGCGCCAGCGCCGAGGCGACCAAGCCTTTGGGCAGTCGCGCCACGCCGTTCAGCTTCAGCACTCGCTGCTGCGTCAGTTTGGCAATTAGCTCCTGGGTCAGCGGCGATCGACCCATTGCGCGCGTAATTGAGGAAAAAGCCATAGCCCCTATTTATCCATCTGCAATCGATTCACTATCTCTGCCATTGCCCATTGCCCATTGCCCGTCTGCGGCTCGCTCAGCGCTGAGCGTAGAACAGCCACGATAGCAGGATTGCTCCGACTTTTACCATTCTAGAAGGCCAGACTAAAAGCCAGAATTTGCTTCTGGCAGAGAAATAGCTTTTCCGGGGATGTAGTCTGGCAAGCCAAGAGAGTGATAGCTTTCTCTATATCGAGATCTACGAGTTTAAGTCATCTTGCTTTAGTCCAGCTTTCTCCAGCTCTACTGACCAGCTCTATAGGCGCAACCCTCAAACCATGACCTCCGAAATTCTGATTATTCTGCTGCTGATGGTGGCCAACGGCCTGTTTTCGATGTCGGAAATGGCAATTGTTTCGGCTCGCCGCGCTCGGCTTCAGGAATTGGTGGAGCAGGGCAACCCCAAAGCGCGAGTGGCGCTGGAGCTGGCCAACTCACCCAACCGCTTCCTCTCGACGGTGCAGGTGGGAATTACGCTGATTGGCGTGCTGACGGGTGCGTTTGGCGGCGCGAGACTGGCCGACTCGCTGGCTCCCTACGTTGCGCTAATTCCGGCCTTGCGAGAGTCGAGCGAGGCGGTGGCCTTTGGGCTGGTGATTTTGCTGATTACCTTTTTGTCGTTGATCATTGGCGAACTCGTGCCCAAGCGGCTGGCGCTGAACAGCCCTGAAAAAATTGCGATGGCGGTGGCTGCCCCGATGAGCTGGATTGCTAAGCTGGTGACACCCGTCGTTTACCTGCTTAGCTTGGCGACTGAGGCAGTGCTGAAGCTGCTGCGCGCCAATCGTCCTTCAAATGAGCCGCTGGTGACGGAAGAGGAAATTAAGGTGCTGGTGCGGCAAGGCACTGAAGCTGGCACCTTTGAGGCGGCTGAGCAGGATATGGTGGAGCGGGTCTTTCGTTTAGGCGACCAGCAGGTGAATTCGTTGATGACCCCTCGCCTTGACATCATCTGGCTGGATCTCAACGATTCGCTGGAGGTGAACTGCCGCAAGATGAGCCAGAGCCGTCACAGTCGCTTTCCGGTCTGCCAAGAGACGCTGGATAATGCGCTGGGCGTGGTCTATGTTAGCGATGTGCTGGCTCGCAGCTTGGCCGATGAGCCGCTGGATCTGCCGACGCTGATTCGGCAGCCTTTGTTTATTCCGGAGACGACGCTGGCGCTGAAGGTGCTGGAGCTATTTAAGCAGTCGGGAACGCATGTGGCGATGGTGGTAGATGAATATGGCGTGATTCAGGGCGTGGTGACGCTGAATGACGTAATGGAGGTGATTATTGGCGATGTGCCGTTTGCGGATCATCCGCAGGAATCGAGTGCGGTACAGCGAGAGGATGGCTCTTGGCTGCTGGACGGAATGCTGATGATTGACGAAATTAAGGAGCTGCTGAACTTGGATAAACTGCCGGGTGAAGCGCGCGGCAACTACCAGACGCTGGGCGGCATGATTATTACGCAGCTCGGCCATATCCCCAAATCCTCTGATCATTTTGAGTGGAATCGCTTCCGGTTTGAGGTGGTGGATATGGACGGCAATCGGATCGATAAGGTGCTGGTCGTGCCGCCGAAATCGTAGTTGGGCGCTTAGCTTAATTCATTCTGCTCTGTAAAATTAAGCCCGCTGGGCATTACGCATTTTGCGTCGTCTCTGACTCTAAGAGCTGGCTGAGTTGGTAGTGCCCTGAAGGGCAGGGAGAGTAGGAGTCAAAGGAGAAGATTAGATTCTCCAAGTCCTCTAGGTCTTTGATTCAGCTTCTACCCTTACCTTCAAGGCACTACCCGCAAGTGCAACTCTATCTCTTTAACAGACGGATCGCAGCCAAGATACTGTCTCAGCAAAGGTTCCTAACGGTGCGGTTGAGCGGCTTCAAACAACCTTTGCCTCACCATCAGCGAGCTTCGGTAGTCCGCTCCAACAACGTTAGATCGCTGTCGCTACTTTAGACTTAATCGGAAATAACAGAGCGAAGAAAAAAGAGATGTATCTCTCCTCCTCTCCCACTTCGTCCCCTTAACTAACCGCCAATTGCCGGTGCTCTAAGCGGTAATTGTGCAATCCACAAGCAGTCTCCATCACCTTGTCCGCATAGTACTCCGTCCGGCTCCGCAACCGATGACTCACGATCCGACTCCGCTTCACCCCGTTGATCTGATGCTCTATCTCGATGCGCGCTCTTGATATCTCTCGATTCCGCTCCTTCTCTGTCTGAGTTAACTCCTGATTCGCTGGCTTCTTCTTGGGCTGCATGATGGTCACTCCCGCTGGCGCATAGCCCTGATACCCCTTGTCCTGCCATAGCTTGCTGCTGTCGGGAAATTCATGCCCCTCCAAATCACAAATCAGCTTGTCATGGACGCTCCCCTCATAGGTGTCACTCAAATACACAACCTTCCCGCCCCGCTGGCTAATCAGATTGTTGTTGAGCGTATGCGTCTTCTTCTTGCCGCTAAAGTACGCCTGCTGCTCATCGTTGTCGGTGGGGCGATTGATAGGTCGTTCTGTGCCGTCAATGATGAACTCCAAAGCAGGACAGTCCTTGAGCACTGCGGCAAGGCGATGCGGTCGGCGCTCTGGCAGTTGTTTCTCGTAGCCGAGAGCAACGTTAAGGACAGAACTCAGACGATGGATCCACTCGTGAGCTTGGGCTTGAGCCATGCCGAAC
>JAHHHV010000068.1 GCA_019359155.1 Pegethrix bostrychoides GSE-TBD4-15B
GAGAGTGGCAAACGCTAGGATAATGGGCAGAAATTCTTTCGGTAGCAAGTTCATCAGGAGAAACCAAATAACGCTTTCCTGATTTTGCTACCTTTCCTACTCTCAAAATGGATAAAGTCGAGCTTAGTCTAGTGCCGCCAAATCCGTAGATTGATGCTTGCTATTAAAGGCAGATCAATTAGAGGCAGATCAGCATCAGAGCGCCTGACGCGAGACATATTTCTCAAAGTCAGCCTGCGCTTGGTGCAGCATTTGCTGTCGGCTGTCGACAGTCCGGGTCAGCGTGGGTACTAGGTTCCGCGCTTGGAGCGCCATATGGAGCTGCAGGTGAGCGACATACTCACTTAGGTCTTCGCGCAGGTCTTGTGACTCTGAGGTAGAGCTGGCGGCAGAAGTGATAGAGAGCATAGTTAATTGCGGTAGCGTCTGCTGTAGATGGTGTTGCGAGAATTATGCTGATCAGATCTGCGTCTCGGCAAAGTATGCTCCAGTTGGAATCTAGTTGGAATCCAGTTGGGAAATACTTTACGGACTGCACAACGCTATCGAACCTAGCATATTTTGATGGGCAGAAATTTTGGTTCGTAATGAACCGTAACTTTTTGAAGGGGGCGTTGCGAGTTCGAGTTGGACTCGGATAGAAGTAGCTAAATTTCAGCAACGTCAGTCAATCAACTCATCTCTGCTGCCGATTTATAAACCCCTACACCAACCTGTTCTCCTTCATAGAGATATGATCGTTCCTTTAATGGGATTAAAACCGTAGATTTAAAGATGACAGCAGCGAATCTGTTGGAAGAATTAAAACTCAATGCCAGGCTGCGCCTTCACGCCCTGCTCCCGGAACGGATGCTTGATAAGCGTCATTTCAGTCACTAAATCAGCAGCTTCAATCAGCTCTGGCGGCGCACCCCGTCCGGTCAAGATTACATGCGAGTCGTCGGGTTTTTCGGCCAGCCCCGCCAGAATATCGACTACCTCCAGATAGCCCAGCTTGATCGCAATATTCACCTCGTCCAGCAAGATGAGCTGGAAGTCGGGGTTGCGGATAAAGCTGAGAGACTTTTGCCAAGCCTCCTCAGCCTTCTGAATATCGCGGGCTTTGTCTTGGGTTTCCCAGGTGAAGCCTTCGCCCATTGCGTGAAACTCTAGCTGCGGCGGCTGATTGTTTTGCCCTAGCGTCCAAGGCGCGAAGGCTGCTTTTTCGGCAGGTTCCCAGGCTCCTTTAATAAACTGGACAATTGCCACCCGGTAGCCATGCCCCAGCGAGCGCAGCACCATGCCCAGCGCGGCAGTCGTTTTGCCTTTGCCCGTGCCGGTATTGACGATGATCAGCCCTTTTTTGTCGATGCGCTGAGATAGCCGCTGCTCTTGGACTGCTTTGCGACGCTGCATCTTGCGGCGATACTGCTCATCGCTGAGGCCGCTGCGGGTAGCTTCGTCATCAAGCTGAGCGGCTTCTTGGTCGGCCTGAGGCGTGATCGGTTCCATGCAAAATTTTGGTTGGGTCAGGCTTAATTTTCGCACGGCTGGCGATCTCAAAAGTTGGCCACATCAAAAAGCGGTCGCCCCAACTGGAACGACCGCCTCAATTTACTCAGATTTTAGAACTCAGGTTTTAGAACTTAGCTCCCAAAGCTGAGTCATTACCTAGTAGTCGTAGTCGCCGCCGCCCATGCCGGCTCCAGCACCAGCCGCAGCATCCTTCGGCTCAGGCTTGTCCACCACGATGCATTCGGTGGTGAGCACCATGCCCGCAATCGAGGCCGCATTTTGCAGCGCCGAACGGGTGACTTTGGCCGGGTCAACGATGCCCGCGTCAAACATATCGACGAATTCATTCGTAGAGGCGTTAAAGCCTACGTTGAAGTCTTTCTCTTTGACGCGCTCGGCAATCACTGCACCGTTTTGGCCAGCGTTCTCGGCAATCCGCTTCAGGGGAGCAGCCAGTGCCCGTGAAACAATCAGCGCTCCGGTCAGCTCTTCATCCTTCAGGTTGCTGTTCGCCCAGCTTTCGAGCTGCGGGGAGAGGTGAGCCAATGTCGTGCCGCCACCCGGAACGATACCTTCTTCAACTGCTGCTTTGGTGGCGTTGATCGCATCTTCAAGGCGCAGCTTCTTGTCCTTCATCTCGGTTTCGGTGGCTGCACCCACTTTCACGACTGCCACACCACCAGAGAGCTTCGCCAAGCGCTCTTGCAGCTTCTCTTTGTCGTAGGAAGATTCGGTTTCTTCCATTTGACGGCGGATTTGCTCGCAGCGGCCTTTAACGCCTGCTTCGTTACCTTCAGCCACAATCGTCGTGGTGTCTTTGGTAATCGTGATCCGGCGGGCTTTGCCCAACATATCCAGCTTGACGGTATCCAGCTTCAGACCAGCATCCTCGGTGACAACTTGGCCACCCGTGAGCACTGCGATATCTTCCAGCATCGCTTTGCGACGGTCGCCAAAGCCAGGAGCCTTGACCGCAGCCACGTTCAGCACGCCGCGCAGTCGGTTTACGACCAAGGTTGCCAGCGCCTCTTTCTCGATGTCTTCTGCCAAAATCAGCAGCGGACGGCCTGAGCGAGCCACCTGCTCTAGCACGGGCACGAGATCCTGCACCAGGGCAATTTTCTTGTCGGTCAGCAGCACGAATGGCTCGTCTAGTACGGCTTCCATCCGCTCGGTGTCGGTGGCGAAGTAGGGCGAGATGTAGCCTTTGTCAAAGCGCATCCCTTCGGTGACTTCCAGCTCGGTGGTCATCGACTTGCCTTCTTCCAGCGAGATCACGCCTTCGCGACCCACTTTCTCCATCGCCTCCGCAATCATTGCGCCCACTTCTTCATCGTTGCCTGCTGAGATCGAGCCAACCTGAGCAATTGACTTGGAGTCTTCAACCGGACGAGCCAGCTTGGCAATTTCATCCACCAAATAGTTGCTGGCCTTCTCAATGCCGCGCTTCAGCGAGATGGCGTTAGCGCCAGCCGCCACGTTCCGCAGCCCTTCTTTAACGATGGCGTGAGCCAAGACAGTGGCCGTAGTAGTGCCATCACCTGCTGCATCGTTGGTTTTAGAAGCAGCCTGCCGAATCAGCGCCACGCCAGTGTTTTCGACGTGATCTTCTAGCTCGATTTCTTTGGCAATCGTCACGCCATCATTCACGATTTGAGGTGCGCCGAATTTCTTTTCCAGCACCACGTTGCGGCCTTTGGGACCAAGGGTGACAGCCACCGCTTCAGCCAGAATGTCCATGCCTTTTTCGAGGGCACGACGAGCATTTTCGTTGTAAATAATCCGCTTAGCCATATGTCTCCGAATTTATTCTGGATTAGAGTTGGACTGGATTTAGACTGGATTTGAATTCGCTCAAAGCTCAAACTAGTTCACAAAACTAGCTCGCGAAACTAGTTCACAATTGCCAGGATGTCCTTCTCAGACAGCAGCACATACTCTTCGCTGCCCAGCTTGATGTCGGTGCCCGCGTATTTGGAATAGAGCACTTTGTCGCCCACTTTCACTTCCAGATCCTGACGCGAACCGTCGTCGTTGCGCTTGCCGGGGCCAATTGCCGCCACTTCGCCCACCTGAGGCTTTTCTTTAGCAGTATCGGGCAGAAAAATCCCGCCTGCCGTCTTTTCTTCTGAGGCACTCACCTTGACAAAGACGCGCTCGCCCAAGGGTTTAACCGATGAAACGCTGAGAGTTACAGCTGCCATACGCAAATCCTCCAAGAATCTATAGAAAAATTTACAGTTCGCGCTCAAAACAGCTTCGAGCCAAGCCAAACGGTTGCCTGAGGAGAAACCGCGGCCTTCGCCTGAGCTGTGAGCCATCGAGGGTTGAGTTAGATATTAGCACTCTCACCTCCTGAGTGCTAATTTACCGAACAAGTGGGGGAACTGCAACCGGCGTTGAGCGGGTTTGAAGTGCGGTTTACCGAACGATCAGCTCTTATTTCGCTTGGAAGCGCTTGGGATTCATTTGCAGGCATTCTGAATCTACAGCAGTTACCGCGACTTCAAAAATCAGCTCAAATCTTATAGACCTAGTGAAGTTTCTCGGGAATCAGAGGACTTCAGCGAGAAGTTTGACAGCATGGAGTCATCGGAGTCACCGGAGTTGACTGGCTTCGCTCCTCCTGAATTTGTCCTAGACTTGGCGCTGGATACTGCTCATGAAACTTCCTTTCTGCGATTTTGGTATTTTGGCCACGGCCATCCTGGTCGCCCTAACCGTTGTGGTGAGCGCCCCAACTCAGCCAGCGTCGTCTGGAGCGCCTAACTTGCTAACTGCCACCCGACTGCATCGCTAGATCTATAGCCCCGCTTTAGAGCCCCGCTAATGCAGAAAATGCCGCCTGCCGGTCAGCAGCATCACTAGCTCCAGCTCGTCTGCTGCCTTGATGGAGTCTGGATCGCGCAGACTGCCGCCGGGTTGAACAATGGCCGCGATGCCTGCTGCCGCCGCCGTCCGCACCGAGTCGTCAAACGGAAAAAAGCCGTCGCTGGCCAAGATTGCGCCCTCAGCTTTTGCAGCAGCCTGCTCCAGAGCAATCTTGACTGAACCCACCCGATTCATCTGGCCAGCTCCAATGCCGCAGGTCGTCTGGCTTTGGCTAATCACAATCGCGTTGGACTTGACATGCTTACAGACCTTCCAGGCAAACTCTAGCTCAGCTCGCTGAGCTGCTGTAGGCTGACGCTGGCTCACCACCTGCCAGTCGGTAGGCTCGACGGGCTGATCATCTGCCGTTTGCAGCAAGAAGCCCCCGGCAATCTGCTTCACGAGCTGCTGAGAGCCGCTGAGCAAATCAGGCAGCAGCAGCAGCCGTAGCTTTGACTTGGCAGCCAGCACGGCGGCAGCGGCGGGGTCACAGGCGGGCACAACGACACATTCTAAAAAAGTTTTGGTGAGTTCAGCTGCCGTGGCCTCATCCAGCGGACGGTTGAGCGCCACAATCCCCCCAAAGGCCGAAACTGCATCTGCCGCGAAAGCTTTGGTGTAGGCTTCGTGCAGGTTGCTGCCCAGCGCCACGCCGCAGGGGTTGGTATGTTTGATGATCACGGCGGCAGGGGATGCAAACTCCGCCACAATTTGCCGAGCGGCTTCGAGATCGACCAAATTGTTGTAGCTCAGCTCTTTGCCCTGAAGCTGAGTGGCCGCTCCCCAACCCGTTGAGACTGCCCCAGTTTGGTACCAGGCCGCCGCCTGATGCGGGTTTTCGCCGTAGCGCAGTACCTGGATCTGCTGACCTGAGAGGCTAAAGCTGACGGGTAGCTCTGGCTCACCTACTGGCTCACCTGCTGGCTCTAGGCGCCGCAGATAGGCCGAGATGGCGCTGTCATAGGCCGCAGTATGCTCAAAGGCGCGCAGGGCAGCGCTCTGCCGGAACTGGAGCGAGGCTGACTGATCAGTTCGCAGCTCTTGCAGGTAGGCTGGATACTGCTCAGGCTGGCAGAGGACGCAGAGATGGGCGAAGTTTTTGGCCGAGGCGCGCAGCATGGCCGGACCGCCAATGTCGATCTGTTCGATGGCCTCAGCCAGATCTGCGCCCTGAGCAATCGTCTGCTCAAACGGATAAAGATTGACCACCACTAGGTCAAAGGGGCGAATCTGCTGGGCTTCCAGATCGGCCAAGTCGCTGGCCTGGTCTGGCCGCGCTAGAATGCCGCCATGAATCCGGGGATGCAGCGTTTTGACCCGTCCGCCCAAAATTTCGGGTGAACCTGTATAGTCTGAGACTTTGACCACCGGAATTCCAGCCTGCTTCAGCGCTGCGGCTGTCCCACCGCTGCTGACAATTTCAAACTCAAATTCTTCGACCAAGCTGCGAGCTAGCTCAATCAGCCCCGTTTTATTCGATACGCTTAGCAATGCCAACCGCGCCATAACTTGCTCCCTGCTTGATAAATCGGTGCAGATCCAGCCTCAGACCTCAGAATAGAATAGTAGAATTCTGCCAGTTCAAGCCAGATCTCGCCTAAGGACTCTAGCTATGTCACTCGAAGCCCTCTTTGTGCCTGCGCGTCCGGCTGAGGCGCTGCTCGTGCTGCTGCATGGCTGGGGAGCCAACGCCCAAGATGTGGCGGCTCTGGCGCAGTATATCCATCTGCCTCAGCTCAGCTTTGCCTTTCCCAACGCGCCCTTCGCCTTTCCACATTCGCCCACAGGCCGCATGTGGTACGACCTGCCAGCAGACTATCGCTTTTTTAGCCAGCCCGGTTTTCGCCAGTCTCCGCAGCTCCAGACCAGCCGCCAAGCCCTGCTCGACTGGCTGCATTCGCTGGAGAGCAGCACTGGTATTCCGCTGGCTCGCACGGTTTTGGCCGGGTTTTCGCAGGGGGGCGCGATGACGCTAGAAGTGGGGCTTAATCTACCCGTGGCGGGGCTGATGGTGCTGAGCGGCTATGCTCACGCGCCGCTGGAGCTAACGGCAGAGCTAGCTGCGCCAATTTTGTTGGTGCATGGCCGTGCCGATCAGGTGGTGCCGCTCAGGGCAGCTCAGCAAGTGCACGATGCCTTGGCTCAAGCGGGCGCGGCAGTTGAGTATCATGAGTTGAATATGGGGCATGAGATCCAGCCTGCGGTCTTGAAGCTGATGCAAAGTTTTGTGGAAGAAACTGTGTTTCCACCGAATTCGCCAGAGAAGCGATCTAGGATTGAGAGTGACTGAGGCGACAGCAAGATTTTATGGGGGGTTTGCAATGAGAACGAAGCATGTTTCGGGTCAAAGCCTTGAGCAGATCACTGGTCGAACTGGCACTGGTCAAATCAACATTGCTCAAATCAACATCGATCAAATCACCGTCCCAGAGGTTGCTGAACTAGCTCAGCGGCTTGACCAAGATGCTTACACCAGCCCGTTTGAAGGACTCAGCGATTGGCATCTGCTCAGAGCAATTGCCTTTCAGCGTCCCGAAATGGTCGAGCCCTATATCTATCTGCTGGATCTAGAAGCTTACGATGAAGCTTAGGGTCTGCTAGTATGCAGCTCAATATACGGCTCAATATGTAGCTAATTGAAAAGGTAGGCTGCGGTCTGCCTTTTGTCGCGCTTTTGCTAATTTTTAAGGCTCTAACAGATAGTCCTCTAACAGACAGAACTGGGCTACAAAAAGCGAAAACCTTGTGACATTCGCAATCTTCCTGCAAAGTAAAGAGAAATAAAGGCAGTGGCTGGCTGTCATTGCTCTAGATTTGCGGTGGGTTGCTGCTTTTTCGCTTTCTTCAGATGACATCGCTATGCTGCAAGGGCGACGGGTACTAATTGGCGTGGGCGGCGGCATTGCGGCCTACAAGGTCTGTCAGGTAATTTCAACATTGGCAAAGCTGGGCGTTGAGGTGCGAACCGTGTCCACCGACAATGCTCAGCAGTTCATTACGCCGCTAACGCTAGCCACCCTCAGCCGCCACCCGGTCTACACCGACGATCTGTTCTGGCAGCCCTCGCAGTACCGCCCGCTGCATATCGAGCTGGGCGAATGGGCAGAGCTGATGCTGATTGCCCCGCTCACCGCCAACCTGATGGCCAAGCTAACGCATGGGTTAGCCGACAATCTGCTCACCAGCACAGTGCTCGCTTCTACCAGCCCGATTTTGCTGGCTCCGGCCATGAATACCGATATGTGGCAGCAGCCCTCGGTACAGCGCAACTGGCAGGTGCTGCAAACCGATCTGCGCTATCACGCCGTCAGTCCCGGCACAGGAATGCTGGCCTGCGACCGGGTTGGCATGGGGCGCATGGCCGAACCTTCGGAAATCCTCACTTACCTGCATTCGCTGCTCTATACCCAAGGCAAGCGCGATCTGGTGGGTAAGCATCTGCTGATTAGCGCGGGCGGCACTCGCGAACATCTCGATCCAGTGCGGTTCATTGGCAATCCTTCGACGGGCAAGATGGGCGTAGCGCTGGCTCAGGCGGCCTCGCATCGGGGCGCAAAGGTAACACTCGTGCATGCGCCAATGGAGCCAAGGCTGCTGAGCGGGCTATCCGGCGTGCGACTGCTGCCCGTCGTCAGTGCCCTAGAAATGCGGCAGGCGGTGCTCAGCAGCTTCAGCGAGGCTGACTGGATCATCATGGCCGCCGCCGTGGCCGACGTGCGCCCCAAGGAGTATTACCGCGAAAAACTGCCTAAACGGCTGCTGCCAGATCAGCTGCCGCTCTCTGTCGCGCCTGATATCTTGAGTGAGCTGAGTCAGCAAAAGCGCTCCCAGCAGCGGCTGATTGGCTTTGCGGCTCAGACCGGCGATATCTTTACCCCGGCCTTTGAAAAACTCCAGCGCAAAAAGCTAGATGCCATCGTCGCCAACGCAATTGACCAGGTAGACAGCGGCTTTGGCAGCGATCAAAACCAGGCAATTTTTCTCGATCACGAGGGGCGAAAGGTGGCGATTGGCCAGTGCAGCAAGCTGCAAATGTCGCATCATCTGTTTGATTTCATCCACACCATGTCAGGGCGCAACTATTAGCCTAGAGCTAGCTGGTAGCCTAGAGCTAGCCTGGAACTACTAGCTCCCAGCTCGACTCAGCAGCCACTGCATTGGCGCGGGCAGCAGGCGGTAGGCTTCGGTCGCAATTGCGGCTGGCCCCACAACGATTTCGCTGCGGCGCTGATCAACCACTTCCCAAATGGCCTGAGCAATATCGGCAGGTTGGCTGACCCATCCGGCTTTCAGTGCAGATGCAAGCCGCTGACGATCTGCGCCCCGAAACTGCGCCCGCTCTAGAAAGTCGCTGTTGATTAAGCCGGGATGCACTGCCCCAACGTGAATCCCCTGGCTCGACAGCTCTAGCCGCAGCGTATCGGTGAGGCCAGTGACAGCGTATTTGCTGGCGCAGTAGGCGGTCATTTGGGGCAGGGGCATTTTGCCACCCAAGGAGCCGACGTTGACGATGCTGCCGCTGTGGCGCTGCAAAAACTGGGGCAGCAAGGCCTGAATCGTCTGGACATAGCCCCAAAAGTTGGTATTCATGATCTGCTGCCAGTCAGCGGGCGTGGTTTCCAGCATCGACCCTGTGAGGCAGATTCCGGCGTTGTTAATGAGCACGTCAATCTGGCCGAAGCGCTCCAATGCCTGCTGCACTAAATTCTCGACCTGCGGCGCTTCCCCCACGTCTGCCGAAACGGCTAAGGCGCTCTGCCCCATTGCTTCCACCTGTGCGGCGACTGCTTCTAGGCGATCTAGCTGACGGGCAGCCAGCACCAGATCGTAGCCTTTCTGGGCAAACAAGAGCGCGGTTGCTTTGCCGCTGCCTTGAGATGCGCCTGTAATGAGTGCGGTAGGAGGCATACGATAATTCTCTGGGTATTGTTGATCAGGCTGCTCAGCTCAAGCGCGCCGTACATTCTAAAATCATCTTCTGATTCACTAGCGCGTGCGGCTGCAAGTCTAGAGCGCGGCGAAACGCCTGGATGGCGGGCAGATATTCACCCAAGGCTGCATAGCAAAGTCCCATACCGTGAATTGCGCCAAAGTGAATTGGATTGAGCGCGATCACCTGCTGGCAGTCAGTGAGGGACTGGCGGTAGCGGCCTTGCAGGTAGCAGAGTACGGCTCGGCGGTTCCAGGCTTCGGCAAAGTCGGGCTGGTCTTGAATCAGCTGATCGAGAATCGCCTCGGCTTGATCGACCCGTCCGGCTTGCAGCAAGGCCTGACTGCGTTCGAGTTGCTCCATGCCGGAGCTGCCTTTTTGGTTAAACCAAAGCCGCCAGAGTTCACGGCTGGCTGTTTCGCGGCAGGTTTCGTCGTCGCTCTTCAGGTCTTTGAGCAGGAGGTCAATCACGGGATCATTCATACGAAACCGGGCTCAAGGGCAAAGAACAGGCTATTCACATTCTGTAGCTATTCACATTCTGTAATATTTGGAGTAATT
Source organism: Pegethrix bostrychoides GSE-TBD4-15B (assembly GCA_019359155.1). GTDB lineage: Bacteria > Cyanobacteriota > Cyanobacteriia > Elainellales > Elainellaceae > Elainella > Elainella bostrychoides. The sequence continues at coordinate 9,857 of JAHHHV010000068.1, forward strand.
CTGCAAAAGGCTGACAGTTTCTGAAGACTCTCAGCGATCACTCATCTGAATCTTGGATAGTTCGTTTAGCTTAGAGGCATCAAGCATTTGAACCAAGTCCATGAAAAAGCGATATTTCCTCCAGGCTGGAGCAGCGGCTGCGGGTGCGGTCGTGCTAGCGCGATATTTGAAGCCGACTCAGACCGAGCAGGTTCAGGCGGCTAGTGCGTTTGAGATCAGCAAAACTGAGGCCGAATGGCAGAAAATTCTAACGCCAGAGCAGTTTAACGTTTTGCGGAAACAGGGCACCGAGCGGCCTTACAGCAGTCCGCTGGCAGAACAGCATGGTACAGGCCAATACCACTGCGCGGGCTGCGATCTGCCGCTGTTTTCTTCAGACACCAAGTTTGACAGCGGTACGGGCTGGCCGAGCTTTTTTCAGCCGCTGCCCAATGCCGTCCTGACCTCTGAAGATACGACGCTATTGATGATGCGCACCGAAGTGCATTGCCGTCGCTGCGGCGGGCATTTGGGGCATGTGTTTGACGACGGGCCGCAGCCGACAGGCAAACGCTACTGCATGAATGGAGTCGCCTTAAAATTTGTGTCAAGCTGAGGTGCCGCTCAAGGTTTTTCAGGCGTTCAATTCTCAACCGTCCACATCGATTATTTAACTCTCCTCTAGGTCTACATACTATGCGTAAGCTCAAGTTTTCTCGTTCTCTAGTGATCAGCGTTTTGGCTTTGTCCTTGACGGCTGCGGTGGCGTTGGCTAGCAGTCTTAACAGTGGCTCAACTCGTTCCAGTAATCCGGTTCCCGATCCGGTTTTTGACCCGCAGGCTACGGCCGGCACTCAGAAGGCTGTGTTCGCGGGCGGCTGCTTCTGGGGCATGGAAGGCGTATTTGAACATTTGAAAGGTGTCTCGGAAGTGAAGACGGGCTATGCGGGCGGCGATGCGGCTACGGCAACCTACGAGCAGGTTAGCGCAGGCAGTACAGATCACGCTGAGGCGGTGGAAGTCACCTATGACCCAACCAAGATTTCGTATGGCGAGCTGCTGAAGATCTATTTCTTTGTGGCCCACGACCCCACTGAGCTAAATCGGCAGGGTCCCGATGTGGGTGAGCAGTACCGCTCAGAGATCTTCTTTACTGACGAGCAGCAAAAGCAGGTAGCCGAAGCCTATATGCATCAGCTTGCGGAGGCCAAGTCATTTGACGAGCCGATTGTCACGCAGATGACTCCGCTCGATCGCTTCTATGATGCTGAGGCGTATCACCAAGATTTCATTAAGCGCAATCCGCTCAAGCCCTATGTCGTGATTCACGATATGCCCCAAATCCGGCAGTTAGAAGCGCAGTTCCCAGAAATGTATCAGTAGGCTAGCCTAAACCTGCAACTCTAGCCTCAGACTCTAACCCCAGACTCTAACCTCAGATTGATCTGCAACGGGATCAAGTTCACGATAAAATTAGCGTACTGATCCCGGCTTGCGGGCAGCCAAGCTTTTACGAGAAAGCGCATGGCCTATTGAGTTTACTGAGGTTATATGAAAAGATTCTGGTCTGGTTTGTTTGCTCTGATGCTGGTTGCCGTAATTGGGTTGACTGGCTGTACCGCTGCCCCAAACGGCCTCAGCGGTGACTATCGCCAAGATACTCTAGCCGTGATTGAAAGCGTCAGAGGGGCACTCACGCTAGCTGACGACGCACCTGACAAGACCGAAGCTCAGGGTATCGCCCGCGAGAAGATCAACGACTTTTCGGCTCGGTACCGCCGCAACGGGGCGCTGATGAAGCTAAGTTCCTTTACGACCATGCAGACAGCGCTGAATTCGCTGGCGGGTCACTATACGTCCTATCCCAATCGTCCTGTACCCCAGAAAATGAAAGATCGGATTGATCTGGAGTTCCGGCAGGTAGAAGCCGCCCTGAAGCGCGAAGAAGCTTAGGCATTCGATAGAAATAGATAGAAATTTATTTGAGCCTGCCGCCGCAGGCTATTTTTATGGCTGGTTGTTTGGCAAGACAGCAGAAGTAAGCAGCATTCGACGAGTTTGGGCATCTTGCTTACGGTCAGTTTGCAGCTCTAACAGCCGTAGCCCTTGCGCAGGCAGAACCGAAATTTGCTGAATGAGCTGATCCCAAGAGCCAATTAGCTCATACTCAACGCCGTAAGTTTGGCAGAGCTGCGCGAAGTTAATGGACTGCGGCGTGGCAAAAAACTCCTCAAACGGCGGGTCGAAGGCGGCAATGGGCAACGACTCAAAAATACCGCCGCCCTGATTGTTGATCAACACAATCGTCAGATGCCCAACCAGTCTGCGGCCAATCAAAAAGCCGTTGGTGTCATGCAGCAGCGCCAGATCACCCGTGAGCAGGACGCTGCTTTGGTTGCGGTGCGCCATGCCCAACGCGGTTGAAAGCGTGCCGTCAATGCCATTGGCTCCTCGGTTAAAATAAGGCCGAATTGCTCGGTTGCCGGGTCGCCAGAAGAACTCCACGTCGCGCGTCGGCGTACTGCTCGCCACATAGAGGGGCGTATGCTCAGGCAAATACTGCGACAAGATCCAAGCGGCTTTCCCCTCGAATAGCTGCGGCTGAGCCGGCAATGTGGCCAGCTGCTGGTCAAGTGCGGCGCGATATTTTGCCTCTTGCGTCAGCCAAAGGTCGAGATACGGCGAAAGTGGAGCCACAGGCCAATTATCAGGCTGGGCAAACTGCTGGGTAAACTGCTGGGCAAACTGCTCAACACTGCCGCGCAGATGCGTTGTTTTGCCATGTAGTGGGTCGAGGTTGCGATCCGTGGATTCGATGATCCACTGGCGCGGCTGGATTTGGCTTAACCATTGGCGCAGTTGCTTGCTCGTTGGCATTTCGCCCAGCCGAATTACCCAGTCTGGGGCGAGCTTATCGGCCAGCTCAGGATCGCGCAGCATCAGGTCATAGGTTGAAATCAGGCTGGGGTTGAGGTCAGCATAGTTTCGCAGCGGCGACAGCCCTTCGGCTAGCACAGGCACTTGCAGCGCTTCAGCCAGCCGTGCCACCGCCGTAGAGTAAGCCTGCGGTGCATCTGGTTGAGCCAGTCCAGCAATGATCAGGCCACGTTCGGAGGGTGGCTGAATGGGGGCAATCGCGGGATTCAACGCGACAGCAGGCCAAGCAGCAGGCGCAATCGCCTCGAAAAAATCTGCCGGAAACTGCGCGGCAAACTGCTCAACGTCCGGCTGCGACACTGGAGCCAGCGGATCTCGAAACGGCAGGTTCAGATGTACCACGCTGCCCACCGGATAGTGCAGTCGCTCCCAGGCATGGATCAAAGTCTGGCGCAGATAGGGGAGTCGGTCGAGGGCGGGCAGCGCTAGCTCGCTATAGAAGCTGGAAAAGCTGCCGTAGAGCTTTTGCTGATCCACAGTCTGGCCAGCATTACAGTCGCGCAGCTCTGGCGGACGGTCGGCAGTCAAAATCAGCAGCGGCATTCGGCTCTCATAGGCTTCAATCACCGCCGGATAGAAATGTGCGCCCGCACTACCAGAAGTACAGACCAAAACGGCAGATCGCCCCTGCCGCGCCAGCCCCAGCGCCCAAAAAGCCGCTGAGCGCTCGTCGAGAACCGGAACAGCCTCAATGCCGGGGTTCTGAGCAAAGGCTACGGCCAAGGCAGCCGAACGCGAGCCGGGACAAATCACCGCCGTCTTCAGTCCCAGTCGAGCTAGCGTCTCGGCCAGCACCGAAGCCCAGACTGTGTTGACATTATTAAATTGAATATTGAACCGAATCGACATGTCAAAAGCTGGCTGTAGCCAAAGAGCTGCCAAAGGTGAGACAAGCCTTTATTTTCGCTTGTTAGGCCAGCAAAAAGGGGGCAATGCCCCCCGAAGTTCCTGATTTTAGTAGCCCGACCTAGAGCTTTTAGTGAGAGCTGGCCTGCGCTGCACCCAACACTTCTAAGCTAACAGGCGCTACCCCCGCCTGAATTAAGCCAATCACGCGAGCTGCGCCTGCCGAGAGGTCAATCACGCGACCGTGAGCGTAAGGCCCCCGATCGTTGACCCGCACCACGACGGAATTGCCGTTGTCCATATTGGTGACGCGAATTTGAGTGCCAAACGGCAGAGACGGATGAGCCGCTGTTAGGGCTTCCTGGTTAAACCGTTCGCCGCTGGCGCTATAGGCTCCGTCAAATCCAGGGCCGTACCAGGAGGCATAGCCCGAAACCCGAAGGCTGACGGGGCCAATGTTCACCTGATTGAAGCCGTTGGGGTCGCCTTCAATGCTGGACAGCGGCGAGGCATTACCCATCTGCCGCCGAATCCGGTTGGTGGCTTGCAGCAGATCGCCAGCATCGCTGCTGACGGTGTCCGGCAGCACAGTATCTGCGTCTAGGGCAATAATCTCGGCATCTTTGGCCTTGACGATATACTTGCGACGGTCGCTGTCCCACGTGATTTTAATCTCGCTAGAATCGACGCTATCGCGATAGAGCTGGTTCAGCCGAGCGGCGGTGGTTGTGGCTCGCCAGACCGGATCGCGCGAGTCAGCGACGCTGGTTTCCGGCAGAATTGGCCGATCTGGACGCTGCTCAATCGGCAGAGACTCGAGCGCCGCCGCCTGATTGCTGGCCTGATTGCTAGAAGACTGGACGCTGGCAACCTTCACCTCTGCGCCTGCCTGATCCGCAGGCTGTGCCTCAACTGAGCTGCTGAGGGCGCTGGGGGCATCTGCGGCTGCGGCGTTAGCTCCCAAGAAGCTGAGAACCGGAATATTGCGAATATAGAGCGTTGCGGCCTGCCGTCCTTGAAGGACATGGGGCTGAATGGTGGCCACCGCATCTACTCGTAGTGCCGCTTGGGATTGGTAGGCACCAACCTTGACAGCTTCTGCGGACTGTTCACTCGCAGATTGAGATGGAGTTAGGCTGGGGGCAGCTTGAGTAGAGGGATTAGCAGCAATGCTGGGAGTGGTGATATGGGGTGGCTGCACCTCGATCGGGCTGGAAACTTTCTCTCCAGCAATCTCGTCTGGGGTAGCAGACCGGCTTGAACCGACAGATGAGCTAGCAAATGAGCTAGCAGATGAGTCGCGGGATTCGGAGGAATTTGATGCAGCTTGACTCACTTGGCGGGTATCCGGAGCAGAGCCTGCATCAGCTTCAGCACTAGATAACCCAGAATTATCGCCTGTCACACCTGATTCGCCTACAGATTTGGACGGGTCTGCATAGCCTGAAGGCGTAGCGCCCAATGTCGAAATCAGTAGGGCTGCGGTTAGACCGCCTAAAAGTTTTTGATTCATACATCCATCGTGAATAGTACCTGAAGACAGATCTCGCGTGGGAGAGCTGAATTAAGCGCAGCTCTGAATCACACAACTTAAAGCCGGATCACTTGACCTCTAGCCTCAAATTCAGAAACCTACCTATGGAGTCGTAGTGGGAAACCGCTTCAATTGCACGGCGTTTTAGTTGCACAACTGTCACAGTCTCTAGCCAACTTGTACTCGTTACGTGTTCACTACGGGCTAAGGAACTGCAATAGACTAGCATGAAGTTTTTGCGCCGGGGATCAGGAATGTTCGTAAACAGTTCTAACTTTACACAAGCTTCATATTTGTCTTTGAGGCTACATTCCATGCCTGGAGAGGATTAGATGGGATTTTTCATTCAAACAGCTTCATGAAAACTTTACGGTAATTTCATCCGGATCTCATCAGGGGATCATGCTATCGGTGGATGTTAATCTCTGGCAAGGCGTTAAGCTGAGGGACACCGCAAAAATCTATGACTTGCTAGCAGCTCAAGCCAGCTTTGACTGTAAATTTACGTTGCAAAAGCCAGTATCAAATCACACTAACTCTGTGATGCTCAGCACGACTTTTCTGGGTGCAGAAGCTGAGCCAGACTCAGAAAGTTTTCAAAACTATCTCTATATATAAGGAGAAACCTTCAGTAGGAGCGAGGCTCAAATCTGGTATAAATCAGGTTACAGCAGCCGCAGCTGAGCGGTTTCAGGTTCTGGCTCAATCTCAGGCTGTATGGAGCGGGTTGATAGCGACTCTGGCAATCGCTCCAGCGGTTCGTGAGCCAATAGCGCCGTTGCTGCTGCCATTAGCTCAGCCGACAGAGCGCTGAGATGCGGCTGGTTATCTAGGTAGGTTTGCAGTGCTGTGATTGGGTCAGCGCTTTGCCCCGTGCCCATTTCCGGCAGGCGTGGACGAGCCAACTGACTCATTAGCTCCACCTGCATGCTGTAGGTATGGGCAGAAGCCAACGCCTGATGCAGCGCCTGAGCGTCAATTTGGTCGAGCTGCTCGGAGCGTGCCTGGTAGACGAGCCGCACCACAGCACCGTCTAGCGGATTTGCCGCAATCAGCTTCAGCAGTTCGGCCTGCGGATCTTCTAGCTGCGACAGGTTGGCACGTAGCGTTTTGAACGGGCGCACGGGCAGCGGACAAAACTCGATTTGGGTCTGGCCGCGCTCCAGCTCCACCAAAATATAGCCCTTACTCTCCTGCTCCTCGCTAAAATCGACCCGCTCAATACTGCCGGGATAGACCACATAGGGCTGCTCTGCCAAAACCTGATGGCGATGCACATGCCCCAGCGCTACATAGTCGAAGCAAGGCCGCGTCAACAGCGACAGCGGCACCGTGAAGCCCTTGCCGACCGCCAAAAACCGCTCCGCTCCAAACCGCGCAGTATCGGTCATCAAATGCCCTAGCAGCACCGTTGGCAAACTGGGGTCAAGCCGCCGGATCTCGCCCTCTAGCGCCACTCGCAGCCGATCGATCAGCAGATGATTCACCTCCAGCAGCGAGAGTCCGTCGGTTTCGGGGCGGGTCAGCAGAGCAGAGCGGGTCAGCCAGGGCAGCGTAATCACCTGTACAGCGCCGCCGCGAGTCTGAATCCGATGCGTTTCTAGCCGATCGCCTACCAAAAATCCGGGTACGCCCAGCGTTCGGTAAATGCAGAGACTCGCACCTCCGGCTCCCTGCGAATGCTGATCGTGATTGCCCACTAGCAGCACAGTCGGAATATTGGCATCGACTAAGCGGCGAAACTGAGCGGCGAAAGCCTCTTGCACAATCGGCAGCGGCGTTGCGTCCGGAAAGGCATCGCCGCCAAACAGCACCAGATCGACTGGCTCAGCAATCGCCCGATCCATGCAGCGCCCCAGCGTCGCCACAAAATCCTCAAAGCGCGAGTTGAGTCCGGTTTCTGGATTCACGCGCCCATGCGAAAATCCGCTGCCCAGATGAATATCGGAGAGGTGGAGAATCTTGATCATGCCAATGTGAGCAACAGCAGCTAGAGATACTAGAGATAGAGTGATCAGGCCGTCAGAACTGGGCTTCCACTCAACATAGCACTGTTGTACTGTATTGCTGTACTACTAATTTTGTACTACTAATTTCTACACTACTTATTGCTGCACTACTGCGCCTTCTTGATCAGCTCCAAGAACGCATAGACGGCAGGCGGATGCATCGCTTCGGCCAAGACCGCCACGCCAATCACGCGATGCAGCGGCAGCGGCAGACTGCAAACCTGCACGGTCGGCGGAATTGGCTCAGCGGCCAAGCGCGGCAAGACGGTTGCCCCCAAGCCCTGCGCCACCAGATTCACAATTGTGGCATCTGTCTCGACTTCGTAGGCTACCGTCAGCTTGCAGTCGTGATTACGGGCATGGCTGTAGAGCGGCTGCATCATTGGAGTGGCAGGCGGCATAATCAGCGACTGCGCGGCCAGTTCAGCCCAGGTGAGCTGCGGGTGGGCCGGCTGAAACGTCGGCGGCAGCAGCACCACAAACTCATCGCGCAGCAGCTCATACGTTTCAATATCTTCGCTGGCGGGCAGCAGCGTGAAGCCAATGTCGGCTCGCCCGTCGCGCAGCGCCTGCTCCACCTGTGGGTAGTCGTCCTGCTCGGCCAGACTGACTGCAATCGCCGGAAACTGGCTGTGGAAGCGGGTGATCACCGTCGGCAGCAGATGCGTGGCAATGCTGCGAAACGAGGAAATCCGCACCTGTCCGCCGTCAAGCCCCCGCGCCAGCTCGGCTTCTTTGCTGATTTCGTCAGTCTGATGCAAGATCTGGCGGGCGTGAGTCACAATCCGCTCGCCCACGGGTGTCAGCCTTGCTCCCTGTCGCCCCCGCGCTACCAGCATTACGCCCAGATGCTCTTCCAGCGCCGCAATCGCATGGCTGACGGCTGACTGCGAAATTTCTAGACGCAGCGCTGCCTCGCTAAAGTTCTCCTGCTCCGCCACGGCCACCAGAATCCGCAGTTGGGACAGCTTCATCTGGTTTTGGGAATTTGCTTTCATGACAGCCTCTTGCTGTTGAGCTTAACGCTTCAGGCTCACATCCGTATTTGTAACGAATCCTTCATGAAACCTCCTCATGCTAGCGATGAATAGGAGTTTTTGTATCTTTCGTAACAGAATTCTAAAGTAGAAGTATCAAAAAAACAGCGGTTTAGAACCAGCAACTAGCAAGAGGATTGCATCATGAAAACCCCCATGACCCATCAAGAATATCAGCGCCTAGAGTTAATTTCTGACTCGCGCTCTACGAAACAGTCCACGAATGCATCGGCTCGCCTGCGTCACATCTGGCAGTCTTTGCTCTCTTACCTCTCCAACAGCAACGAGCTGCGCGTTTGGAAAGCCAGTAATGTAGATGGTCAGCCCGTCTGGAAAGCCTATGATCCCACGACCGAGAGCCGCGTTGAGTTTGTCAGCGAACTCGATCTGCGCGTCTGGCTAGAAGAGCGCTACTACCAAACCCCCGCAGCCAACCTGCCTTACGTGGCTCGCTAAAGTTGTCTGGCGCTAGCTTCTAGATGTAACCGTATCAACAGCCCCTGCTGGCCTGAATGCCTGAGCAGGGGCTTTTTTGGGCAAGTGCTGATCTGTCTAATGGTCTGTCTAGTGGTCTCGCTAGTGGTCTAGTTAAAGTAGATCTAGTTAAAACAGTAGAATAGTCAGAAGCACGTAAACAACGTTTGTGGGGTTAAATCATTGCTTGGGACTTTCGCGACGATTGCGGCTCTGGCGCTGCTGATTGTGGTTCACGAATCGGGACATTTTCTGGCCGCTCGCTTGCAGGGCATCTTTGTCAATCGGTTCTCGATTGGGTTTGGCCCAATTCTGTGGAAATATCAGGGCAAAGAAACAGAATATGCGCTGCGCGCCTTTCCGCTCGGCGGCTTTGTCGGCTTCCCAGATGATGACCCCGACAGCGAGATTCCGCCCAATCATCCCAATCTGCTCCGCAACCGCCCCGTGCTGGATCGAGCGATTGTAATTAGCGCTGGCGTAATTGCTAACCTGCTGTTTGCCTACTTTGTGTTTGTGGCGCAGTACAGCCTAGTGGGCGTGCCCGAAAAGTTTGACTTTCAGCCCGGCGTGGTGGTTCCAGAAGTCACCTCCCAGGAAGCGCCCGCGGCGCGTGCCGGCATTCAGTCAGGCGACGTGATTTTGGCGGTGGACGGTCAGCCGCTAGAGTCTTCCGAGACGGCGATTCGGATGCTGATGGAGGTGATTCGGGCGCATCCCAACCAACCCGTAGACTTTAAGGTGCAGCGCGGCGAACAGCAGCTCGATCTCAACATCACGCCGCAGGTGGGCGAAGATGGCATGGCCAAGATTGGCGTACAGCTTGCGCCCAACGGTAGCGTCAGCCAATATCGCCGTCCCAAAGGAGTATTTGAGGTGCTGGGCTTGGCGGCAGAGCAGTTCCAGAGCATGTTTGTCACCACGGTGCAAGGCTTCTGGTCGCTGATTACCGACTTTGGCTCCGTGGCGAACCAAGTTTCTGGGCCAGTCAAAATTGTTGAGCAGGGTTCTAAGTTTGCCTCAGCCAACGCCCGAACGCTGTTCCCATTTACCGCGATTATTAGCATCAACCTGGCAATCATCAATATTCTGCCGCTGCCAGCTCTGGACGGCGGTCAGCTTGCCTTTCTGCTGATTGAAGGGCTGCGCGGGAAGCCGCTGCCAGCCAAACTTCAGGAAAATGTGATGCAGACGGGGCTGGTACTGCTGCTGGGGCTAGGGCTGTTTTTGATGGTGCGCGACACCACGCAACTCGAAGTCTTCCAGCGCTTGTTTCAATAGCACTCTCGTCGCTCACCCCGATGGCAACTTCCCGCAGGCAGGCAGGCAAACTAGGCGCAAACAAACTAGGCGCAAAAAAGCCGCGTGCTCTAGAACTCTTAAGACGGCTGAAGCTGCTCTATCCCGAAGCGCCCTGTACGCTGGACTACGAGACGCCCGTACAGCTGATGGTGGCGACCATTCTGGCCGCTCAATGCACTGACGCACGGGTGAATCAAGTCACGCCTGCGCTGTTTGGCCGCTTTCCGGACGCGCCGACGCTGGCCGCTGCCGATCTAGCTGAGCTAGAGAATTTGGTGCGCTCGACGGGTTTCTACCGCAACAAGGCCAAAAATATCCAGGCTGCCTGCCAGATGATTGTGGATGAATTCGACGGCCAAGTGCCCGCTTCTATGCCAGAATTATTGCGGCTTCCGGGTGTGGCTCGCAAAACGGCGAATGTAGTGTTAGCACATGCTTACGGCATCAATGCAGGCGTGACGGTAGATACGCATGTCAAACGTCTCAGCCAGCGGTTGGGCTTGACCCAGCAGAGCGATCCGGTGCGGATCGAGCAAGATTTAATCAAACTGCTGCCGCAACCCGACTGGGAGAACTGGTCGATTCGGATCATCTATCATGGGCGAGCGGTTTGCAATGCCCGCAGCCCTAACTGCCCCAACTGCGCCCTCAGCGATCTTTGCCCGACGGCGCCTAGCCCTGCTGCGCCTAGCCTGCCTCCAGTCCTTCTCTAATAGCCGATGAGCAAGCCTGCAATCATTTGCGTTGACGATGAGCCTACCGTGCTGGAGAGCTTAAAGATTGAGCTAAGGCAGGTGTTGGGGGATAGCTGTCTGATCGAAACGGCGGAGAGTGGCGAAGAGGCACTCGAACTCTTTGAGGAGCTGCAAACCCACTACGAAATTGCGCTGGTATTGGCCGACCAAATCATGCCGGGGCTGCGAGGCGATGAGCTGCTCAAGCGCATCCATCAGCTCTCGCCGCAGACGCTGAAGATTATGATCACCGGCCATGCGGATCTGGAGACGCTCAGTCAGACGCTCCGCACCGCTCAGCTCTACCGGCATATTGCCAAGCCCTGGCATTCAGAAGATTTGCGGGTAACGGTGCTGGAAGCAATGCAGAGCTATCGGCAAGCCCGCGAGCTAACGGCGCAAAATGCCTCGTTGCAACAGGCGGTGGCGCAGCTAGAGCAGTCGCTCTCCAGCCTCCAGCAGTCTGAGTCGGCGCAGCAGCCTCGGCATCCAGGACTGGATCGGATCTATCTGGCGCTGGCGATTCAGCAGCATCAGCAGTATCAGGCGGTGCAGGCGCAGGTCAAGTCATTGGAGCATCTCAACGAAGTCAAAGATCGCTTCTTGGACTCGATTTCGAGTGAGCTGCGGTCGCCGATCTCTAATATCCGCATGGCAACTCACATGCTGGAGGTGCGCTTGCAGCAGCTCGATGCTGATGACACTGTGCTGCAATGCAGTCGCTATTTCCAAATTCTCCATACCGAATGCCAGCGCGAGGCCGATTTGATTACCGATCTGCTGGTGCTGATCCGGCTCGATAGCGGCACTGACCCGCTCAATCTGACCACGATCAACCTCAACCTCTGGATTCCGCAGATGACCGAACCGTTTGGGGAGCGGATGCAGGAACGTGAACAGCAGCTCCTGCTGGAGCTACCGCCTAACCTACCCCAGATCACGACTGATCTGGGGCATTTGCAGCGCACGCTCAGCGAGCTACTCAGCAACGCCTGGAAATATACGCCGCCTGGAGAGCAGGTAATCCTCTCAGTCCAGGTGATCCATCTAACTGCCAGCTCTGCTGAGGAAGCTGATTTGCAACCTGTGAACGGCAGGATCAGCGAGCTGGTTGATTCTCCAACCGACCGTCCCCAAGCAGAGCTGTGGATCAGCGTCAGCAATTCCGGAATTGAGATTCCGCCGGAGGAGCATGAGCGAATTTTTAACCAGTTTTATCGCATTCCCACCCATAACGCTTGGCATCAGAGCGGTACGGGGCTGGGGCTAGCGATTGCCAAAAAGCGGGTCGAAAAGCTGCGCGGCTCTATCTCAGTTGCCAGCCAGGATCAGCAGACGACCTTCACCGTGAAGCTGCCGCTGCATCTGACTCTGAGTGCCTTAGACGAAGATTTTTAGCGATGTCTGAGCAGTCAGACTAGAGGGTGCGACCCATATCGGGAATTCTAGCTTCGCAATCACAATAGAAGCCAAGCCGCTGCGAGTAGCCAAGCCGCGAGCTGTGCTTAGATGCTCTCAGATACTCTCAGATGCCCAATGAACGCCAGCCCGTCGCCGAATCAGCCGCCGAATCAGCCGCCGAATCAGCCGCTAAATCAGGTCAGCTCCCAGCCCCAGACTAGCATTCTGGTCGTAGATGACACCTCAGATAGTTTGCGACTGCTAGTGACGATTTTGAGCGAGCAGGGCTACAAAGTGCGGGCAGCTCCCAACGGCAGGCTGGCGCTATCTGCGGCTCAGGCGCTGCCGCCCGACCTGATTTTGCTTGACATCAACATGCCGGAGATGGACGGCTATGAGGTCTGTCGCCAGTTTAAGGCCAGTCCCCAGACCTGCCAGATCCCGGTCATCTTTATCAGTGCTTGGAGTGATGTGTTCGATAAGGTGAAAGCCTTCTCAGTTGGCGGCGTTGACTACATTACTAAGCCATTTCAGGTGGAAGAGACAATTGCGCGGATTCAAACGCACCTGATGCTCTGCTCGCTGCAAAAAACGCTAAATCAAAAAAATGAGACGCTCAGCCAAACGCTCAGCCAGCTCCAGCGAACCCAGAGCCAGCTGATCCAGGCTGAGAAAATGGCGGCGCTGGGGCAGCTTGTGGCTAACGTGGCGCATGAGATCAACACGCCGCTGGGCGCAGTCCGCTCCTCAGCCGAAATCGTCAGCCAGTTTCTCACCCAGCTTGAGCCGCTGATTCGACTGCTGCATGGCCTGACTCCAGAGCAACAGCAGCTCTTTTTTACATTGCTTCAGCGCTCAATTGAGTCCATGCCGCAGCTCGCGCAGTTTTCTAGCCGCGAGAAGCGCCAGTTTAAGCGTAGCTTGATTCAGGCGCTAGAAGCCCGCAGCCTCACAGACGCAGACATGATGGCCGACACACTGGTAGATATTGGTCTCTTTGATGCTGACGACAAGATTTTAGATCAGCTCAGCGCGCCAGAGAGTCGGCAGCTCCTTGAGCTGGTTTATCAATTGGCCAGCCTGCACAAGAGCACCCGCACGATGATTAGCGCCACCGATCGCGCCGCGCGGATTGTGATGGCGCTGAAGCGCTATGTCTATCATGAGGCCAGCGGCAGCAAGAGCGAAACCGATGTGATTGAAGGCATTGAAACGGCGCTGACGCTGCATTTTAATCAGCTGCGGCGCGGCGTGGAGGTGCTGCGTCAGTACAGTGAGCTGCCGCCAATTCTGGCCTATCCTGACGAGCTCATCCAGCTCTGGAGCAATTTGATTAGCAACGCGCTGCATGGCATGGACTACAAAGGGCGCCTCACCATTCGCGTCGCTCAAACCGCAGAGCAGATGCAGGTTGACATTCAGGACAGCGGTAAGGGCATTCCGGCAGCGCTGCAAGCCCAGATCTTTGAGCCGTTTGTGACAACCAAATCGAAAGGTGAAGGCAGCGGTCTCGGACTCAGCATTGTCAAAAAAATTGTGGAGCGTCACGCTGGCTCGATTCAGGTCATCAGTCAGCCGGGACAGACGGTGTTCTCGGTGCTGCTGCCGCTGGCAGGAGCGGTCACTTCGCCAGAGCGTTTCTAGCGCGCCTCTAGCCTCTAGCCTCCAGCCTCTAGCCTCTAGCCTCTAGTCAGTCTGGCCAAAAGTTAGATAGAATGGACAGCGCAATCTAAATCTAGAGTAGAACAGTTTTTCATGGCCAAGAAAAGCATGGTCGAGCGGCAGAAAAAGCGCCAGCAGACCGTTGAAAAATACGCTGAAAAGCGGGCGGCACTGCAAGAGCAGTTTGACAAAGCTGCCAACCAGCAAGAGAAAGTTGCCATCCATCGCCAAATTCAGCAGCTGCCGCGCAACAGCGCCCGGACTCGTCTGCATAACCGCTGCTGGATGACGGGTCGCCCCAGAGGCTACTACCGTGATTTCGGCCTATCCCGGCATGTGCTGCGCGAAATGGCGCATAAAGGTCTGCTGCCCGGTGTCGTCAAGTCAAGCTGGTAGAATCGCCAGACTTTAAAACAGGCCGGACTTTAAAACAGGCCTAAGGCCAAATGAATCACTGGATTGAGAGCGATTGGGACAAGCAGTTTCAGTCGCTTTTTGGTTGTTTTTTAAGTGGCATGACTCTAGCTTGGGGCAGGTTTTGATCCGGCGTGATGCAGGACGCTGAGGGTTCGTTATCCTTAAAAAAGCGATTTAGCGACCCGGCTTTCATGCAGCATCCGTTTGAACCTGGCCATATTTTTCGCAGTCCGGGCTGTCACTTCACCTACCGAGTGATTGGCCCCTGCTGTCGGCTGTTTGATCGCGAGGAGTTGCCCTGGCCTTGCTGTCGGCTCCAGTGGCGCGGCAAAGAACCCAGCTGGCGGCGGATTGGACGGCGGTTTGTGCCAGATCTGGCCACTCAGAATTCACCGTCTTACTCGGTTGAAGTCGTCGGTCAAGAATATGTTGGACATAGCTTTGTAGTAACGCTTTATGCTAGCAAGCTGCCGCAGCCCGTTCGCGCTTGGTGGCATGTGAAAAAGCCGCAGCCCGGATCAGCTGAAGCCGCACTGCCAGCGCCGCAGCCCGCTACGCCCGTCGGCTAAGCCTGCCCAATTCAATTGAGTCAAAATAGTATTGACTCAATATATTTGAATTTCCACCTGACTCTGTGGTACTTTTGTACTGTCGAGAGTATATTGCTGCAACAAGCGCGAGGTCAGGGGTATGGAAGGTTGCCATGCGGAGATCAATTCGGGACTCGACTCATTTGAGCAGCCGGATCTGCTCCAACCGCAGCTTGTGCAGCTTCCAGAAACGCTGGTGATGGGGATTGAGCTACGCGCCCAGCAGCCTAACCAACAGCCCAACCAACAGCCCAACACCGCCCGATTTTCGCAGCTCTGGAATCGGTTTTTGGCTGAGCAGATGCAGCTCGATATTGCGGACTCAATCAACGCCGAGCGGCTCTACGGACTCTATACCGACTACAGCGACGACTGCCGCGACTACTCGCTGATTCTGGCCACTGAAGTATGCAGCATTGACAACCCGCTGGAAAACATGGTGGGGATTGCGATCCCGGCGGGCTGCTACCTGCGATTTGAAGCAATCGGTGCGCCTGCTGATGCCGCAGCTCAGCTTTGGCCGCAGATCTGGCGCTACTTTGAGGTTACTCCCGCCCATCAACGCGCCTGTACCACTGACTTTGAGCTATACGAACCGCAGCAGACCAGCATCTATATCGCGCTCAAGCGCTGGTAGGATAGAAGCGCTTGAGTCGCGCCGCAGTCGTGACAATCCGCAGTCGGGGAATATGGCCTTGCAGCCGCCAAAGTTTGCTATTTCCAATTTAATCCTGCCGCAAGTCTTCGTACTGCTGGGGGTGGGGCTACTGCTGCGGCTTATTCATCTGGAGCAAAAAATCTTTTGGGTGGACGAAGTCCTGACGGCGCTGCGAATTGCCGGATACAGCAAGGCCGAAGTCACCCAGCAGCTCTCAGACGGTTTGCCGCGCCTGCCGATTGATCTGTTGGCTTATCAGCAGATCAATCGCGGATTTCCTGCCGCAGTTCAGGCATTTCGGCAAAGCCCAGAACATGCGCCGCTCTATTTCTTGCTGCTGCGACTATGGGCGGAGGCGTTTGGCAGTTCGGTGCTGGCGCTGCGAAGTTTTTCGGTGGGCTGTAGCCTGCTGCTGCTGGGCGTGGTGTATGAGCTGAGCCGCAGTCTGTTTAATCTGCGGGCGGGGCTAATCGCGCTGGGACTAACCGCCATTTCGCCGCTGTTTATTGCCTATGCCCAAGAGGCTCGTCCCTACAGCTTTTGGCTGCTGATGTTAGGGCTCAACAGCCTTTGTCTGCTCTGGGCAGTCCGGCAAAATCAGCCTTGGCAATGGCTGCTCTATGCGCTGAGCCTAACGCTAAGCCTGTATAGCTCGCTGCTGACCGGGCTAGTGCTGCTGGGGCAGATAGTTTACGTGGGCTTGGCAGGAAGCCATTGGCGACGATTTGGGCTGGCCGTCTTGGCGGCAGGAACGGCGTTTTCGCCTTGGCTTTGGCTCGTAGCGCAGCAGTGGCACAAGCTGCAAGCCAACACGACCTGGATGCGGCTGCCGCTGGATGGCCTTTCCAAGCTGACGGTCTGGTTTTATAGCGTTGCGATTCTCTACTTTGACGTACCGGTGCGGTTGGAGCCTTGGTGGGTGGCGGCGGCTGAATTAATCTGCGCGGCGGTAGTAGTGGGGCTAATTGGCTGGGCATTTACCTGGGTATTTACCAGGGCTTTTGCCCGGGCGTTGGGTCATGCGTTTGCCGCCAGTCGCGGTGATGCCAGCTTTATCGGCGGGTTGGCCTTTGCCGTGCCGCTGACGCTGATTGGCCTCGATCTCATCAGCAATGGGCGGTACTCGACTGCACCGCGCTATCTGCTGCCGTTTCATTTGGGCGCTCAGCTAGCGGTTTCGGGCTGGCTGAGTTCGCTGAAGCGGCAGGTGGCGCTGGGGTTTCTGGTTGCCCTCTGCCTGATGTCCAATGCGTTTCACTTCAATAGCTCGCCGCCCTACTTAAAAAGCCGCAGTTTGTATAACCCCAAAATTGCCGAAATTATTAACCAGGAGCTTCAGCCTGTGGTGCTCTCAGAATCTCAAAACGTCATAGATATACTTTCTCTGAGTCATCTGCTCAACCCCAAAACGCAGATTAAAATCCTGCCAACCGCTCAGCTACAAACCCAGCTACAAACCCAGCTACAAACCCAGCTGCAAACTCCATCCGTCTGTAGCGTCTTTATCTTCAATCCCTCTGCATCTGTGCAATCTGCTGCCAGCCTGACCCAGCTCTACCAGCCCCAGCTTCTGCACCCTGGTGAGTTTGCCCTGACGCTCTGGTGGCTCAAATGCTAATCGATTGGCGTAGTCCCCCCTCCCAGCTTCAGCTTCAGCCCACCCATCTGCATCTTTGGCTGGCCGACTTGCGGCAAGATCCGTTGCTCGTCAAGGCACTGCGGCAAATCCTTTCAGCCGAGGAGCAGGCTAGAGCCGATCGGTTTTACTTCGAAAAAGATCGACTGCGGTTTACGCTGGCACGAGGCGGCCTGCGGATCATTTTGAGCCGCTATTTAAATCAGCCTGCCGCAGCGGTGCGGTTTGCCTATGGCGTGTATCAAAAGCCCAGTTTGGCCTATCCAGCCGAGCCGCTTTACTTCAATCTGGCGCACTCGCAGGACTTGGCGCTCTATGCGGTGGCTTGGGACTGCGAGGTGGGAATTGACCTTGAGCATATGCGAACTGACTGCGACTACGAGGGGATTGCCAGCCGTTTTTTCTCAGCGCCAGAGCAGCAGGAGCTAGCCCAGCTCAGCCCAGATCTGCGGATTCAGGGCTTTTTTAATGGCTGGACTCGTAAGGAAGCAGTTTTGAAAGCGCTGGGCAAAGGCCTGACCGTGCCGCTGGCGCAAATCGAAGTGTCGCTGATGGGAGCCGCTCAGCTGCGCCGGATTGACTGCCAGCCGGATCAGCAGCTGGATCAGCAGCTGGATCAGCAGCCGGATCAGCTCGCGCGCTGGTGGCTCAGCGATCTGCAAGTGGCGGCAGGCTATGCGGCGGCGGTGGCAGCCTCAGGACAGAATTGGCAGGTGACGGGCTGGGAACTGGACTGGAAAAATTAGCCCTAAATCTGCACCCCCAAATCTGCGCCCCCAAATCTGTGCCCCCAATCTGCGCCTTTGTGCAGAGTGCCGCCTCTACCCTGAAGCTGAAGTGACTGATGCCAGCAAGACTTAGATTGGGAGTGAAAATCTAGTTTATTTCCAAAAGATAACTCCCATGAATGAAGATAAAAAGATAGTGAATACAGATGCAAATCCTGATCCGATCACAGATGAACCGGGTGCTCATCCAGTCGGAACTGGCGTTGGTGCCGCAGGCGTAGGCGTTGCAGCCACCGCCATTGGTGTTGCCGTGGGTGGCCCAGTGGGTGGCGCAGTCGGTGCAGTAGTGGGCGCTGTGGCCGGAGGACTGGCGGGTAAAGCAGTGGCTGAGCAGATCGATCCGACCGTCGAAGACGAGTACTGGCGCACCAACTACAGCTCGCGCCCCTATGTTGAATCAGATTATCAATACAACGACTATTCTCCAGCCTATCGAACGGGATACGAAGGCTACTCCACCTATGGCGCTCAAGGCATGACTTATGATGCGGCTGAACCCCGTCTCCGAGAAGACTACGAGCGCCATCCCCATAAAGGAAGACTGGCCTGGGAGAAAGCGAAGTATGCCACCCGTGACGCTTGGGATCGCGTGGAGCGGTCGCTACCAGGCGATGCTGACCACGACGGCAAATAGGCTAGTGCTGATCCACTGCCGCCAGTTGTAGAGACTCACACCGCCGCCGCGATTCATCCCGCGAATATTAGCTGCTGCAACGGTTTTAACCCAGTTTAGAGCGGCTCTAGCCAGTCACTCTAAGCTGGGATTTCGTTTCTAGACCATTAACCGCTTGTTGCGCGGCACTGCTCAGTGTAGATGCTTTCTAAACGAAACCTTTACAGACCCTTTACAGACTTAGACCGCCGAAATTAATGCTAAAGGCAACGTTGAGGCTCTCCAGTGAGTCAATCAGCCAGGTGACGCTATCGCGGGTGCAGGTTTCGTAATGTTTGAAGAGTACCGAAAACTGCTTTTCGAGATAGGGCTTGACTTTGCGGCAGATCAACACAATCTTCAGCAGCAGGCTGATGGTCGTTGTGATGCCCAAGTTTCCCGTCAGATCGACGAAGACAGCGTGATTCGGATTCTGGGCATTTTCAACCACTAGAAAATTAAGCAGCTTGCGACAGGTGCCAATCAACAGCACGTCGTTGAGAGAATGCTCATGATGCTCCGGTAGAATCGTTTGGAGATATTGGCAGAGTCGCTGATTGAACTGACTGTTGCCATATTTGGAGTCAATTGAGCTGACTAAATAGTCATAGAGATCGGCCTTGAAGTCGCGATAGTTGGAAGTATGGCTGCTGTAGGTGATGAACCGCTGCGCCTGATCCCGATAGGTGTTGGAGCCGTCAATTTTGCCGCCAAACTGTTGTAATGCTCGGTCGAGGTGACGGTCGCTTAGCAGTGTCGGGTTTTTGAATGAGCGGCTGAGCAGCTCCTGAGGCAGTTCGTTGGTCAAGCCGCCGTTCAGCAGCTTATGGGTGGCATATTGCGACAGCTCGCGCTCAAACTGGCGCTGTACATGTCGGCGAATCTGCCGGATTCGCCGACACTGCTCGTCGCTGCTGTCAGCAGTGAGCAGGTTGTATTTGTAAAGGCAGGGATAGCGGCGGATCAGCGTGCCCAGTGGCTTGCTGCCGTCCCCCCATTCGGGCGTTTGCTTCACGAGCTGCGACAGCCGTTGCAAGGCAAGATATTGCTCAGTTCCGCGAAACTGCTGCACCAAGTCTTTGAGCCGCTGGGTCGTGCGAGAACGGCCTGAATTGGCGGCAGCATCCGCTTCAAACAGCGCTACAAGTTCGGGGATGGCGCTCTGGAGCCGCGACTGCATCAGCCAGTGATTGATGAAAATATGCAAGCTGCGGTTGAGAATAAACTTGAAGTCTTTTTCGATGTAGGGCGAATCAATTATTTTTTTGAGGCATTGCCAAACCTGATAGTCAGAGTAGCCGCTGCCGCTGATAAACAGCATCTGAAAGCGGTCAATCAGCGCTTCGGGTGGCTCAGCACGCACGCATTCCAGCAGATGATCGTAGAGATACTGCTCTTCTAGAAACGTTGTCTGACTATGGGTAACTCGGCGGTTGTAGTAGTCGGACCAAGAATCCATCGCAACTCGGACTCCATTGAGAGCACCTTTAAATCTGGCTTACTGCTGAGACTTTGCGCTGTGGCTCAAATCACTAATCGCTCAGTCGATGCATCAGCCAAGGTGAGTGACATCAGGTAGGAACAGCCGCCTCTATTGTATTACAGATCACTGTATTACATCACAAATCACTGTATTACAAGCTACTAACATTTTCTAAAGGAAGCAGCTGAATCTCAGTAGTGATAATAGCCTAGATGGTCATCAAGTTCAATGGCTGGGCGGTTTGAGAGCTAAGACTGAAGCTTGAGATCTCAGGATCATCGACTCGGCAACAGCTTAGCAATGTGACTTAGGATACATAAACGGCGCTGGATTCAGGCAGCTGGGAGCTGTACTTCCTCCGCAAAGCTGGTTCGCCGCCGGAAGTGAAACGGCCCCGCAATCGATCCCCAAATATGCTCGTCGGTTTCTGGGTCGCGCCCCCGATCCAGGCTAAGCAGCTGATGCTCGTCAATTTCAAACTCGTTGTCAAGATAGGTGGTCTTGCCGTTTCGCACCACGATGCAGCCCTTACCCGGCTCAACCCGCCCCTTAAAGCTTTGGCCTGTCCAGTTTACGAGCATGTCGCAGCCCGACATTTTCTCGATTCGCGCCGGAGTTAATTTTTGCAACAGATCCAGGTTCCGAGCCGCGCCGTAAAACTCGGCTTCGTCTTTCACCTGATAGTTTTCTAGGCCGATATAGCCGTCCTGAGGCGTAAATTTCAGCACTCGCAGCCGATAGGGAAACTGGATCTGATAGTCGTAGGCTTGCTCTAAAAACAGGCTGGCCGCCGAGAGCAGCTCATAGGGCAGAGGCCGCATACAGACTCGGATATGGGCATAAAACGGCGGGTTTTCGATGGCCTGAGCCTGATTGCTGAAGTCAGCCGCCATCCAGCGCATCAGCTGAGCAACATCGGTAGAGTGGGTCATAGCGCGTTTCACAAAGCCAGGGCAATCCCTATTTTAAGGGTAGACTGCGCCTGTGCAGCGCCAAATCAAGCCACAGGATCAAGCCACAGAATCAAGCCACAGATTGGCGGCTCGGCGCGATTTTCTTGGTTCGCTCGACGGGGTTCATCCGCCGCTCCAGCAGCCCAAATGCCTGCGATGAGAGCAGTGTTAGCACCAGATAGACCAGCGCCACCCCGGCATAGACTTCAAACGGACGGAAATTGGTGGCGACAATTAGCTGTCCGCGCCGAAATAATTCTTCAAATCCGATCACCGCCACCAGACTCGTATCTTTTAGGAGCGTAATAAACTCGTTGCCCAGCGGTGGAATCATCCGGCGGAACGCCTGCGGAAAGATTACGTAGCGCATGGTTTGAGGCGCACCCAGCCCCAGCGACTCGGAGGCTTCATGCTGCCCCCGCTCAATTGACTGAATTGCCCCGCGCACAATTTCGGCAATGTAGGCAGCGCTGTTGAGGGTGAGCGCCAGAATGGCCGCAACGGGTCGGCTGAAGGTAAAGGCTAGCCCCAGGGTCTTGATCAGGGCGGGTAGCCCAAAGTAGATCATAAACAGCTGCACCAGCAGCGGTGTCCCGCGAAAAAAGTCAACGTAGACGCGAGCCGCCAGCCGCAGCGGGGTAAACGCAGACAGGCGAGCAATTCCAATCAAAGAACCCAGAGCCATACCCAAAACGGTGGCGACAGCAGTCAGCAATACGGTAATTACCGCACCTTGAAGCAGAGTAGGCAGGGCTTGCAGTAAGGTTTCCATGCAAAAAGCGAGGTGAAGGGCTGAACAAGACTGCCTCCCTGCTAATCAGAGGGGCTTGAGGGCAATCATCAAGCGCGTTAGAGCGCCGTTTCAGGCAGCTGAGGCGGCTCAGAATCGAACCATTTTTTGTAGATTTCGGCGTACTTGCCGTTGTCGATAATCGTCTTGAGTCCGGCGTTAACCTGCTCGACGGTGGGCGAGTCTTTGGGCATGGCGATGCCGTAGAACTCCTCGGTGAGTAGCTTGTCGGTGGCCACCTTGACGCTGGGAATATTGCCGCTCTTGACGGCGTAAAGCGTCACAGGCGCGTCATTGATTACCGCATCGACGTTGCCGTTGGCTAGCTCTTGGAGAGCCAGTGGCGCAGAGTCAAACGTGGTGATTTTCGCTCCCTCAACTTTTTTGGCCTCATCTGCGCCAGTTGTGCCAATCTGTACGGCGATCCGCTTGCCCTTGAGCGAATCTAGCGATGTGGTGGCGCTGTCGCCTTCTTTGACGGCAATCGCTAAGCCTGCCTTAAAGTAGGGGCGGGAGAATGAGACAGCCTCAGCTCGCTCGGCGGTAATCGTCATGGCGCTGATGGCCGCATCGACCGTGCCCGATTGCAGGGCTGGAATAATTCCGTCAAACGGCAGGCTCTCAAACTCGACCGTTAGCCCTGCGGCTTCGCCAATTGCGTTCATGAGGTCAATGTCGAATCCTTCTAGGCCACCCCCGGATGCAGCCTGCGACTCGAAGGGCGGAAAGGCAGGCTCGGTGGCAACTTTCAGGGTTTCGCCTGCTGCCGAACTGCCGGTACTAGTCGTGTTCGCGCCGCAGGCAGCAAACGTCACCACGCAGGCAAGGCTCAAGAGGCCAATCAGAATATGACGCAAAAAACGGAATCTTGAAAACTTCAGCATCTCGATCTAAATCTCCTCATACAGGTCTGCATTTCAGCGTTTCGGGGGCCTCAGTTTGACGACTGGTTTGGCTACTGCAATAATGGCGCAACCGTTGCAGTTTGTGTTGTACTTTACGCATCCTATAGCGAAAAAAGCTAGGGTGTTAGTAGCAAACTTTGCAGTCTTAGGCTGTTCTGGACAATCTGGAGATGATCTGGATCAAGCTGGCTGCTTAAGATTTCTAAACTCTAGCCCAATCTGCAACCCCGTCTTTTCAACGAATAAGCCTTATGGAGAACTCGCCCGCCATCCTGTTTGATCAAGTTGAAAAAAGCTTTGGTGCGCTGAAGGTGCTCAAGGGCATTAGTGGCGAGATTTATGCGGGTGAGGTGATTGCGATTATCGGCTCGTCGGGCTGTGGCAAAAGTACGCTGCTGCGCTGCTTTAACCGACTCGAAGCGATCAACGGCGGGCGGCTGGTGGTCAACGGCATTGACCTGTCGCAGCCAGAGCTAAGCTCTTCAGAACTCAAGACGCTGCGGGCTGAGGTGGGGATGGTGTTTCAGCAGTTCAATCTGTTTCCGCATATGACGGTGCTGGAAAACCTCTGTCTTGCGCCTTGCAAGGTGCTGAATCAGCCGATGAAAGAGAGTATCCGCCTGGGGCGGTTTTATCTGGAAAAAGTGGGGCTGCTGGAAAAGGCCGACGCATACCCAGAGCAGCTTTCTGGTGGCCAAAAGCAGCGAGTGGCGATTGCGCGCTCGCTCTGTATGCGCCCCAAAATTATGCTGTTTGATGAGCCGACGAGCGCTCTTGACCCGGAGCTGGTGGGCGAAGTGCTGAGCGTAATGCAGCAGCTGGCTGAAGAAGGCATGACGATGGCAATTGTGACGCACGAAATGCAGTTTGCTCGTGAGGTGGCGAGCCGGGTATTTTTCTTAAATCAAGGTCAGGTTGAAGAGGAAGGCAACGCCCGCGAGGTGTTAGATCATCCGCGCAGCGACCGCCTGCGAGCTTTTCTCAGTCGGATGAGCTTTGCCAAAGTGTAAGGGGTTGCAAGCGTTCCGCCAAATTGGGCATCGGCAGCTTGCATAGAAGTGCAGGTATTCTGCTCTGCCACCAAAGCTGGAGTCACCGAGTTGGCAGCAGAGCATTGTGTAAACTAGTTGGGCTACCTGAGCAAGACGCTCATGAATTTGCCCTGCGCGAACGGTGCGGGAACCATTGGCGAGAATTGACTGCGATCGGTAATCATCTGCCGCACGTACATTTCGCTGATGATGTGGTTGACTTGCTCTTGCGTCCCGACAATCCAAATCTGCGCCTGATGGCCAAGCGACTCCGGCAGACGTTCGTTGAACTCTGTAGACATAGTATTTGCCTCAATTTTTGGTTATGGGTTTGAAAGCCTAAGGCGTTGAGTCACCTGACCACATGCGTGAACGAAGCGAGCGCGATGTAAAATCGACTCAGCCTTGCTTCCCGTGCCAAGCGGGGAGTCGGGTCAGCTGGCTAGCGGTGTTGGAAGCACTTCTAGTCAGCGACGCCTTAAGCTTTTGCGTGTCCTGACTGCTCCACGCAATCAGTTGGAAAATCATAAGCTGAAACTCTGGTTTAGCGCAAGTGGGAATGAGAGAATTTTTACGTTTGGTGAGATTGGGCTAGGCAGACAGCTCATCTGAAGAATTGCTGAATCTTGTCAGCCCAAATGGATATGAGGGCTAATATGCGGATAGTTGTCCATCTAAATACCCAATTTGGGTGGATATGCGGATAGTTATCCGCCCAAGTAGCTCTAGCGGCGATATAGTTGGACACAGTCCGCCTATATCGCTAATGAGGGGTAGATATGCGGACGTTGCCCGTCTACATAGTAGTTAGGTGGCTTGAACTTTTAGCGGGAAAGATGCTGAGAGCTTTTCTGCTCAACATATTACTAAACTGAGAAAAATTCTTGAATTACTGCGTCTTGAGCCAAGGGAAACAAATTTGTTCTCTAAGGTTTTTCACCATACTTCATTAAATTAGGAATCTCTTTGGGCTTGAGAAGGTTAGTGGTACTTAATAATTTAAGTAATTCTAAGTTTTTACAAGTATTCTATCTCAAGAGATAGAATACTTGCTAATGAATACTTTCTGAGGGGGTAGGAATGTCTGCTTTTAATCAAGCCTTTGTACAGCAGATCACCAATGAGGCCCATGCTTATTACAAGCAATATGATGAAAGCCAACTGATTGAGTTGCTGGCTGAAGAATGGGTGAGAATTGAAGGAGAAAGTGTTCCTATCCGTTCTGATGATAACCCAGGAGTTCAGATTGTTCGGCGTATTATTCGTCGGCTGACAACAAATGCGCTAATAGTTACGGCGACTGTAAGCTCCTTGACTTCAGATGTGCTTACTTATATGCATAATTCTGGGTATGATCTTGAGAAATATAGAATTCCAATTTCAATTATGGTTTCCATCACGGTTAATTCAATATTAGAAAATTGGAAGGATGATCAAGAGAATGATCCCAAGAAGTGAAAATGCTTTGATAAAGATTAACGCTTAGAGGTGACATCAGTGAATTATGTGTCCCTCGATTTGTTTGTGCAAGACAAGATTGGTGACAGCACATCTCTAGATATTACAATTCAGTGCCAAGAGTATCAAATTCAAGATAAACGTACTATTGATCCTCCTTTAAGCAAGGAGAAAGTAGACGGGTTCATAGAGAGATTAGGAAAAATCAGTCGGGGAATACTTAGCCGTGATGATGCTGAAGCTTTGAGAGATATAGGTGTAAAACTTTATTCTTCCATTTTTCGAGATGACTGGAGCGAGTATCTTATGACGGTTGTACGTGGAATACATAAGGCTGATAATTTGCAGCAGGGTTTGAGAATTAATGTTCATGCTTGTGGAGAAATAGCTGAAACGACTCCGTGGGAACTTTTGTGTGATCCAAAAAACAGAGGCTTTATTGGATGCTCATCTAGTAGTACAATTGTTCGAGTCCCTGAAGCTGATTTGCGAGGTGAGACTCAAACAATGGAGCCACCAGTACGTATACTTCTTGCTGGAGCAAGCCCAATTAATCGCAGTTCTGTACATGCTAGAGATGAAATTGATAAGATTCATCAATGTTTAAAGAAGCCACTACTAACTCAGCAAGCAACCGTTAACAAGCGATTAAAAGTTTCATGGAAGCGATTCAGGCGGTCAGTGAAAGAACTAAAGCCTCATATTTTACATTTGGTAGCACATGGTTCTGAACAAGGAATCCTCTTCCAGAACGGAGATAATTGCGACACTCCGATTAGTTGTGAAGCTTTATACAATTTTCTTGGAGATATTGAAGAACTTCGCCTAGTAGTGCTTAATATATGTGCTTCTGAAAGTGTAATAAAAAGACAGTTTGCACTGCATCCACGAAGAATTCCATCATCTAACGGAATTTGGGCAATAGTAGTTACACGAGCGACTATCAGTTCTGACTCTTCTTATGAGTTCTCTCAAGCTTTGTATCAAGCGATAGCTGAAGGTAGATCAATTGTTCAAGCAGTTGGTGAAGCTCGTAATTATTTACAAGGTATGAATGCACCAAAAGGCTTAGAATGGATCACTCCTGCGCTTTATGAGGCTTGTAATGTCGTTCCATTTCCACCTCTAACACCTATTAGAGAGATAGTAAATGGCACACCTTTGAGTACTGAATACATCTATCAAATTCGTAAAAAGCAGAATGATTTGAATGATTTAGCTGATTACATTATGGGAGTAACAAGTATTCTTGAAAACCCACATAATCTGGATATTTCCATTCTAAGCTCAATAATTCAAAAACCAAAACACCAGCATATCAATCTACTTCCTACAATACTTGATGAGGTTTCAGGCATTACTAGCTATCCGACACACTTGATTAAAGGTGCTGATCAAGTGTGTGATTTGGCTGAGCAAGCAGCGCAGGTTTTTAATAAGCTTATTTGTGAAATTGAAAGGTTGACGGATATTAGTGTGGCTAGAGAATTGGCTTCTGAACTGTACGGACATGTAGACAAGTTGTGTGATGAATTAAATGTTTTCTTATAAACAAAATTGTCTCCTGCCACCTTTTTACATTGAGGTTGTATATACTTTAAATATAAAATAGAAATTGAATCATAATCAGCTCTTAGAGAAGAATCAATTATTGCCTAGTGAAGATTGACCAAATAGCTTATCTGTGACTCTACGGTAGGGGCTGTTATGCCCAGCGTTAATCCTCAAGATGGACAAGAGATTAAAAACCTAGTAGACGCTGTTGATAGGGCTTCAGGAGTAGTTAACCCAAAGACGGCACAAAAATCATGGGATACTATAGCTGTTCTGTTAAGCGAAGTGGCGAATAGATTTGACAAATATAAAAGTTTGGTAGGTAGTATAAAAGGGCCTAACTTAGTTACTCTCAGTGGAGTTGTTGAAGATTTAACAAAACTGGATAATGCTACACAAGATTTAGAAGCTTGGTTACAAAAACTGATTCAAAATCTTCCTGGTAACGAAAAAATAACTTGGGGAATTAGACTGGATAAGTTGGGAAAGATGCGAAAAAAGATGGCTTTAAAGGATACCTTAGCTGCAATATACCGCTATTCAGAATACATTCAGCTTGATCAAGAGAGCAAGAAAAAACTTTCGCATAGACAACAATCTCCCTATCACGATGATAAGGCTATCATAGTTACAGCTATCAATCAAATATCTGGTGATTTAAGAAGGTTATCAAAGTAGAGGACTTCATGGAAATTGATTAATCTTATATTTAAGAGACTAGATGATAGTGGCTAAGCTTAGAGATTAAGCATATCAGAGATAGCGCCACCTAACATAATCTCTGAGCCGGACGGAGTCAAGTAGGGTTTGAAATGTTGCTGCTCATAAATTCTAGCCCTCATCAACTGCATAAGTCAACTTACCTTGTCATGGAGTGGTTATTAGCTAACAGCCACTCCATGACAAGGACATCATTCTCATCTATATTCTCTCTTCTCTAACTGAATTCAGTAACCGTATCTTCTTCGCTTACTATTTATTTACTAGAATCAGGCGAAGAGATTATGGCAGGTATGGCAGTACCGACCTCTAGAGGATTCGTTGGAGAGCGAAGCGCAGGGCGAGGCGATATGTTAGTAGACATCTATTGCTACCCGATGTATGGTCGTCACCCACCCTGTCTCCCAGTTTTGAAGTCGAGTCTATCGTCTCTGCTTCTCTCCTGTCCCCATAAACTGCTGGAACTCGACTGCCGAAAGCTTATCTATCAGTGTTTGCAGTATTTGAGTCTATATGCAGCCGGTTAAGCAGAACGTTGGGTATCATTGAGGTCGCAATCGAGCACGAAACTAAAAGGGGGCCAACGGACATGAATGCGCGCGTTTTGCGACGAAGATTCGTGGCTAGACTTACCAAAGGGTTGATTGTCGTGTGGCCGGTTCTGTCGAGCCTGCTGGCACTGATCGTCACGTTCGGCGTGACTTCCGGTTTGCTCGAAGGCTGGTCCCTGCAGGACTCGGTCTACTTCTCCTTTGTATCGAGCCTGACGATCGGCTATGGAGACTTCGCCCCCAAGACCTTAATCGGACGTGCGCTCGCAATCGTTATTGGCGTATGCGGCATCTTGGTAATAGCGCTGGTTTCAGCCGTCGCCGTGAACGCTTTGACGGATGCTCAGGACGGAGGCAATGAATAAGTCTCTGGCCAGCGCCTGCGGAAAGCTCGCGCACACCGTGCTGGCGCAGCCGCCCAACACCTCGTTTCAGCGGGCTGCCTACGGCGGACGTTGAATTCAAACGTTCGACCGTTATGTTGTTTCCTTACAGCACGTTTGAGTCTGGCAGTATATGCTGAAATAGCTAAGACCCTTGATGAAAAAGGATTTTCCCTATTTCATAGGTGCTTTATGAAGATGGAAAGTGCTGTATCACCTGTGAGCGCTCTTCATACAGAACCGATTTGACATCTCTAAGGAGCATGAACCAGTGTTGCTTAAATCCTTTGTAGAGTTAAGTTGTGGGTAGGGGGTTAAAATTAAATCTGTGTTGGGTTGCTCAGATTGCACAGTTAAGCGGAGGTGCGAATGTCAACGTCTCAATACGTTTTTACCGATTCTCAGCATTCCGAAGAGTTTGAACGACTCCAGGCAATTGAGCAAGTATTCGATCCAGCAAGCCGCAAACGGATTCAATCAACAGGAATCACAACAAATTGGCGATGCCTTGAAGTGGGAGCAGGGGCAGGGTCAATTACGCAATGGATGGCAGGAGTTGTAGGAGAAAGCGGTAAAGTCGTCGCTGTGGATCTAGACACTCGGTTTGTAGCGAACCTTAAATCGTCCAACGTCGAAGTTTTGGAAGCTGATATTCGGCATCTTTCACTTGAGAATCACTCTTTCGACCTCGTTCATGCACGTTATGTTCTGATCCATATCCCAGATTTTCAAGTTGCTCTGTCGAGGATGTTGGATTTAGTTAAACCTGGCGGATGGATCGTGATTGAAGAGCCTGACTTTACGGCTGCGAGAGCGATTTTTGGAGAGGAAGCAGCTTGTCAAGCCGTGAATCGAGTCAATCGAGCTATCTTGCAGATGTTTACTGCTAGAGGTATGGATCATGCTCTAGGTGTTAAATTACCGGCAATATTGCAAAGGTACAGTTTGCAGCAGTTATTTGTAGAGAACGATACTCCCCTATCTCACGGTGGTTCAGGAATAGCGAGAGTCATGAGAATATCTACTGTGCAACTCGCAGAGAAGTATATTGCAACTGGTGAAGCAACCCAGGAAGACATTGAAAAGTATTGTCTTTTTGCAGATGACCAGAACGCCTGGGCAATCTACTACGCAACGGTGGGAACTACAGCCCAAAAGACAGCTGACTAACATCATCTCTCGCTCAACTGGGCTGTTAGATTGACACGCCTTGTCGGTCTTGCTGAAGGCGCCAAGCATCCGGTTGGGGAATTTGTCCCAGGAGAGCTAACTGCGTGAGTTCTGAGAGAGCCTGCTACAGCCAATTCGTCTGAGCCATAGTTCCAACAGACTGCGTTGAGGGATGTCACAACACAGAATATTCAGGTTAGGCAAGTTGTTTCAAACATCTCAGGGTCGCCCCCTTTATGAGCCGATCCTGTCGGCCAATCTCTCCGCCGACATAGGCGTGTCCCGATCTGAGCCGCTACAGCAAATGATGGCAGTCGTTAAAGCGGCGAATCTGCCACAGGTCAGTATTGAAGCGATTGTCGCTCTCCTGCGACCAGCGATCTTGATCAATCCAGAACTCAAACAGCGCCGTGTTGCGAGCATGAAGCCGCCAGGAACGTTCGCAGCCTAGAAGCTCAGCAATTAAGTGCTGCAAGATCCAGCTATGCGACACCACCCAAACTTGATCACCGTTGCTATGGCGCTCTAGCAGCCTTTGAATAAACCGACGCGAGCGCAGCCTTGCCTCTACCAGCGACTCTGCCCCCGGAATCTGAATCCAGTCAGCGGTGGTTTCAAGCTGCTGGCAGAGTTCTGGATACTGCTGACGAGCTTCGTCCCAGGTCAAGCCTTCAAAAATCCCGTTTTGAAATTCGCGCAGATCGTCCGCATATTCAATCGGCACTTGCAGCGGCGGCACTAGGTTCACGGCAGCTTCCAGGGTTTGATCTGACTCTGAGCCATCTACCAAATCGCTGACCAATGACGGCAGCGGCGCACTGAGTGAGTGCGAGAGCAAAATTTCAGCCGTTTGTGCCGCTCGGTTTAACGGGCTGCTGTAGATGTGAGAAGGCCGCCAGGATTCGAGCAGTAGCCGCTGCGCTAGCTTTTCGGCCTGCTGTCTGCCCTCTGGCGACAGCTCGTAGCTGCCGTTGCCCTGCATTCGCTTCTGCTGATTTCCGGTGGACTGAGCATGGCGAATAAACAGAAGTTTTAATGCTTTCATCACATTTCTGATCGTTGTTTGTGATCAACCGCTGCTAGATCTGGTGCGAGATCTAGTGCAAGATCTGGTTTAGGCCGATTGACAGACAAAATTTTTAGCGATTTCAGTCTAAATTTAAGATAATCCCTCAGGGCACCGGATCAGGGCACAGAATATGAGAACTCTTAGACTAATTGCATTCGTGACGCTGGCAGGCTTTTCAATAGCCGAACCCGTCTGGGCGCAGAGCAAACCTGTGTTCCAGACCAGTCAGATGGAGTCGGTTCAACCTGAACCCGATCAGCCGCAGACCAGTCCAGATAGCTCTAGTCCAGCCCCCTCTAGTCCACCCAACTCAGTTGAACCGCTACAGGTAACCGAGCAGGATCGCGAGCAGTTTTTTACGCCCGCGCCACGCCCCAGAAGCGTCGAAGCCCTGTCAGGCTCCACGTCTCAGTCTGATAGCTTAATTCAACCGCCGCCCGGTTCTCAGACCCCCGGCCAACTCACCCCTGCGCGTCGGCTCAATTTCCCGATTCCTTAACGCTGCACCAGCCCCGCAAATCGAGCCGCATCTCAGCGAGTCTCAGCCAGGAGTGACTATAATAAACCCAAAATTTGGGGGAAGGCAGGATGCAAACGTTTCGCGTGGGGATTGCGGGGCCAGTTGGCTCCGGTAAGACGGCACTGGTGAAGCTGCTCTGTCAGGCGATGCGTGACCAGTTCAATCTAGCGGTTGTCACCAACGATATTTACACTCAGGAAGACGCGCAGTTTTTGGTGCGGCATCAGGCGCTAGAGCAGGCGCGAATTGTCGGCGTGGAGACGGGCGGCTGTCCGCATACGGCGATTCGCGAAGATGCCTCAATTAATCTAGTGGCAATTGAGATGCTAGAGCGGCGCTTCCAAACGCTAGATTTGATTTTCGTGGAAAGCGGCGGTGATAATCTCGCCTCCACCTTCAGCCCAGAGCTAGCCGACCTGACGCTCTATGTGATTGACGTGGCGGCAGGCGACAAAATTCCGCGTAAGGGTGGCCCCGGCATCACCAAGTCCGATCTGCTGGTGATTAACAAAATTGA
This sequence comes from Pegethrix bostrychoides GSE-TBD4-15B, assembly GCA_019359155.1. Taxonomy (GTDB): domain Bacteria; phylum Cyanobacteriota; class Cyanobacteriia; order Elainellales; family Elainellaceae; genus Elainella; species Elainella bostrychoides. The sequence continues at coordinate 41,617 of JAHHHV010000068.1, forward strand.
TCTCGCGCCCATGGTGGGAGCCAGCTTGGAGGTGATGGCGCAAGACAGTCGCCGCATGCGAGGTGACAAGCCGTTTGTCTTTACTAACCTCAAAACCGGACAGGGATTAGAAACCGTGATTGATCTGATTCGGCTGCATATGGGTGTCGATCTTCCCGCAGCTTGAGCGCTCAGGATCAGATAGTCAAGCCGATTGCCACAAAAAAATTAACCTGGGATAATCAAGATCTAATCTATCTAGCCTCTAGAGCAAGTTCCTGATGTTTTGCTGCGTCAATCTCTGCGTTAACATCTGCGTCAATGTCTGAGCCGAGCAATCCCAAGCGCAAGCGCGGCGTGCTGCTGAGTTCGCAGGGCTGGCAACGGCTGCAAGCGGCTGAGCATCTGGCGGCAATCCAGCAAAACGAGGGGCGAGCCTACAGCCTAGAGCAGCTCAGCCAGCAGACGCAGCTCAGCGCCAACACGCTCACTAAAGTCCGCCGTCGCCAGAAACCCGTTGATCAGCTGACGCTGGAAGCCTATTTTGCTGCCTTTGACCTCAGCCTCAGCCCCAACGACTACATCACGCAGGAGCTACCAGCCGCCACAGCCACGCAGCCCGCTCCCTTCAAAGGCCAGTTGGCCATAGACTCACCGTTTTACATCTACCGCCCGCCCGCCGAACAGCTCTGCCTAGAAGCCGCTATGCAGCCCAGCGCTCTGGTGCGAATCAAAGCCGCGCGGCAGTTTGGCAAAACTTCGCTGGTGGCGCGAATGCTCAGCCATGCGGAAGACTACAGCTATCGGGTCGTGCCGCTCAGCCTGCAATTGGCCGACAGCCGAATTTTGAGCGACCTCGACCAGTTTTTGCGCTGGCTCTGCGTCATGGTAGCGCGCAGCCTCGGCCTGCCCGACGAGCTAGACCAGCGCTGGAACGGGCTGTTTGGCGGCAGCTATAGCTGCTCTGACTATTTTGAAACCTATCTGCTGCCTGCGGCTGAACGTCCGCTCTTGCTGGTGCTAGATGAAGTGAATCTGCTGTTTAACTATCCGGAGCTAGGAGCCGACTTTTTTGGGATGCTGAGAGCTTGGTACGAGCAGGGGCGGCATAGCAGTGACCAAAATATCTGGCGGCTCTTGCGGCTGGTGATTGTGCATTCCACCGAAGTCTACCTGCCGCTAAATCTGCACCAGTCGCCGTTTAACGTGGGGTTGCTGATTGAGCTGCCGCACTTTTCGCCAGCGCAGGTGCAAGAGTTGGCCTCTCGGTATGGCCTGCGCTGCACCGAGGCCGAAATTGCCCAGATCTGGGAGTTAGTGGGCGGTCATCCTTACCTGACGCAGCTCACCCTGTTTCATTTGGCGCAACCGCAGCCGCTAGCGCAGATCATCGAAACGGTGACTTCGCCCAACAGCATCTTCAACAGCCATCTGAGGCAGCAGTTTGGGCGGCTAGAGCAGGACGCTGATTTGATGACGGGAATGCAGCAGGTGATTCACAGCTCAGGGGCAATTCTGCCGCCGAATCAGGCGTTTAAGCTACAAGGCTTGGGGCTAGTCAGCTTTGAGAATCAACGCGCCGTGCCGAGCTGCAAGCTGTATCGGCAGTATTTTACGCAGGTGCTGCCAGTTTGAGCCTGCTAATACTCGGCTGAAACTCTACCCACAGACTGATCTCTCAGTCAGTCTTAACCCAATTTTAACCAAGCCAATCGGGTTGAGTGTTACAGATCAAGAGTTGGAAATCGCAGGTTTGTCTATGCTGAAGCAGCGTCCCGATATTCTATTTTTGGTTTTAGATACGCAGCGCAGCGATCGACTCTCCTGCTATGGTTATCCGCGCGAAATTTCGCCCCATCTCGATCGGTTTTCCCAGAGCGCTACACGCTTCAGCAATGCGGTGGCGGCGGCTCAGTGGACGGTTCCTTCGCATGCCTCGATGTTTACCGGACTCTACCCCTCCGCGCATCAGGTGGTGCAGTCTTACTCGGTGCTGCCGCCGGAGATTCCGACATTGGCCGAACGCCTCAGCGCTGGCGGCTACTACACGGCAGGCTTCTGCAACAATCCGCTGGTCGGCGTGATCAACAACGGACTGCGGCGCGGCTTCTACAGCTTTCTCAACTATAGCGGTCTGCTCACCTCGCGTCCCAATCAGGCCGGGCTGGCTTCGGGCTGGGTAGGGCGCTATCGCCAGTCGTTTAAGCGCCTCCTAGCCGGAATGCTGAATCAGGTGCAGGATTCGTTTGCCCGCTCTGAGCTGCTGCTGGCGCTGTCGTTTTCGCCGCTGATGGTGCCCATCTGGCAGACGGCGCTGAGCTTTAAAGGCAACACGGCCAAGTCGCTCAACGATGCCGCCAAACTGCTGATCGACCGTCCGGGGCTATCTGCTGACCAGCCTGCTTTTGCATTTATCAACCTGATGGGCACGCATATGCCCTACCATCCGCCCCGCGCCTACGTCGAACGCTTCGCGCCACACGTGTTGCGCGACAAGGCTGCTCAGCACTATCTGCGCCATTTCAACGGCGATGTCTACGGCTGGCTGGCGCCGCTGGCCGGCTCGCTGGATGTTGATCAAAAGGCAACGCTGGACGGCATGTATAACGCCGAGGTGGCCTATCAAGATGCTCAGGTCGGCGCGTTTTTGCAGGCGCTTCAGGAGAGCGGCAGGCTGGAGAATACGCTGGTGGTGATCTGCTCCGATCACGGCGAGCATCTGGGCGAGAAAGAGCTGATTGGGCATTCGATTTCGCTCTACAACGAGCTAGTGCAGGTGCCGCTGCTGATCCGCGATCCAGCGGGGCATTTCACAGCAGGTCTGCGCTCTGATGTCGTTTCAACACGCTGCCTGTTCCAGACAATGCTGACGGCTGCCGGACTGGCTAGCGAAGCCGAAGCTGCCCTCAGCTTGGCGCAGTCGCCAGACTTGGCGCGTCGCATCTTTGCCGAAGCGATTCCGCCGCAAAACGTGCTGAACTTATTGCAGAAACGTCAGCCAGAGCTAGTCAAAGCCCATGCCTGCGATCAGTCCCGCCGCGCCGTCTGGATTGGCAGTCACAAGCTGATCGAAACGGGCAGTCGGCTGGAGCTGTATGATTTCTGCAATGATCCCGACGAGACGCTGGACTTGAGCGATATTTTCCCGGAAAACGTGGAGCTGCTGCAAGACTATCTGCAAGGCTTTGCTGGCGAGAGCTTGGCCAACCTCACGCCAGATCGCGCTCCCGGCTTTGACGATCCCGAAGTGCAGCGCCGTCTCCGCGACCTCGGCTATCTAGAGGACTAGCACCATGTATCCGCCCGTCAGCCCGATTATCTTTCAGCTTGGCCCGTTTGCGCTGCGCTGGTATGGCCTGCTGATGGCGACCGCCGTGATTTTGGGCGCGCAGATTGCGAGCCGTGAGGTGGCGCGGCGCGGCCTGAAAGCGGATGATTTCTGGGATTTGCTGCTCTGGGTAGTGATTCCGGGATTTCTGGGGGCGCGTCTTTACTATGTTTTCGTTCAGTCACCCAGATCAGAGCTGGGGCAGTATTTGAGTCATCCCTTGCGAATTCTGCAGATCTGGGAGGGCGGAATTCACATTTTCGGCGGGTTTATTGCCGGATCGATTGCGCTGTTTTTATACTGCCGCCTTCGCAATTTACCTGCGCTTAAATTTCTGGACTCAATCGCGCTGGGTTTACCCTTAGCGCAGGCGATTGGCCGCTGGGGGAATTTTATTAACCAGGAGCTTTACGGCCCGCCAACGACTCTGCCTTGGGGGCTGAGAATTGATCCACAGCATCGTATTCCGCCTTACACGGATCTCAATCAGTATCCTGATACCGTGCGATTCCAGCCATTGTTCCTCTACGAATCTGTTTGGAACTTGATTGGGTTTGGCCTACTGTTCTGGATCTCGCGCAAATTTGATTCTAAATTGAAGGACGGCGACCTGACGCTACTTTACTTAATCTGGTATCCACTAGGCCGATTTTTCATTGAGCTTCTCCGCACGGACTCCTGGTTTTTTCCCGGCACGCCCTTTAACATGGTTCATATTCTTAGCGCTGCTGCGGTGTTAACAAGCGCTTTTGTGCTCTATCGACGGCATTGACGGCATTGGAGACCTGCGGCCTAGCGTTCAATATTGTTCAATATTAGTGCTACCCTTGACAACGTTGGGTTAGCTGACGCGCTGGGTCGGATATGTCGCAGGATTTGCTGAAATCTTTGGTCTGGATGGATTACCGACTGGCGGTACTGTTCACCGTTATTCTTCCGCTGATTTTATTAATATGGGCATTTGCCAAGCGCTCCGAGGCGATTGAACGGTTGCTGATCATCTATTGGCGCGTCTCTAGCCTGCTGGCGATCACGGTCTATCTGATGATTGGCAACCTGCCGATTGCTTTCATGGCGGGCTTTATGGCGCGAATCCTGATCCCGATTAGCCTCTGGTTTTGGGTCGATCTCAACGAAGAAATCAGCGAGCTATCTCAGCGTCCGCTCAAGCTTAGCCTCACGGCTTGGCGCTGGGCGGTGAGCATCTACAGCGCTCTGGGAGCCTTGCTGAGTATCCCTTTTTTGCAATGTGCCATCTCTCAAACCGCCTTTGCAACGCCCTTTTGTCAGATCTGGCAGGAGCCACCGTTGGGCTTCAAGAACTGGCTGCACGCGGGCTACAAGCCAGGGTTCTTGGGGTTTCTGGGCATCGTGGCGCTGATTGTCTACGTGCTTTATTTTGGCTATTTCGTGGTGTTTCGGCTGGGCAAGCAGGGACGCTCGGCGGTGGAGCAGTAGCGTCATGCTTGCTAAAACTCTGCTCACTAAATACCGTGGCTTTTGCCAATCACCCAATGCCTGCGGAAAAAGCGCGACAGGCTGGACTCTTCCAGCGACAGGTAAATAGGTCGACCGTGAGGGCAGGTGCGCGGATTGCGGGTGGCCTGCCACTGGTCAATTAGGCTTTGCATATCGGCTGGACTCAAATGCTGACCGTTGCGAATTGCCGTCCGGCAGGCGGTTGCCACCAGCGCTGCATCCAAATCGCCGCCCAGACTGAGCTCCCAGATTGCCTCGGCGCAGTCCGACCGCTGCGCCAGCGTTTCTGGAGCCGACCGCGCCGCCCACTGCTGCTCCCCGAACGGCACCACCTCCAGCCCTAAGCGTAAGAGCTGCGCCTGCTGTAGCTCCGAAAGCTGCCCCACCATCAGCGGCGGTTCCAGCAGCACCATTTGCCAACGATCCAGCAGCTGCTCATACAGCACCCGCTCATGCGCGATATGCTGCTCGACGAGCCAGATGCCGCTAGGATGCTCGACTAGGATATACATGCTCTGTACCTGAGCAATCGCCTTGAGCGGAATGAGCGGCTCGGCAGCGGTCGGTTCAGAGTTAGCTTCAGAGTTAGCTTCAGAGTTAGCTTTAGGGGCGGGGGCAACTTCGCGGCTGGTGCGGTAAACTCCTTCAGCTTCAGCAACCTTCAGCAGTTGGTGCATCGGCTGACTGTTTTCTAAACTGGACTGCAATGCCTGATCAACCGCCTGCTTTACCTGCGCCTGCCAGGTTTCGAGATGGCGCAGATAGAGTTCGGTTTTGGCCGGATGGCGGTTCCAGTCGATCTGGTCGGGCGGAGCCTGGAGATGCAGCAGGCAGACCGGAAATCGCTCGCGGGGCAAGGCGCGGCGCAGGCTGGAGATCAGGGTTTGCTCTAGCTGCGGCAGCCGCACAATTCTGCCGTTGACGGCCAGCTTCACCCAGTCGGGGCGATGGCGATGGCAGCGGTCGGGCAGGCCGAGGGTGAGTGTCAGGGCAGTATTGGCATCTTCCAGTGCTGCATCTGCCAGCCTCACCTCCTGTAAATCAGTCGGCGGCACTCGGAGAATCTGCGCCAGAATCAGCTTGGCGGTGGGGCTACCCCAAATCGCGAACCAAGGGCGATCGTTTTGCTCCACCTGCCAAGTCGTCTGCGGATAGCAAAGCGCCAAATGCTGCACCGCCTGCTGCAAGCCTCGCAGCTGCTGTGCCAGCTGCTGCCGCCTAGACGGCCAGTGCTCAAACAGACTATCGGCGGTGACGATGCTGCCGGGAGCCAGCGCCAGCGGCTGGATCTGCGTTGGTTCACCTTCAGCACTATAGAGAATTCGGTAGCCTTCCTCAGTCTGAGCGCGACTACAAATCTCCAGCTCAGACAGCCGCGCCAAACTGTGCAGCGCCTCCCCCCGAAAGCCGAGGCTACGAATCTGCCAGAGATCGGCCTGCTGCTGAATTTTGCTAGTGCGGTGCGCCAGAGCCGCCTGTTCGAGATCGCTGAGGCGCATGCCTACGCCATTGTCAGCAACGCTGATCCGCCAGCAGTCTGTCCAAAGCTGAATCATAATCCGAGTCGCGCCCGCATCCAGCGCGTTTTCAGCTAGCTCGCGCACGACGGCAGCCAGAGAGTCGATCACCTCACCCGCCGCCATCAGGTGAACGACGTGAGCAGGCAGAGCCTGAATTGAAGTCGGCATAGAGCAAGCTGAAGCAAACGGCAAGGAAGCAGCCTCTCTTCAGTCTACCAATCGCCAGAAGGCCGCAGCATGTTCGCCGATTTCGTCTGCGCCATATCGCGTCACTAAGGCTGACTGAGCGCTGTGCAGCAGGGATTTGAGCAGTGAGTTCGGCAATAAATCAGTCTGAAGCCGCCGTTCTAACGCCTTGCGGTCGAGATAGAGATAGCCCTGATTGGGCGATGGCAGCTGCTGAAGCGCTGTCTTAAAGCTGGAGCCAAGACTATCTGATTTAGAGAGCGCCTGCTCTAGCGCCTCCAGCGAGGTTGCAAAAATTTCGTAGTCTCCGGTTCCACTCTCAAACTTAGCGCGCAGCCCCTGTACTTCAGCTTGCAGCGAAACCGCGCCAGCTGCGCCTGAGGGCTTCAGCTTTGTCCAGGCATAGACGGTCTGCTCTCCAAGCGGGAATGACCCCAAACTCATGCCCTGCTGCTGAGCCGCCTGGTCAAGCTGCGTCAGCAGGTCGGACGTGGCTGAAGACTGCGGCACGACCAGCAGCCAGTCGTCGGCTCGACCCAGATGGGGGAGCTGCGCCAAGACAAAATCGCCCTGCAAAAAGTCGGCTTCGAGTTCGCCCAGCTGATTCAGCCCTAGCTTTTGCTGAAGTGCCCGCAGATCTCCCTGCCAGTCAGCGGTTCCAGCCTCGGCTGAACTGTGCCAAACCTGAGTCAAATCCCGGCTGGCAATCGCAAAATGGCTGAGCGTCGGGATAAAGCGCAGCAGCGGCCTAGCGTCGATCAAGTCAGCGGCATCAGACGGGCTGAGCGTCGGGTGGGTCGCCAGGAAAACTGCATCGGCTAGCAGCCCCTGCGAAACAGGCCGCAGCGCCAGCATCAGGCTGTCGTAGTCTGAGAGATCGAGCTGGCTGAGCTGGGCTAATTTCTGGCGCTGCTTGGAACTCAGCTCTGGGAGATTCACAAATACAAAGCCAGCCTGCGGTTCTGTGACCTGCTCTAGTGCCTGCTGGTATGCAAAGCTCTGCTCCAGACTGAGTTCGCGCACCTGAGCATTGTTGAGCGCTGCTCGCAGTACTTTTGGAGAGTTGGCGAACAGCATATACTGACTGCCGACGATAGCGCTGGCCAGATTCAGCTTAGAGTCTGAACCTCCTACATAGCGCAGCTCAACGCCCGCAAACTGCTCGCTCACGAGCTCTTTTTCGGCCTGCCGCTGCCAAAATGCCCGCAGAGATGCGTCGGCAGCCAGCGGATCCTGCACCGCCAGCACCAGCAGATATCCGGGCTGCAAGCCGGTTTCCGGATCTCGATCAATATCTGCCGACATCACGGCAAAGGTGGCCTGATTGCCCAGCCAGGATTTGAGGTCGCGGCTGTAGTCCAGGCCAAACTCAGCAAAGATAGCTTGCGACAGGGATGCTAGCTCAGCCTGCCGGGTTTGGCGCTGGGTCGCTGCGAGTCCTGAAATCCAGAAGTCAGAGAGCTGTTCGGGGTTGCTCAATAGCGCCAGCACCAGCGATGCCTGCCGTGAGATAAACAGGGCGCTGGCATTTGTGGCGGGCTGCGTCAGACTAGAAGGTGGCTTTTGGCTGCGTTGTGCGGGTGCCGTCGCTGTCGCGATATCGCCGGAGCCTGTGGTCAGCCAGATGGCTCCAATACCGCCAGCCAGCAGCAGCACTAGCACAACGCCAACCAAAACTGAATAAAACGAGCGTAGCTTCATGGCAGCCCAAATCTCCGCAGGCGCGACAGCAGTGCCACTCCTCAGTCTACCGTTCTACTGAATCGCATGGGCAAGAAACCAGCGTTCACTTGTGACTAAAAATCATTGGCTAAACATCTTGGCTAAAAATCATTCCCCCGATCAGCCTGTACAGATTGTGATCTGCCCCGGCATCCATCCGCCAGCGCTCACCCGGCAGTTTGTGCAGGCTGTCTCACTGCCCACAGCCTGGATCTATCCAGCCCCGGCAGCTCCTGCCTATTCAGCTATGCAGATTCTGGCATTTTTGCTAGCGCGAACGGGGTTGGAAACACCGCTGCTGCTAATTGGCTTTAGTGCAGGCGTGGTGGGCGCAGTCACAGCCGCCAATCTCTGGCAGGCGTTGGGCGGACGAGTGGTGGCGCTGCTGGCCTTTGACGGCTGGGGAATGCCGCTGCGCTCCCAGTTTCCAGTGCATCGCTTCAGCCATGACCCGTTCACGCACTGGAGTTCGGCTTTGCTGGATACAGCGGGCGTTCAGCCCATTCGATTCTATGCCGACCCGCCAGTAGGACATCTCAACCTCTGGCGAGCGCCGCAGATGACGCAGGGCTGGGCTGTCTCAGATCAAGCTGGCTCCAGGCAAGGTTCTGGTCACACGCACTACAGGCGCAGCAATGCGGCTGAGCTAGTGCGCCAGATCATTGCTGACTACAGCCCGGATCAAATAACCTGACGAAGCGATTGGGGATTTGACAAAACTCAGTTGGTATACTTGACAGAATTTCACCAAGCTCTTTCACACAGTTCGATTGGATAACGCCAAGCTATGAGTCAACAGCCTGGGCAGAACGGCAACGGTAATGGTAACGGCAGAAGCAACGGCAGAGGACAGTCGAACGGCCATTCCAGCCGTGAGAGCTATCCACTGCTAGAAGTCAGGCGACCGATTCAGACTCCAGTTCTGCGGCGGTCGTCCTCTCTGCTGCCGCTGATCGCGCTTTGCGTCGCTTTGGCGCTGGGAACGGCTGGGTTTATCGGTCTATTTATGGGCAGTAGCTTCCAGTCCTCGGAGCCAACGCGCCCCATTCCCAAGGCAGAAGCCTTTCGCTGGAGCGTCAACCGGGCGATGAGTGCTGCCGAGCTGACCCAGAGTGCCCAATCGATCCAGGAATGGCAGCAGGTGTCTGACTGGTGGCAGGAAGCAGTTGAGCTGATGCAAAAGGTGCCCCGCTCTGATCCACGATATGAGGTGGCGGTCGCTAAAATCTCTGAATACCAAACCAATCTCCGCTATGCCCAGAAGCGCAGCCAAGAAGCCTCTAGTCAGCCCATGACGGGCGATCTCTGGGGAATTGGCTCGCGGCGGGCGGCGGTCTTGAAGCTGCAAGGCCAGCCGACTGGCACCGAGCGCTACGACTCGCTCTGCAAAGAAATCTTGCAGTATGGCAAAAGCCAGGTGGAGCTAGCCAATGGCCTAGTAGTACGCTACAGCGACACAGATCGTAATCTCAAAGCCTCGGCCACCGAGTTGCCTATCCCGACTGCTCAAGCTGGCGTTTGGGACGTTGGCTCCCTCAAAGAAACCGTCTTTGAGATCCAGGGTACGCCGACCCGCGTGTTGCGCTACGACTACTCTGATCAAGAAACGCTGCACTATGGCAACAGCACGGTTGAGCTGATCAACGGACGGGTGACGGGCTATGACAATCAGACGCGCAATCTCAAGGTACAGATGCAGCCGATTTTAACGCCACAAGATAGCCGCAGCCCGGTTTGGACAACCGACTCGCACCGCGAGGATCTGCTGCGAGTCCAGGGGACACCCACTCAGGTCGTGCTCAACCCGTCTGCCTGCGCTGAGACACTTTACTATGACAATAGCTCCGTGAGCTTAAAAAATGGCTTCATTGCCGGATACGACAATCTCGACCGCAATCTCAAGGTGAAGGTGAAATAGGAGATTGCCTGCCCAGCGATTTGCAAAAGGGAGGAGATTGCGAACAATTGGTTCGGTTTTGAGCCTGTGATCAACCTCTGATTGCCAGTATGGTCATAGATAGAAGAGCAGCACTGACACTTTTCTGGCACTTTCTGGCAATACGTTGCCGAAAGGCATTGGACTCAAAGGCATTGGACTCAAAGGCTTTGAGCCAAAAATCATTGGGCTAGAAATCATTGGGTAGAGGTCTTGTGTATAAATGGTATCTGCCAACGCTGAGCGAGATTTTGACGCTGGATGATTCAGCTCAGGTGGCATCTCAAGGGACATCTCAAGCAGCAGCTCAAAAGCCTCAGCGGACAGCTCAGAGTCAGAGTCCGTTTCAGCCGTCTGCATTCCAGTCTCCTGTGCAGCAGCGCCTCAAAGCTGAGCGGGAGTGGAGTGGCGCGGTTGCCGCCTTAAATCAGCTCTTACAGCAAAATATTGACTCACAGCTGCCCACGCTCAGCGAGCGGCCAGAGCCAGCCACACCCGTACGGGCACTGCTGCTCTCAGGCCCTTTCCCAGTCTTGCAGCAGGCTGACTGGATGGAGCAGATCGCGACCTGGGTCTTTACAGCCGGAGCGCGCGGGGAGACGATGCAGGTCTTGCCGCCCGCTGAGCCTGCGGCTAAGCCCTGGAAAACAGTCCCCACGCTGCCGCTGCGAGCAGATGATCCGCTAGCCGCTGAGCAGTTTGCGCTGCTGCTCACGCCCGAATTTAGCCTGGTGATGACGCTGGGCGAGACGACAACTGGCGATCCGGCCTTTCTGTTTTCGTTTGATCCAGAGGTGGTCTGGCAGGTCTGGCGCTCGCTGCAAGCCCGACTCCAGCTGACGGCTTCGCATTTGATTAAACCCATGAGTCGACTGGTGAAGCAGTTTACGCCCGTTGTGCCGGATTACCGCACCGTCAGCGAGTTTAGCCGCCTGCTGCTGGCGAATCTGCCGGAGCCTGCTGAACTGAACGAGTGCTCTCCCTCGGAGTCCGTCACGTTCACGGCATTGCCAAATCCTTCAGAGCCGCAGCCCGAACCGCTAGATGAGCCAGCAGTTCGCGCGGGTGGCAATACCGCCGATACCGAGCTATTGCAGGCTCTGGCGCATGAAGTCCGCACGCCGCTGAGCACGATTCGCACCCTGACGCGGCTGCTGCTTAAGCGCAAAGACCTCAGTCCCGACGTGCTGAAGCGGCTAGAGATCATCGATCGCGAATGCACCGAGCAGATCGATCGCTTTAGCCTGATCTTTCGCGCTGCCGAACTGCAAACTAGCCACTCTCAGCATGCCTTGATGTCGCTGGCTCCCATCTCGCTGGCTCAGATGATTCAGCAGAACATTGGCCGCTGGCAGCAGCAGGCTAGCCAGCATAGCCATACGCTGGATATTCTGCTACCACAAAAGCTGCCGATGGTGGCTACCGATCCGGTGATGTTGGATCAGGCTTTGACGGGCTTAATTGACCGGATCACGCATCGCCTGCCGCCGGGTAGTCATATTCAGGTACAGGTAACGCCTGCCGGAAATCAGCTGAAGCTGCAAATGCTGTCACATCCTCAAGACTGCGGACATGGAGCGCTGAATGGTGCAGGCTCAAATGGTTCTGGGAGTGGCGCTAGCACAAAAGAGCTGCGCGCCAAAATTGGCTTTGCACCAGCGGTACGCTCAATTGGACAGCTGCTGATGTTTCAGCCGGAAACTGGCAATCTCAGCCTCAGTATGGCCGTTACCAAAAATTTGTTTCAGGCGTTAGGTGGCAAGCTGATTGTGCGCGAACATCCGCAGGAGGGCGAGGTGCTGACCATTTTTCTACCGCTAGCAGCTAAAAAACTGGAAGACTAGCAAAAGTGCTGTCTCTGAAAAGATTGCGAAATGTTACGCATTTCTCTAAAGTTATGTTAAGCTGTTCGTAATGAGATTGATACAACAACGAGGTCTAACATCATGGAAAATCAAGCCCCTAAGTTCGGTTTTACTCAGTTCGCTGAAACCTGGAACGGTCGTTTGGCAATGTTAGGCTTCGTGATTGGCCTAGCAACTGAGCTGCTAACGGGTCAAGGCATTCTTTCGCAGGTCGGCCTGATGTAGTTCAATCGGCAATTTGCAACCTGTGGGGGCGTAATCGCCCCTTATTTTTTTGCGCTCCATCTTTATACATTTATAATATGTAGTTAATTACGTAATTACTTACATGGTGATGGATTTCTATTCTAAAGTTGGCAAATTAGCTTTGGGGAGCCGTTTACGACGCTTGAGCGACCAGTTGACTGCGGATGCCGCCCAGATCTACGCGCTTTACGATGTGGCCTTGGATCCAAAATGGTTTCCGGTCTTCTACGTGCTCTCCCAGCAGGAGCAGGCATCAATCACCGAGATTGCTCACATTATTGGTCATGCACATCCTTCGGTGAGCCAAATTGTGAAAGAAATGAGCCAGAAAGGACTGACAACGACGGAAAAAGCTGAACAGGATGCCAGAGTTAGCATTGTCAAGCTCTCTGATACGGGTCAGCAGATGGTTAGCCGCATTCAGAAGCAGTACCAAGATGTGACACAGGCGGTTGAAGATCTTTTGTCAGCGACACAGCACGATCTCTGGCAGGCTCTCGAAGAGGTCGAATTCTTGCTGACAGACCAAAGCTTTTTGGCGCGCGTTCAAAGCGTGCGGAAGGCGCGCGAAAGCCAGTCTGTCGAACTCGTAGACTACTCGCCAGCGTTTCACGAGGACTTCCAGCGGTTGAACTGTGAGTGGATCGGCGAATATTTTGAGCTAGAAGCAGCTGATCATCAAGCTCTCCATGCTCCAGAGCAGAAAATTCTCCGGCCAGGCGGTCATATTTATATCGCGCTGATCAACGATGAAGCCGTAGGAACTTGCGCTCTGATTAAGCTGGATGACGACAGGTATGAACTCGCCAAAATGGCAGTCACAGCCGCCGCCAGGGGCAAAGGTATCGGCTGGCTGTTAGGGCAGGCAATCATCCAAAAAGCGCGTGACTTAGGGGCAAAGCGCATCTTTTTAGAGAGCAACACAAAACTGAAGCCTGCCATTAACCTTTATCAAAAGCTAGGGTTTCGTAAGGTTATCAGACAGCCCTCACCCTACGAGCGCTGTAATATTCAGATGGAACTTCAGCTTGATGAACTGGATTTCTTCTAGAGCAGGCTAGTCTCCAAGAAAACCAGCGGTGGTCGGGCAGATCTGGATCAAGCAGCCGCAAAAGCTGCGGTAGAATAGCGCCTGCCCCAAACGGAACTAGGCAAAGCTCTCCCGACCCGCCGTGACGCTAGAGAGCAGAACCACTCACTAGAGCAGACGCAGGCACCGAGCTGGTCAGACATAAACCTAAAGATGCCTAAAGCTTTACATTTGTTAATATCTACTGCATAACTAGAGCTTACTGGCGTTAAAGGTATCGCACTGCCCTGGATCGCCCGTCTTTACGCCCTGCCGAAACCAGCGCATCCGCTGCTCGGAGGAGCCATGGTTAAACGACTCAGGCACGACATAGCCCTGTGCCTGCATCTGCAAGCGGTCATCGCCGACGCTGCTGGCGGCTCGTAGCCCTTCTTCGAGATCGCCCTGCTCCAGCACAAGGTTGTTTTGGCGATCTTGGGAGCGATTTGCCCAAACGCCCGCGAAGCAGTCAGCCTGTAGCTCCAGCCGCACCGAGAGCTGGTTCGACTGGGTTTTGCTAACTCGGCTTTGCAATCCATGGACTTTATCTAAAATGCCGAGCTGCTTTTGGACATGATGGCCGACTTCGTGAGCCACGACATAAGCCTGGGCAAAATCGCCTGGAGCCTGCATTTCAGTCGCTAAGTCTCGAAAGAAGCTCAGATCTAGATAGACTTTTTCATCGAGCGGGCAGTAGAATGGGCCAGCCGCTCGGTCTGCCGTGCCGCAAGCCGACTGATCGCGCCCCGAAAATAGCACCAGCGTTGGCTTACGATAGGGGATGCCTTCTTCTCGAAACACCTCGCTCCAGACATCTTCGGTATCTGCCAGCACCACTTTTGTAAATTCCACCTGTCGTTCCGCTTCAGGTGACGTAACATCTGTTTGCCTGCCGCTGCCCCCTGAAGCCGCCTGCTGCAAAATCACCGACGGATCACCGCCCAGTAGCGTCACCACAATCGCCAGCAAAATCGTGCCGATGCCGCCGCCGATCACTGTCCCGCCCATGCCGCCTCTGCCGCGCCTGTCCTCTACGTTTTGACTGCGTCGCCCAAAATCCCACCGCATGTGATTTCCGCCAGTTCAGTATGCAGATATCTTACGGCTTGCGCTCTGATTACAAAAGTCAGCCGCAGCATAGATCTGGAAATAGATTGGGTGCAGCTCAGACCGCCTCTTCCCGCAGCGGTTCGCTCATCACCGCCAGTGGCATCGGCACAAGCTGTTGGTCGGGGAGAACGGGCGCAATCCAGTAGCTCGCTTTGGTCAGCGCGTGAAAGTTACCGCAGAGCAGCAGCCGGTCGCCCGCCTGCAAGTCGCTAGCGCCGTTGGGATAGCTGATGAATTTGCCCTCACGCCGGATCGCCTGAACCAGTACGCCAAACTGCCGTCGGATATGCAATTCGGCTAGCGTTTTGCCCACGACCTGGCTCTCTTCCGGTACCAGTAGCCACTGACAAGACATGCTGCTGCCCGGAATTGCCGCTTTGCCGTTAGCTAGCTCCCCGAACGCAGATAGCTCGTCAGCTTCACCGACAATCAGCAGTCGGTCGCCGACCTCAAGCTGGGTGCTGGCATTGGGGTAATCGACCTCTGCTCCCGATGCTCGCTGAATCGCCATCAGGCTGACTCCGGTTAAGCGCCGCAGATCGGTTTCTTCCAGCGTCATGCCCACCAGCGGCGAAGCTTCCGGCAGCGAATACCAGCGGCTGTTCATATCCTGAGCCGCATTTTTTAGCTCTCGCGACACTTGCTCCGGCAGTCGCTCAGGCCGGAAGTCAAGATAGCGCGAGCTGCGAAGCTGCTGCACCTCCCGCTGAATCACGGGCAGCGGCACGCCCAGCCCAGTCAGCAAATGTGCCGACAGCTCAATGCTGGTTTCAAATTCGGGCTGTACGACCTCGCGTGCCCCCAGCTGATAGAGCAATTCCAAATCTTTTTCCTGCGTCGCCCGCACCACTGTATCGAGTTCGGGAGCCAGCTCCAGCGCCCGCTTCAGGCAAAGGCGGGTACTCATCGGATCAGGCAGGGCAATCGCCAGACCGCGCGCTTGCTCTACCCCGGCGGCTTCCAGCACATGCAGGCTGGCGGCATTGCCGTAAACGTAGGGGATATTGGCCTCGCGGAGCTGCTGAATCCGCTGCTCCGACTGGTCGATTACCACCACAGGCTGCTTGTAGGTCTGCAAGAGCTGCACGATATTGCGCCCGACTCGGCCATAGCCACAGACCACAATGTGATTCTGGCTGGGCAGATGCTCAGGCACTTCAACAGGCTCGTCGCTGCCGTCCAAAATCTGCTTCAGCCAGGGCAGGGTATCCGCCCAGTCGAATAGCTTGGGAATTGCCCGCAGCACAAATGGCGTGATCACCAGCGTCACGGCAGTCGTGCCCAAAATCAGTAGATAGACCCGCCGCGACACCAGCCCCAGCACCTGCCCTTTGCTGGCCAGCACAAACGAAAATTCGCCAATCTGCGCCAGCCCCAGCCCGACAATCAGCGAGGTCTTGAGCGAATAGCCAAAGGCGCGCACCAGCGGCGTAATAATCAAAAACTTGCCGACAAACACCAGCGCCACTAGCCCCAGAATTAGCTCCAGGTTGTTCCAGATAAACAGCGGGTCGATCAGCATCCCAATCGCCGCAAAAAACAGCGTCGCAAAAATGTCGCGGATCGGCTCCACATAGGTCAGCGTCTGATCCGAATATTCCACCTCCGAGATCATCAGCCCCGCAATAAAGGCTCCCATCTCAATGGACAGACCCATGTATTCCGTCAGCAGGGCAATCCCCAAACAGAGTGCCACCACGCCCAGCAGAAATAATTCGCGGCTCTCAGTTTTGGCCAGCAGCCGCAGCAGAGGCGGAATCAGCCAAATGCCCGCCACCACCGAACCACCCGCCAGCAGCGCCGTCTTGAGCAGGGCAATCCCCACCGCTCGCCCAATCTCGTCGGAAGGGCTGTCGAGCGCGGGCAGTACTGCCAGCATCAGCCCCAGCGCCAGATCCTGCACTACCAAAATCCCCAGCATGATGCGCCCATGCGTTGACTCGGTTTCGTTGCGCTCCATCAGGCATTTCAGCACGACCGCCGTGGAGGAGAGCGACAGAATCCCGCCCAGAAAAATCCCCTGCGTCGGCGAAGTGACCCAGCCGACGACCACCGAAACCAGCGTCGTGACAGCAATTGTCGAGAGAATTTGCAGACCGCCGCCGCCCAAGCTAATCCCCTGCACCTTTTTCAGCTCAGAGAACGAAAACTCCACGCCCAGCGCAAACAGCAGAAACGCCGCCCCAAACTGCGCGAGCGTCTCCACCTGAATCAGCTCTTTGACGAGTCCCAAACCTGCTGGCCCAACGATTGCGCCACCCATCAAATAGCCCAACAGCACCGGCTGACGCAGCAGCGCCGCTAACAATCCACCGCCCGCCGCCGCCGCCAAAACCACAACCAGGTCAACAATTAAGCGGAAATCTTCTTGCACGAGTTTTTATCAGCTGACAAAGCTAGTTAACAAAGTAAAGCTGACGCAGAAATGCAGGCCAGCAATATTTTTTAATATTAGTTTCAGCATACCGAAGTTTTCTAGCCTGTAGGTGGCCTGTAGGCAGCAGAAGCGCTAATCTATCTGAGTCTCTAGCATCATGCCACCTCTGCTCAGCCAGGTTGAAAATATGGCCATTCCACAGCGATTCCGCAACCATCTAATAAGATCCATCAGCCGATTCTGGGGCAGCCGATTCTGGGGCAGCCTATTTGTTGGCAGCCTGACGCTGGTGCTGCTGAGTGCGGTTCCGGCTCTCACGGCTCCGGTGGCTCCAGTAGCTTCAGCCCAACCCATGCAGGTGCAGGTGCAGCCCACTAATCCGCAGTTAGGCGACACCATTTCGGTGGTCGTGCAGCTGTCAACCGACAGCGCAAGTCCTGCAACTGCCCCGACAATCTCCATGCGTCAGAAGAGCTATCCGCTGTTTGCATTGGCAGCCAATCGCTACCGAGCGCTGCTGCCGACTACGCCGCTAGATGCGCCCGGAGCCTTGAATCTGCAAGTTGTGGCCGCCAATCAAACGCAGGCTGTGCCGCTTCAGCTGCGCGACCGCGACTTCCCAACCCAGAGCATTTGGCTGGGGGATGGCGGCGGCCCAGAAGGCACAGACTATGAGTTTGACAAAGTCGATGCGTTTAAGGCGCTGGTCACGCCCGAGAAGTTCTGGAACGGGCCGTTTTTGCGCCCCAGTCAGGGCGAAATCTCTACGATCTACGGCGTGCAGCGTTACTACAACGGCGAATTCGCCAAAGACTACTACCACCGAGGCGTAGACTATGCGGCAGGCACAGGCGATCCGGTCACGGCTCCGGCGGCAGGCCGCGTCGTGCTGATTGGCCGCGTTGCCGATGGCTTTGAGCTACATGGCAACACAATTGGTATTGATCACGGACAGGGCGTGTCCAGCATTTTTCTACATCTCAGCCGGATTGACGTAAAAGAAGGTGATCGGGTACAGCCCGGACAGCGGATTGGCGCCATCGGGTCTACTGGCATTGCCACCGGCCCGCATCTGCACTGGGGGCTTTATGTGAACGGGCAGGCGGTTGATCCAGTGCCTTGGCGCTATCAAGGTTTTGAGTAAACGGCAATCTAGAAATTCCTGTGAGCGAGCCGTACCTTTGCCGCTTTCTGGGGCACACTAGAACAGAACGCAGATAAGCCCCCACCCTCAATTCGCGACAATTCCCGACGGTTTCCGGCAGTGTGGAGCATTCTTGTGGAGCAATATCAAAAACCTATGAGCATTGAAAAAATTGTTGAACAAGCCATGCAGGATGGCTATCTGACCCCAGCAATGGAATCCGAAGTGGGTCGGATCTGCGATACGGCCTCAGAACTCTCGATTGAAGAGTATATGGCGCTGGATCGACTGATGGGGTCGCTGCTGACAGGCGAAGTTGTGGCCGTGCCGCGCAAGCAGTTCATCAACGTCATGGAAGAGCTAGTGCTGACTGAAGCCATCGCTCGCGTTGCCGAAATTGAGGCCACCAGCGACTGCACGCTCGATCTGGGCGATGTGGCGGCCTACGCGCTCAACCGCTTGCCGCCACTCTACGCCACCACTGAAGAAGGGGCTGAGTATCAGCGGGGTCGTGCCAAGGGCGAGCTGCAAAATCTGATTGCCCAGCAGGTAAACGACGCAATTGCCCGCAACCTAGATCAGCCGGAGTTTTTCCCAGAGCGGCAGGCCATCGCCAAAAAAGAGGGCGACGAGGTACTGACTCAGGTGAGTGCTCTGCTCAAAACCCACGCTCACAAGTACGAGGCCAAACCGTAGCGACGCTCTCAGCCAGCCTTTGCTCCATCCATCCCCAGGTTTCTAGAAAATCTGGGGATTTGGTTAGGTCGCCTGTTCAATTGCTCATTAATTGCTGCGTTTTAATTGCTGCGTTTGATTGCAGATTACCAGCGAGTCCGTCAGAAGAGCGGGCGGCATGGCTACACTAGCTTATGCAGTCAGACGCAAAGGCAGTGCTGTGGATTTTGTGAATTTACCCGTAGACTCACCCGCGGTTTTCTCGGCTCGCGGCCTGCCGGCTGCCACCCAAATCCGCAAAGCCGATCACCTGCGAGTTTGCCTCGAAGAAGACGTGCAGTTTCAGGCCACAACCGGGTTAGAGCGCTATCGATTCCGGCATTGCTGCCTGCCCGAACTCGACTTTGCAGATTTAGATCTGAGTGCAAATTTTCTCGGTAAGTCCCTCTCCGCACCCCTGCTAATTTCCTCCATGACGGGCGGCACCGAGCTGGCGCAGACCATCAACTATCGGCTGGCCGCTGCCGCGCAGCAGTTTGGGCTGGCGATGGGCGTGGGGTCGCAGCGGGTGGCAATCGAAAATCCAGAGGTGCTGCCCAGCTTTGCCGTGCGGTCGGTGGCTCCCGATATTTTGCTGTTTGCCAATTTGGGGGCGGTGCAGCTCAACTACAGCTATGGCCTAGCACAATGTCAGCAAGCAGTGGACTGGCTGGAGGCGGACGCGCTGATTTTGCATCTGAACCCGCTGCAAGAAGCTGTGCAGACTAGAGGCGACACTAACTTTCGCGATCTGCTGGGCAAAATTGGCCAGCTTTGTCGCCATTTGCCCGTTCCCGTGATCGCTAAAGAAGTTGGAAACGGCATTTCGGCACAGATGGCAGAGCGGCTGATCGAAGTCGGGATTAGGGCGATTGACGTGGCTGGAGCGGGCGGCACTTCCTGGGCAAGAGTTGAGAGCGAGCGTGCCAGTGATGCGCGTCAGCGGCGACTTGGCCAAACCTTTGCCAACTGGGGCATTCCCACTGCTGATTGCCTGGTAGCAATTCGGCAGGCCGCGCCCGATTTGCCGCTGATTGCATCGGGGGGCTTACGCAACGGCCTAGATGTCGCCAAAGCGCTGGCGCTGGGAGCCGACCTAGCGGGGCTGGCGCTGCCTTTCTTGCAGGCGGCAGCAGACTCAGAGCTGGCTTTGCAGGAGCTAGTTGAAACGCTGAGCGCCGAAATTGCCACCGTGCTGTTCTGTACAGGCAGCGCCGCCATCCCCGACCTGCGGGCAGGCAGGCTAGAATCTGTAGCGAGTTAGCGATTAGCCAACAGCCAGCCCCGTTCTTTCCTTTTTGAATCAATGCGCGATTTTTTGAAACAGACGTTTGCGACAGTCACTGGCATCTTTCTCTTTCTATTTTTGAGCGGAGTGGGGCTGACGGTACTGCTGGTAGCCATTACTGCGGCATCCAGAGAGGCTAGCTCGCGCGTCGAGAGAGATTCAGTGCTGACGTTTGATCTAGCGCAGGAAATCACCGACACAAATCCCAACAGCAATCCAAGTGAGGTACTGGGGCAGGCGCTCTCTGGCAACAGCCCGCGCAATACGGTGGCACTGCGAACGGTGCTACAAACGCTGGATCAGGCTGCCAAAGACGACCGAATCGCCGGGATTTATCTCTCCGGTAGCGGCGGCAGTTCCGGGCTAGCGACGCTGCAAGAGGTGCGGCAAGCACTGCAAAAATTCCGCGAGTCGGGCAAGCCGATCATCGCCTATGACACCACGGGCTGGAGCGAGAAAGAATACTACCTGGCCTCGGTGGCCGATCAGATTTTGCTCAACCCAACGGCGACGCTGGAGCTAAACGGCTTCAGCATGGAAACCACTTTCTTTGGCGGCGCGTTTCAGAAATACGGGATTGGCGTTCAGCCGATTCGCGCCGGGAAGTACAAGTCAGCCATCGAACCCTTTACCCGCAGCGCCAGCAGCCCAGAGGCTAAAGAAGAGAGCCAAAAGCTGCTGTCTGATTTGTGGGGTGAGTTTTTGAGCGCCACCGCCAAAAGCCGCAGCCTCAAGCCCGATCAGCTGCAAATCATTGCCGATCAGCAAGGCTTGCTGCTGCCCGAACAGGCGCAGTCGGCCAAGCTGATTGATAAAGTCATGCAGGAAGACGAAGTGCTTACCGAGCTGCAAGATTTGACGGGCGAAGCCAAAGACAGCGACTCGTTCCGGCAGGTAGATATTAGCGACTATGCCAGAGCCGTTGAGCTATCAGATCAGCGGCGAGTCAGCTCCAACAAAATTGCCGTGGTTTATGCAGAAGGCGAAATTGTCAGCGGCAAGGGCACGCCTAGCTCGATTGGTGGCGACCGGATGACGGCTCTGCTGCGCGAGCTGCGCCAAGACGACGACATCAAAGCTGTTGTGCTGCGGGTAAACAGTCCAGGGGGCAGCGCCACGGCTTCCGCCTTGATTGCCCGCGAAGTCTCGCTGATCAAGCAGAAAAAGCCGATTATCGTCTCCATGGGCAGCTATGCGGCCTCCGGCGGCTACCAGATTTCGACTGACGCCAGCCGCATCTTTGCGGCTCCCAGCACGGTCACTGGCTCAATTGGCGTGTTTGGGCTGCTGCCCAACGTCAAGACGCTGGCCAACCAGAACGGCATCACCTGGGACGTGGTCAAAACCGCCAGGCTGGCCGACAGCAACACCATTGCCCGTCCTCGCACGCCCGAAGAGCTGGTAATTGGGCAGCAGGTCGTGGATCGGCTCTATGAGCAGTTTTTGAAGTTTGTCTCTGAGTCACGCTCGATTCCGGTGCCGAAGGTGAACGAAATTGCCCAGGGGCGAGTCTGGTCAGGGACTGCCGCCAAAAACCTGGGGTTAGTAGACGAAATTGGCGGACTGGAAGCGGCGATTCAGGCGGCGGTGGAGGCGGCAAAGCTGGGCGATGACTGGCAGCTCGCGGAATACCCGCAGGCCAAATCGTTTGAGGCGCGGCTGTTTCGGAAGTTGCTCAACGGCAGCGCCAGCCTGCTGGGAGTTGATCTACCCGCAGTGCAAAAAACCCCACTGACGACTGGCCTGGAGCAATTTCAAGCCAACCTAAGCATTTTGCAGCTGATGAACGATCCGCAGGGAGCCTACAGCCGCCTGCCGATTGAGCTGGAGATTAAGTAGCTGGAGATCAAACAGCCTTCTCCTGAAACCTGCAAATCTTCATGCTGCGAAATTTATATCTAACCTTTGTCTAAAAAATTCATAGGCAAACCGGATGCAGATCGCTACAATCAGGCAGCCTTTCGCAGAGCAACCCATGAATCCAGCCATTCGCCCCCAGCCCTGGTGCCTAATTTGCCTACAGCCCAGCCTGCAACATCAGGTGCTCAATCGGTTTCAGCGCCGCTACGAGGCTGAAGCCCATCTGAAAGTCATGCGACAGATTATGCCCAGCGCCAGCTACATGGTGATGTTTGATCACGGCAGCGAGGAAGAAGAGTTTTCTGAGTTTTGAGCCGCTGCTATTCTGGCCTAGCCTGAACGCGCTTGAGACTGATCTTTGCGGCTTATGCCGAGACTCAGATCGAACAATCAGCGTTTTGTAGCTCATGTATCATCTTGTGTCGGAACTAATCTGGTATTTATTTAGCAGGTAAGCTAAAGATAAAGAAAATCTTAAATTTTTGAGGTTGCCATGAGTCCTTCAATGCTGCGGCAAGTCTGGTCACTGATTGATGGAATACGGGCGACTGTGCCGGTTTCCTTAGATGATAGAAGTTTAGAGCAGTGGTTGCTGCGTCAGCTGCGCTCGCAGCAAACTCTCAACAATCCAGAGGCAGACGCACTAAGTGATTACATCCACAATCGCCTGCCAATGATCCGTGAATTTGCTCAAGAGCAGTAGTTTGCGTGATTCTTCGCTTTCGTTACTTAGGGATGGATTAAGTTCTGCTAATCTTCGAGCATTTGCTTGTTAGACAAAATAAAAACTGTAAAGAGCGATACATCTAGAACTGCAAAACCAGTAGACTGTGAGAACACTAAACTGTGAAACCAGTTGGGACATCAGACCGGAAGTTTATCCTTCCACCTTTGAAGAATTTGGTTCGATCTTGAACTGCGATTAAATTGTTTTCTGTTCATTCGGTGAGTGTAAAAAGTTCTATGCGTAAATGGATTTCCCTGCTGCTAGCCACCGCGCTGACAGCAGCAGTTGCAGTAGCCTGTGCCTCCTCTAGCGACACAGCGGGAGGCGACGGAGCCGCAGATGGCAACAGCGTTCTCAATACCGTGCTTGATCGCGGCTCTGTGATCTGTGGGGTCAACGGTCAGCTTCCGGGCTTCAGCTTCGTAGACAGCGGGGGTGAATATTCCGGCATGGATGCCGACTACTGCCGCGCCATTGCCGCCGCGCTATTTGACGATCCTTCTAAAGTCGAGTTTCGCAATCTCAGTGCCCAAGAGCGGTTTACAGCCCTAGCTGCCGGCGAAGTTGACGTCTTAATCCGCAACACAACCTGGACAATCAACCGCGATACGGCGCTGGGTCTAGAATTTATGCCCACCACGTTTTACGACGGTCAAGGCATGCTGGTGACGACCGCTTCGGGCGTGAAAGACCTGAAAGGGCTGAGCGGCAAGTCAATCTGCGTCCAGTCTGGAACCACCACTGAGCAGAACCTAACCGACAGCTTCCGCAAGCAGAACATTCCATTCACGCCTGTGGTGTTTGACGATGAGGATGCGCTCTACTCGGCCTTCACGCAAGGGCGCTGTCAGGCGGCGACCTCAGACCGCTCACAGCTTACTGCCCGCCGCAAATCATTGCCTAACCCGGATAACTACGCGGTGCTAGATGATGTGATCTCGAAAGAGCCATTGGGCGCTGCGGTTCGCAACAACGACTCCAAATGGGCAGATGCCGTGAAGTGGATTACCTACAGCACCTTTCAGGCCGAGGAACTCGACATCACCCAAGCCTCGCTGGCGCAAGCTGAGTCCAGCGCTGATCCAGAGGTGAAGCGCCTGCTGGGCAAAGAAGGCACATTGGGCACCGACATGGGCTTGCCCAATGACTTTGCGGCCAGAGTCATCAAAGCGGTGGGCAACTACGGCGAAATTTACGACCGCAACATCGGCACGCCGTTTGCTCTAGAACGGGGCTTGAATGAGCTCTGGACAGATGGCGGGCTAATCTACTCGCCGCCGTTCCGCTAAGGGTTGCAAGCGGGATGGCGCAATCTGCCATCCCGCAATTCTGGTTTCATCTATTTTTTCTAGCTGCCCGAATCATGGACGAGCAAAAAGTTCCACTCTGGCGAGACGATCGATTTTTGAAAATAGCTGGCCAAGTGCTGGTGCTGCTGGTGGTGCTGATCATTGCGGCCATCATGGTCAACAACGTCACCGTCAACTTCCGCAAGCTGGGACTCAACTTCGGCTTTGGCTTCATCAACAGTCCGGCTTCGTTCGGGATTGGCGATTCGGCTATTCCCTACAGCTCCACTGACTCGTTTGGGCGGGCGCTCCTAGTGGGGCTGGTCAACACGCTGCGGGTAATCATTTTCGGCATCTTGTTTGCCACAGTTTTGGGGATTATCGTCGGGATTGCACGCCTGTCAGACAACTGGCTGGTTCGGAAGCTGGCCTCGGTCTACGTCGAGATTTTCCGCAATACACCGCTGCTGCTACAGCTTTTCTTCATCTATACGGTGGGCTTTTTAAGTCTGCCGAGGGTGGCTGACTCAATGCAGCTCCCCGGCCCAACGTTCCTGTCAAACCAGGGAATCTACCTGCCCTGGCCAACTGGCTCAGTCCGCACTTGGATTGCGCTAGCGCTGCTGGTGGCAAGTCTGGTGCTGGCCGCCGTTTTTTGGCAGCGTCGCCTGAAGGTGATGGAGCTGGAGGGCGCGTCCGGCAACGGCTACCGCAATCTGCTGCTGGGGCTGGGGGCTGTGGCGCTGGTGGCGCTGCTGGGGCTGGAATGGCAGGCTCCGGCCTTTGCCAATGCGGCTGTTACCGGAGGGCTGCATCTGTCAAGCGAGTTCGGGGCGCTGCTGCTAGGGCTGGTGCTCTACACGGCGGCCTTCATTGCTGAAACAGTGCGAGCTGGCATTCAGTCGGTGTCCAAAGGGCAGTGGGAAGCCTCCAAAGCGCTGGGGATCAGTTCCGGGCAGGCGATGCGGCTGGTGATTTTTCCGCAGGCGATGCGGGTGATGATTCCGCCACTGACCAGTGAATTTCTCAACCTGGCCAAAAACTCCAGTTTGGCCGCTGGGATTGCCTACGGCGATTTCTTCCAGATTTCAACCACGATCAACAATCAGACAGGCCGCGTGATTGAGGTAGTGATGCTAGTAATGATCACTTACTTGACGATTAACCTGATTATCTCGCTGGGCATGAACCTGCTCAACCAGCGCGTTCAGCTCACCGAACGCTAGTGCCCTCTTTGTAATTCCTACCCTGCTCAGCCATGACGACTGCCACGCCACCTTCTTCTGCTCCGCCGCTTAACCAAATTGGAGCCGCAGCTTGGGCTAAGAAAAATCTGTTCAGCAGTGTTTCTAACACGATCCTGACGATTGTCAGCGGTCTAGTGCTGATCTGGGTAGTTTTAACTCTGCTGATCTGGGGCTTTACTCAAGCCGATTGGCGGGTGATCCCGGCCAACTTTCGGCTGCTGATGGTAGGGCGCTACCCAATCAATCTGATTTGGCGAGTCTGGCTGGCGCTAGGGCTAATCGTGGTGGCAGCTGGCCTAAGCTGGGGCGTTTTGGCACGCAACTCGCGGCTGTTTGATCGGCGCGGGCTGATTGTCCTGGGGATTGGGGCGGCGGCGCTAGTGATTGTCCTGGCGCTGCTGAGCGACCCAATTTCAATTGCGATTTCGCTGGGGCTGTTGGCGCTGCTGGTGGGCTTAGCCTTTGTCGGTCAGCAGGTGGGGAAAGTGGTGCCGACCTTTGGCAATTGGCTGCCGCTGGTTTGGCTGGTGGCGTTTGTGATTGGCTACAGCCTGATTCGCGGCTTTTTGATTGGCAGACCCGTCAAGGGCGATGATTTGGGCGGGCTGCTGCTAACGCTGCTAACGGCTTCGGTGAGTATTGTGCTGTCGTTTCCGTTTGGGATTTTGCTGGCGCTGGGGCGGCGCAGCGACCTCCCCGTGATTCGGCTGCTTTCGACGATCTATATTGAAGTGATTCGGGGTTTGCCTTTGATCACAATTCTGTTTGCCTCGCAGTTTTTGGTGCCGCTGGTGCTGCCGCCCTATATCCGCACTGACCGCCTAATCCGAGCTGTGGTAGGTCTGACCATGTTTAGCGCTGCCTACCTGGCGGAGAACGTGCGGGGCGGCTTGCAAGCTGTGCCCAGAGGTCAGGCGGAAGCTTCTAAGGCTCTGGGTATGAATCCGCTTTTAACAACCGGGCTAATTGTGATGCCTCAGGCGCTAAAGGCCGTGATTCCGACAATGGTGGGGCAGTTTATTAGCCTGTTCAAAGACACCTCGCTGCTGACGATTATTGGCTTTACGGAGCTGTTGGGCATTGGCCAAACGATTTTGGCAAACCCGCAGTTTCTAGGCCGCAACGTCGAGATGTATACCTTCATTGGCCTGATCTATTTCCTCTGCTGCTATGCCATGTCAATTGCGAGCCAGCGTCTAGAGCGACAGCTCAACAGTTCGGGTACCCCTACCGTGGCTCCGGCTGCAACAATTGATCCCTAAGCGCTTTGTTTGTATTGTTCATCAAATTGTTCATCAAACTATTTCAGTAACCCAATCTCAGTAACCAGAACAGAGAACCATGACTCAACCCCAAACCGAACCAACAGCCAATCAAACCGGAGCTGAGCCGATTATTATCGCCAGAGATGTTGAGAAGTGGTACGACAATAATTTTCATGTGCTCAAGGGCGTGAGCATGACTGTGACCAAAGGCGAGGTGGTGGTGGTGATGGGGCCATCGGGTTCGGGTAAATCGACCTTCATTCGCACCTTCAACGCGCTGGAGCCTTACCAGAAAGGCACAATCGAAATTGACGGCATCCAGCTCTCGCACGACCTGAAAAACATTGACGCGATTCGGCGGGAAGTCGGGATGGTGTTCCAGCAGTTCAACCTGTTTCCACATCTGACCGTGCTGCAAAACGTGACGCTGGCTCCGATCTGGGTGCGGCGCTGGTCAAAGTCTAAAGCTGAAGAAGTGGCAATGCAGCTGCTTGACCGGGTTGGCATTCTCTCTCAGGCCAACAAGTTTCCGGGGCAGCTGTCGGGCGGGCAGCAGCAGCGGGTGGCGATTGCGCGGGCGCTAGCGATGCAGCCGAAGGTAATGCTGTTTGACGAGCCGACCTCGGCGCTCGACCCAGAAATGGTACGCGAGGTGCTGGACGTGATGCGGACGCTGGCTGGTTCTGGGATGACGATGGTTTGCGTCACACATGAGGTGGGCTTTGCTCGCGAGGTGGCTGACCGGGTGGTGCTGATGGCGGATGGAATGCTGGTGGAAGACTCGAAGCCCGACGAATTCTTCACCAATCCCAAGAGCGACCGCACCAAAAAATTCTTGTCGCAGATTCTGCACTAGGCGAACGGGTTTCGGCAATCTGGCTCTATGACTTGGACAGCTCAGCCCACCGACGACGGCTCGTTTACTTTCTTTTCGGCTGAGTTTAACGAGGCGTTTCACTCTCGTCAGGGCGCTCGCAGCGAGGCTTTTACTAAGTTTGCCGAGGCGACGGATCTGCCTGAGCAGGCGAGAGCGCCGCAGCTTTGTCTGCTGGATGTCTGCTACGGACTCGGCTACAACAGCGCGGCGGCGCTAGAGACGATTTGGGCGGTGAATCCAGACTGTCGGGTTGAACTCTATGCGCTAGAGCTGGATGCGTCAGTACCGCAGGCGGTAGTGGATTCGTCGCTGGTCAATATTTGGCTGCCGCCGACTCAGGAAATTTTGCAGGCGTTGGCGACTGACTCTGAATGCCACAGCCAGCAACTCTCGGCCAAGCTGCTGGTTGGCGATGCGCGGCAGACAATTCAGCAGCTCTCGATGCAAGCCGACGCAGTTTTCTTTGATCCCTTTTCGCCGCGGCGCTGTCCGCAGCTCTGGACGGTTGAGTTTTTTCAGCAGGTCAGGGGCAGGCTAGCCCCCAACGGTAAACTCGCTACATATTCGCGCTCTGCCTCGGTGAGAGCCGCCATGCAGCAAGTCGGCCTGCAAATTGGCACGATTCCGCTGGGCGCAGCGCATTTGCCGCACGAATGGTCGCAGGGCACGGTAGCTGCTATACCGAGCGCTGCGAGTGAAGCGATCCGACTCACGCCGCTTTCGCCAATGGAACAAGAGCATTTGCAGACGCGAGCTGCAGTCCCCTACCGCGACCTTAGTTTGCGAGACTCAGCTCAGCAGATTTTGGCGCGGCATCAGGCAGAACAGCAGCAGTCATCGTTAGAATCGACCTCTAGCTGGCGCAGACGCTGGGGAATTCGGTAAATGTATGAGGTGTATGAGGCTAAATTTGCGCTAGGCCGCACTTCGTTGGGTCGCACTAATAGTGCTGTGAGCGACACTTGCGGTGCAGAAACTCAGCAATGATCTGCTTAGAGTTTAGGCGGCGCAGAGTGGGCGACGCGCAGAGGCTTGGATTGAGCATAATCCAGCGATCGCGAATTAGACCCCGAATCAGCTCGCCTGCTGTGATGTTTTCCTGAACCAGAATCTCGCTCAGATAGCGCTGCGTTTCACAGTCAATCTCTTGGACGATTTCCGGGGCAAGTTCTTGGGTCAACATATAATCACCTCAACCTCAGTCATTCCTGGTCTTATACCTGAGATGGTAACGGTGTTGATTTCCTGAATGCATCAGCCTTTCGATTTTCTCCTGATTTTTGTCATATTTGTTTGAGTTTCTTCAAGGTTCTTCAACTATTGCTTCAACAATCTTTATCTAAGCCGGACTGTTCTGCTGCCACCGCTGTCTCGCCGCAGCCAGCGCCCGATTCACCTGCTCAAACCCGGTGCCGCCAAAGCTGTTTCTGGCGCTCACCACCTGGCGTGGCTCAATGGCCGCATAGATATCACTGTCGAAAGCCGGATGTAGGCTCTGCCACTCTTCCAGCGTTAAATCCTTCAGCAGCTTGTTGGCTGCCAAAGAGGTTTTGACCACTTTGCCAACCAGATTGTAGGCTTCGCGGAAGGGCACGCCTTTAGCCGCTAGATAGTCCGCCACATCCGTCGCGTTTGAGAAGTCTTCGGTAACGGCTTGATTGAGGCGCGCTGGGCGAAACTCCAAGCCCTCGGCAAACAGAATTGTCATGGCTTCCAAGCAGCCCTGCACGGTTTTCACGCCGTCAAACAGCGCCTCTTTATCCTCTTGCAGATCCTTGTTGTAGGCCAGCGGCAAGCCCTTCATCAGCACCAGCATTCCCTGCAAATGGCCGAAGACACGCCCGGTTTTGCCCCGCACCAGCTCCGGCACGTCCGGATTTTTTTTCTGCGGCATGATGCTAGAACCCGTCGAGCAGCTATCTTTGAGCGTCACGAAGCCAAATTCTTCGGAAGCCCATAAGATCACCTCTTCCGAAAGCCGCGACAGATGCACCATAATCAGGCTGGCAGCGCCGAGAAACTCAATCGCAAAATCGCGGTCGCTGACTCCATCCAGGCTGTTAGCATAGACCGACTCAAAGCCCAGCAGCTCGGCTGAGTAGTGCCGATCAATCGGAAACGTTGTGCCCGCTAGCGCCCCCGAACCCAGCGGCGAAATATTAACGCGATGGTAGATTTCGCCCAGCCGCTGCCAGTCGCGCTGCGTCATCTCAACATAGGCCAGCAGGTGATGCGCCAAACTCAGCGGCTGAGCGCGTTGCAGATGCGTGTAGCCCGGAATCAGCGTTTCCACATGCTGCTCGGCCAGTCCCAGCATCACGGCCTGAAAGTCGAGAATCTGCTGCCGGATCCGGGTGATTTGGGCACGCAGATAGAGCCGCGTGTCGGTGCCAACTTGATCATTGCGCGAACGAGCCGTATGCAGCTTTTTGCCCACGTCGCCGACCAGCTCGGTCAGTCGCCGCTCTACGGCGAAATGTACGTCTTCGGCTTCTACTCCCGGCTGAAACTGACCCGCCCGGTACTCTTGCCGAATCTGCTCCAAGCCTGCGACTAGCGACTCGCCTTCTGCTTCTGAAATAATCCCAGTACGCGCCAGCATCTTGGCATGAGCCTGTGAGCCGCTCAGGTCATATTCAATCAGCTCAATATCAAAGCCGATGCTGGCATTGAATAGCGCAATCGCCGGATGCAGCGCCGACTCAAAGCGCTGGCTCCAGGTTTGGCCTGATGAAGCAGAAGGGGAAGTCGCCATTTTTGATCTCTGAATGGACTACTGAATGGATCACTGAATGAAACGCAAAGCAGGCTGAGGAAGTCGCAGAAACATCAGCGCTCAGCATCAAGTTTGGCATTGTACAGCCTTCTGCGCTGTTAAACTGTGCGGACTCTAACCGTAGGCAGTCACGACCTGTAAGAGTTCATGAACCGTATGAGGTTCCGGCTCGCAACAGATAGCCCGCGACTAGTCCCGCTAGGAATACCCAGTGCTTGCCAGTCTTGAGGAAGCTATTAACGCTATTGCGAGCGCTTTTGAACACATCGGTTTCAAACTGCTGTCCCTGAAGCTGAGCCTGAATGGTTCCCAAATCGAAACTGGCGCTATGCCCAATGCCATGCGAGCCGTGCCCAGCAGTAACAGCGGTCAGACTGTGCCAATGGGGCAGCAAGTGGGGTAAATCATGGGGCGTGAAGCCTTGCGTTGCCATATCTTGTATCAACTGAAGCAGCATATCGATTAAACCTCACCCAGAAAGAGAATCGAACCTAGTCTGCCATAGTTCTCGCAGTTCGGATCACTCGAACATCTAGATGAATTCCGCTCAGGCTTTGGGATTTAGCCGCTCTGGCTGCACCTGCATCACAATCAGCGTCATGTCGTCTTCGTTATGCCGCTCCGCGCCAATAAATTGCTGCACCTGGTCAAACAAATAGTCGAGAATTGCCTTCGGCGTGGAGCAATTTTGGCAAGCCCACTGGAAATGCTTGATCAGGTTTTCTTCGTCAAACCGCTCGCCGCTTTGGTTGGCCGCATCCGTAAAGCCGTCAGTGAAGTAGATCAGCGTATCGCCATACTGAAGCTGCACCTGCGACTCGTGATAGGCGCTATCCATATCCAGGCCAATCAGCATTCCCAGCGTGTCCAGCCGCTTGATCTTTTGAGTCGCCGCCTGCCAGAGCAAAGGCGGGTTGTGAGCGGCATTGCCGTAGAACAGCGTCCGGGTGCTGGCGTCATATTCGGAATAAAACAGCGTCACGAAGCGCTTGGAGTTTTCGAGGTCAGCGTACATCACCTGGTTGAGATGCTGCAAAATCCGCGCCGGGGAGTGAGCGTTCAGCACTTCTGCCCGCAGCATCCCGCGCAGCATCGTCATGATCAGCCCTGCCGGAACACCTTTGCCCATCACGTCGCCAATCGCCAAACTCCAGCGATTTGATTCGGGATTGGTCGAACGACGGCGCAGAGGTTCTGGGCTGCCCGGATTTTTGGCGGGGATAAAGTCGTAGTAGTCGCCGCCCACCCGATTGGCAGTTTTACAGAGCGCAGCAATTTCGACCCCCTCAATTTTGGGGCAATGACGCGGCAAAAGCTGAAGCTGAATTTCGGCTCCGATTTCTAGCTCCCGATCCAGCCGCTCTTTTTTGCGGAGTTCAACGGTCAGCTCGTCGTTTTCGATTGCCACTGCCGTTTGGTCGGCCACGAGTCGCACCAGCTTTTGGCGGGTTTCTGTCCAACTATAGCCCGGATCGCGGCTGAACACGTAGAGCCGCCCCCGCTCGACGTTTTTGGTCAAAATCGCCGTACCAAACAGCTTGACGGACTTGCCCAGCGCAGCGTTAACGTGGTAGTCCAGAGCCGCCGTGCGGTTGCTGTTGGTCGGTTTGGCATGGGCGGAAAACTGGCGCGCCGCAGATTCAATCGCCGCCCGGATATCCTGACAGCTATTGTCCTGACAATGCAGCCGTTCTAGCCGCACCTGACCGTTAGATTTATAAAGAAGCAGCGCTCCACCGTCCGCATCTGTAACTCGGCTGGCGATTAAAGGCGTGAGCTCTAGAAACTGGTTGAGGTTTTTAAAGCTGCGGAGGGCAAACCCCAGCGAGCTGAGCAGATCTTGGATCTTGTTTTGCTCGCGGTGCAGCTTCAGCACCAGCTCCTTCAGGGCAAAAACAGGTGTAGTTTCTGGCGGATTATTGCCGCCAGCGTTGGAGCCACCCGTGAAGTCAGGGGAGGGCGAAGGCTGTCGAGGAGCAGGCACAGCGGTCATTCAATAAGCCTTAGCACAAACAAACGTCAACCGAAGATCTGGCGAAGATCTGGAGCTACAACAAACTTAGCCTTAACTCACGTCTTACTGAGAGCTGTTGTCCTAATTGGCACAGGTTTAATTGATACAGGTTTGATTGACACAGATCAAGCGATGGCAGAGGCTTTTGGCAGTAAGTTGGCAGTAAGACTGATTCATTGGGATAAATTCTAACGAATGCCCGCAGAATTGCCATAGCAATTTCTCGGCATATCGGATGAGTTTTGAATGCTAGAGCTAAACTTCACGGCTGAAACCAACGATTCAGACCAGTAATTGAGGCTATAGATAGCGCAGATTTGGCAATTCCGCCAGGGGGGAGCCAACCTGTGCTCCCGTAGTGCCTCTACTCCCGTAGTGCCTCCGCGCACGATGGTAGGTCGCTGGCTATAGCTTACCGATTAATCTGACATATTCTGCATGAGTACCAATCCAGAACCCCATACAGCCCCAAAATCCGCGAAAATTGGCTGAGCCTCAAGAGTTCGTCCCCTATGTCTAGCTTCGACCAGCAAATCATGCAGCGCTGCCTGGAACTAGCCAAGCAAGCCGCAGGCCAAACTGCCCCCAACCCAATGGTGGGAGCCGTGGTGGTGCAAGCAGGCCAAATCGTCGGCGAAGGCTTCCACCCCGCAGCTGGACAGCCCCATGCCGAAGTCTTTGCCCTGCGCGATGCCGCTGCCCAGGCCAGGGGAGCCACCGTCTATGTCAACCTAGAGCCTTGCAGCCACTATGGCCGCACGCCACCCTGCGCCGACGCTTTGATTCAGGCAGGCGTGGCCAGAGTCGTCGTCGGCATGGTTGACCCCAATCCGCAGGTGGCCGGAGCCGGAATTGCCCGCCTGAGAGCTGCTGGAATTGAGGTGAGCTTGGGCATTGAAGCAGCCGCCTGCCGCAAGCTCAACGAGGGCTTCATTCACCGAATGCTCTACCAAAAGCCGCTGGGCATCTTGAAATATGCGATGACGCTAGATGGCAAGATTGCGGCCAGCAGCGGCCATAGCGCCTGGGTGACTTCGCCGGAGGCTCGAGGCTGGGTGCATCGGCTGCGGGCAGAGTGCGACGCGGTGATTGTGGGCGGCAACACGGTGCGGCGCGACAATCCGCTGCTGACCAGTCACGGACAGGGGCATAATCCGCTGCGGGTGGTAATGAGCCGTAGATTAGATCTGCCAACTCAGGCGCAGCTCTGGCAGTCCGACGCGCCAACGCTGGTCTTGAGCGAAGCAGAGGCCGATCCCGCAGTGCGGCAGAGCTTGGAGCAGCAGGACGTGGAGGTCGTCAGTTTACCCGTCTTGACTCCGGCTTTGGCCATGCAGCAGCTTTACGAGCGCGGCTGTCTATCTGCGCTGTGGGAATGCGGCGGGACGCTAGCGGCAAGCGCCATTGCCGACGGCTCGGTGCAGAAGATTCTGGCTTTTGTCGCGCCCAAAATTATTGGTGGACTGGCCGCTTCGCCCGTGGGTGAGCTAGGGCTAACCAAAATGACCGAAGCGCTAACGCTAGAGCAACTGCGCTGGGAGCCAGTTGGAGCCGATTTGCTGATTGAAGCCTATTTGCCGCAGCTGATTCCCTAATCGCCTGCCCCCTAACTATGAATCCGAGGTTCGGGATGCAGAGTCGTCAGCAGCTCACTTTCCGCCACCGCCAGCTCTGCCAATCGCGGCTCTACTTCCGCTCGCTCAAAATACTCGACCGCCAGCATCCAATAAATGCCGTAGTGCCGTGCCTCTGAAGCCATCAGCCCCCGATAAAACTGCGCCAGTTCTGGCTCTGGGCAGTGCTGAGCCAGCAATCCCAACCGCTCATGGCTACGTGCCTCAATCAAGCCCGACACCAGCAGCGAATCCAGCAAGCGCTCTGGCTCTTTGGGACGCATCTGGGCGCGCAGTCCGGCGGCGTAGGGCGGCGAAGACAGGGGCGCTAAGGCAATATTGCGCCGCTCTAGCCATTGATTCACCTGCTCGAAATGCTCCAGCTCTTCTTGAGCAATTGCCGTTAGCGCCCGCACCAGCCGCGTATTTGAAGGGTAGCGAAACATCAGGTTCATCGCGACGCCGGCTGCCTTGCGCTCGCAGTGAGAGTGATCAAGCAGCAACGTATCTAGATTTGCCAGCGCTTGCTTGAGCCAAGCCTCAGAAGTCGGCTGCTGGAGGAATTTGATAGTGGGCAGAGTGATGGTCACGGCAGTTCACGCAGGGATTTCTCTAGATCACGATAGCAAGTTAGACTCAAGCTGTTCTACCAGCAGCCAGTTTCCAGAGCGATTCAATCGCCCCTGAAGCCGCAGAAATTGCCCGCTCTGGCAGTCCTGGAGCTGCTGATTCACTGCCGGATGCAGCGACACAAGCTGTACTGACTCTGCCGCAGCCGTCGCACCCGGCGCAATCTGGCTCAGACGATAGCTCTGTTCACCGTCCCGCTCAAAGTAGCCCTCGTAATATTTGCTGTCAGGTTTGTCGATAGGTTTGTTGATAGGTTTGTTGATAAGCTGATCGAACTGCGGCATATGACCATCCATTGGATAAGCTGCGGGATGGTCGAGATAATACTGCTGCCAGTGCCGCCAGTCCGGGTCTTGGGGCAATAAATTAAACAATGGTACAACAGCCGCTGGAGCCGTAGGGTCTTGCAGCAGCGCCGTTTGCAGCGCTCTCACGGGTAAATCTCTCGGCTGACAGCCCTGCTCAACACAGAGCGCTGCCGCCATGCCCGCCGCCTGCCCAATATTCAACACCGTCGGCTGAAGCCGCGTCGCTCCGTTGGCGATATGAGACACCGAAATATTCTTTTCGCAAACCAGCAGCCCGTCTGTGGTAGCCGGAACCAAAGAGCCATACGGCAGCGCAAACGGCGTACCTGTCCAGCGTCCGCCCCAGCGAATCGACTTGGGCTGAAGCGCTAGCCGAAAGCCGGGATAGTGATGATCGTTGGCGTAGTTGCCTATGGCGACGGCATTCACGGCCTGCTGGGCATCCATCGGTAGCGCCGCCACCTGCCCCCCAGCAACAGGCAAAATGTCCTGCTCGCACACTGTGGCTAGCCCCTGCAGCCGCCGACTCTCGCGGTAGTAGGGCTGCAATGCATAGGCTCCGCCGCCAATTAGCGCTTTCGGAAACGTACCTGTGGCCAACTCATAGCCGCCGCCGAGCTGATCTAAAAGCCAATCGGCGTAGTCCTGCGCGTGAGCATAGGCATCTTGCCAAAACTCCTGACGAGCGGCGGCTGACTGAATCAATCGATCGGCTTGCAGGCCGTAGTCGTTGCCTTGCTCTGGCCAGTTGATCATGAAGCGGTTGTCAGGCAGCCGTCCGTAGTTGAGAAACGCCTCGGCTCCAAAACCAGTCCAGCTCTCCGCAAACTGGCTGGTCGCGCTCTGAGGCTCCGTAGGCAGCGCAGATTCCGCCGCTTGCAGCACAAACACCCAGGTCGGAGCCTGGACGCTGTAAGTTTGGGTGAGGCCACTGGGATGCCGAGGCGCACTTGGTTCTTGCCACTGCGAGTACCACTCCCAGCCCCAGCGATGCGGCACCTCAGCCAGCGCCAGCAAATCGCCTAGCTCAGTGGCATCCAGAATGACTTTAGACTCGACGCGATAGTTGGCAAACCGCACGGCAGTGACGCTGTCCTGCCGCCGCTCAACTTCTAAGGGCAGCTCGTTCTGAATCCAGCGCAGATTCGGCAATGCCTGCACCCAGTCCGCAAAAATGGCGGCTCCGGTCTGAGGCAGATAGGTAAAAAAGCTGACCCAGGCGTGATCGAGTCCGGCTGGCTCTCGTCGCCGCAGCTCTTGCAGAAAAGCGCCCCAGATCCCCGTCTGAAAGGCCAGCAGCTCTAGGCCATCTGGAGCCGTCACGCCAGCACTCGTCAACATGCCGCCTAGCCAGCTCGATTCGCTTACCAGCACCGTCTTTGCCCCCCGGCGCGCCGCCTGAATTGCCGCTGCCACGCCGCCCGTGCCGCCGCCCACCACCAAAACATCTGTCTGAATTGATTCCAAACTAAATGACTTCCAAATTGCTACTTCTTAAATTTAAATTGCTACTTCTTGGCCTGGTTCTTGGCCTGGTTCTTGGTCTGTTTACCCCGCTGCCGATCCAGCCGAAACAGCCCCACCATTAGAGCCACTACGCCCACTTGCAGCGCCAGATTGGGCAAGGCCGCCTCAACCTCTCGACCGGCCATAATCTGCGTCAGAAACACAAACGCCCCAATCAGTCCAGAAGCACCCAGTCCAAAATAGACGAACTGCCGCAGGCCGCGATAGGGCGTTTTTAGCTCGGCGCGGAGCTGGGCATAGAGTTCTGGATCAAGCTTGGGGTCAAGACGACGCGGTGTTCTAGGGGAATCAGGCATGAGTTTCAGCAGAAATATCTACCAGCTTACTGCTGAATTCACTACCAAAGGCCGCGCTTGCCGCTGGGGTGGACGGTTGCCCAGTTGGTGCGGGCGGTGGCAAGCTGTTCGTCCGAGACTTTTGCGCCTGTCAAGTCAGAACCGCAGAGGTTCGCGCCGCGCAGGTTGGCATTGCTGAGGTGAGCATAGCTGAGGTCGGCACCGCGCAGGTCGGCACCGGCTAGGTCGGCATGGCTGAGATAGGCGCGGGCCAGTCTGGCATTTTTGAGGCTGGCTTGGACGAGGCTGGCGCGGCCAAAATCAGCGTTCATCAGGTTTGCACCTTGCAGACTGGTTTTTTGTAGCTTGGCCTGATGAAAATTCGAGCTAGAGAGGTCGGCTTTATTCAGGCTCAGCCCGTTTAGATCATAGTTGCTGAAGTCCCGCTTGCCTTTGGCATAGGCGGAAAGCAGATCTTCGGCAGAGGGTTTGGGAACTGTCGTGGCAGAATTGCCAGTTGAACTGCGTGAATGGAGCGTCGTCAGCGAGTGAGCGGCCTGTACCATCGTCCGGCGACGCGGCGAACCGGGCTGAATCGTCGTGGCCTCCGAGCGCAGCGGCCCTGAGACTGATTTGGCCGCCTGCCGCGCCCGAATGGCCGCCGCGACTTTGGCGTGCGGCGAAGAAATGCTGCTAGGTTCGGGCAATTCTCCTGAATAGGGCAATCCACGTCCGTTGCGATGGTTGGGCTGGCTTACCATGTTTTTGGCCAGACTGTCGAGGTAGGGTTCGAGATCGAGCGCTCGCAGCACCTCGGTAGCGTTTTGGTAGCGGTGGCGCACCGAGACTTCCAGCATTTTTTTGAGCACGTCGGTCAGGTGGTCACTGATATGCACCATCTCGCGCCAGAGGATCTCGCCTGTGGCCGGGTCATACTCCATGTCCTTAGGCGACTTGCCCGTGAGTAAATAGAGCGAGGTCACCCCCACCGCATAGAGATCGCTGGCGTAGACCGGACGCATCGCCATTTGCTCAGGTGGAGCATAGCCCGGAGTGCCAATCGCATACTGGGTCAACGCCGTCTGCTCAGAAGCGCCAATTCGCTCTGGATTCACCTGATCCTTAACGGCTCCAAAGTCAATCAGCACCAGCTTGCGGTCTTGCGAACGCCGGATCAGGTTGGCGGGCTTGATGTCGCGGTGGATCACCTGCTGGCTGTGGATATAGTGCAGCATCGGCAACACTTCGCTGAGAAATTGCTTCACGCCCGCTTCGCTAAACGGGCCAGAGCGCTTGACTTCCTGCTGAAGCGTCGAGCCACTAATATATTCCTGGACTAAATAAAATTCGTTGTTGGCTTCAAAGTAGTCAAGCAGACGCGGCACCTGCGGGTGATTGCCAACTTTGCCCAGCGTGTTGGCCTCGCGCTCAAACAGATCGCGCGCCATCTGCATCACATGCTGCGAGGTGGCGGCGGGTCGCAGCTGCTTGATCACGCAGTAGGGGCTACCCGGCAAGCCTTCGTCTTTGGATAGAAATGTCGCGCCAAATCCACCCTGCCCCAGCGCCTGCAAGACCCGATAGCGCCCACGCAGCAAGAGGCTTGAACCACAGGCTCGACATCGCTCGGCCTGAGATGAATTTTCTGGATTGTTACAGGCTGGATTTAAGCAGTAGCTCATGCCGCATCACTCGCTTCATCATTCGGTTAGCTATCGGAGGGTCTAAGAGGCTGGTTTCAAAACCCTAGTGACATTATCTTTCCTACAAATGCGGCATGGAGCATCATGCTTGCAGAAAATCTCTGGGAGCGTTACTGCATATTATCTCTGTTTTGCTAACAACTTTGATGGAATTGCAGGGATTTAGGACGCAATTGATGCCGATATGAGCTGGC
Source organism: Pegethrix bostrychoides GSE-TBD4-15B (assembly GCA_019359155.1). Lineage (GTDB taxonomy): Bacteria > Cyanobacteriota > Cyanobacteriia > Elainellales > Elainellaceae > Elainella > Elainella bostrychoides. The sequence continues at coordinate 79,885 of JAHHHV010000068.1, forward strand.
ATATTCACGGATTTAGCTTCACTTGTATCTCAGTTTCGCATGACTCCTGGGAGGGGTCACTCCCATCAAGCAAACTTTATCTGCGGCTCAAAATCCACGGTTAAATCACAGCTCGACCGAACAGTCTAGCCCCAGGAAAATCAGCGGCTTACTGACGTTTACGGCGGCTGCGGCCAACATCCGGACTCTGCTCCCGCGCTTATCTCTACTGGGACAAAGAGAACTGGTCGAACTTAAGCGGGGGAGTGCTGGGCTGGGCTGTATCAAACCGATAGCTGCTGACGGTGCCAGTCGCGGTTTCTAGAATGCTGAAGACGGTGATTTGATTGCTGGCGATGTAGGGCTGAGGCTGGCCGCTCTCTAAACTTGGGCGGATGGTTGGCAGCACGGGCGACAAGCCGTTTGGATCGCCGCTGGCGATATATTGCTCTCTATAATATTCTCTGTAATACTCTCTGTTGCCGATTGGAACCGCCCGCTGCTGATTGACAAATGCGCCGTAGGTGTTGCCGACGTTAGAGGATTCGAGGAAATTCATGCCGCCGGGGCTGACAAATCGATTCCAGAGATGCGAATGGCCGTAAAACACGAGCTGCACGCCTGCCGCCTCCAGCAAAGGCATCACGTCACGCACTAGATAGTCTGAGTCCAGCGGGTATTCGTAACGTACCGCGCTGATGCGGCCATCGGGCTGGCGCTCAATTTGCTGCACGGGGTCGGTGTAGGCGGGCACGACGTTGTCGCCCAAGCTGTGGGGTGGGTGGTGAAACATCACGACTTTATATTTGGCCTGCCGAAATTCGGGGCTGGCGAGTTCGGCTTGCAGCCAGCGATACTGGGCGCTTTCCGGCGTGATGGGCTCAAAGATATGCTGACCGTAGCCCCAGCGCTCTGGGTGGTTCAGGTCGGCCTGCCGCTCGCGGTAGCGGCCTCGATCGCTGTCAGCCAAGCCCGGAGTTCGCCAGATGTTGGCCGCAAACAGGGACACCAGCCGCAGATCGCCAACTGTGACGGCGTAGTATTTCTTACCGCCAATGCTGGCGGGCAGCGTGAAGATTTCTTCGTAGGAGTCGGTGTTAAACGAAGCATCTCGCAGATTGGCGGGGCGAGTTTGCAGCGCAGCCCCGCGCGGCACCGGATCGTTGAACTGCTCGTTGAGGCTGGCGGTCGTTGAAAAGCGCCCCATCACCTCATGGTTGCCAACGGCTGGAAATAGCGGCGCAGACTGAATGATTGCCCCGCCGCGATACTGAGTTTTGCGACCCTGGATCTCAAGCGAATAGGCAGCTCGCCCTTGCAGACTGGCAAAGAAAGCGTTGCCGCGACTGTCATCAAACCATTCGGAAGCGCGATCAGGCACATCGACCAAATCGCCCGCTAGCAGCACCGCATCGACTGCCCCGACGGTTTCGACCACCTTTTGCAAGTTAGCAGCCACCATCGGCTTAAGCTGGTGATCGGAGGTGAGCAGAATTTTGAGCGGCGTTCCGGCAGGCGGCAGGGCGGCCAAGCTGAAAGAATTGCTGGCCACCCGACGACCATCCTCGCGCTGACTGACGACGCGATAGGGCAGGCGTGTCGCCCCAATGCCAGCCACCTGCGCCTCATGCCGCCAGATTGGCCGCGCGACGGGCTGTGGGTAGATCGGGCGGTCGGGGGTTTGGTTCTGCCAGTGCGAGCCTTGGTCTTCCCGCATCCGGCTGAGCTGCGTCGTTGTGGAGATCACCTGCTGCGCCAAGCCGTCGCCATACTCAACCCAATGCTGCCGTCCCGCAAATTCGGTAAACCAGACCACCTGTACGGAGCTAGGCGTGGGGGCCTGCAAAAACGGATCGCTGAGGAGCTGCGGCGCGGTTGAGCGCCAGAGCCAGCCCAGAATTAAAGCCAGCAACAGGCCCATTACCCCGGCACCCCAGAGACGAAACCGCTTGCTCATCGGTGTTAAATCGCGTTCGGGTTTCGCAAAAAGTCCTGATCAAGCTGGAGATCTAAATCGGTAGCTGGATCGACCACGATCACCTCAACCTCGTTGCGATTGCGGATCAGCAGCGAGCCGAGCGCCCCCACGCCAGCACCGCCCAACACTTGCCAGAGCTGAATTTTGCCAAACACTTCGCCCAGCACCGCCGCCGCTACCGCCCCAATTGCCACTCCCTGGAACCATTCGGGATTCGAGCGTTTGCTGACTGTCTCACGGCGCGTAATCACATCAGAGCTGGCCTCAATCGCGTAGCGGTCGCCATTGGACAGCACGAGTTCTTGAGCCACAAACTGCGTGCCGTCACCGTTGGGGCGCAGCTCTCCCTCAATCTCGCTATTAAACGGAATAATAATTGCCCCGCTAGCCGAGCGAATATCGTCATCAACAGTCAGCGTTACTTTAGATGTTTCCGCTGGCGTTACGACAATTTTCTCTTTTTCGTATCGGGTTGGGATAACTGTGCCGGTTGGCAAGATCGAACGCGACGGGTAGCCGGGAACGGGACGCGAAGTGCCGTTGCGCCAGGAGGGCGGAAATACCTGAGCCGAAACCGAGCGGCTCAAGCCTATCGGCAGCAGTAGCGAGGCTGTAACTGCGAAAGTCAAACTGAGGGCAGTGCCTGACTGCCAGCGTCGTGAAATCATTTGCGCGCTCCAAAGTCTAATCCAAAGTCTAAGATGAGGCTGTAGCAAATCAGCATTTGCGCCTACCCTTTTTGACTGGGGAGCCGCCAGAAAGTTCCAGATTGTTGGCGCTGATCTTTCAGGCTGAAGTCTGAGCATCTCGCACGAGTTCGCGGCAGGCTTGCAGCCCCAGATGCGGCGATTGGCGATAGCTCGGTTCGGGCACCCAGACTTCGACGTGACGGTTCGCTCTGATCCAGTAGAGGTACTCTACGTCAGGATAAAACTGCACCCCAACGCGCAAATTAGAATAGTCGTCCTCGCAGATCTCAAAGCCAAAGCGCACCACCGTCTGAGCCAGCAGGCATTCGGGCGTGTCTAGGGCGGCTCCAGAAATATCGCGCTCTTGCCAGAAAGTGTTGAGAAATCGGTTCAGCGTCGGCAGCATTTTGTCGGGCGCACCGTTGCGGCTGGCGTAGATGATGGCAGGGTTGCCTTCAATCAAGATATGGCAGGGGCTAGACATGGTTTAACTCTCTTAAAGAAAACTTGACAAGAACTTGAATCAAAGGCGCTCACGCTGTTTAATTTTCCCTCTGAGCTGAAGCCGTTAACTTCTCGGCGGCTCGCAAAATCTGCCCCGCCAGCACCGCAGCTCCAAACCCATTATCAATGTTCACCACGCCAATGCCTGCCGCGCAGGAGTTGAGCATGGTCAAGAGCGGCGCTAAGCCGCTGAAGCTGGCTCCATAGCCAACGCTGGTGGGTACGGCAATTACCGGACAGTCGGCCAAGCCTGCCACAACGCTGGGCAATGCGCCCTCCATGCCAGCCACCACAATCAGCACGTTCGCGTCGTAGATCACCTGGCGGTTGTTCAGCAGCCGATGGATGCCAGCTACGCCGACATCCCAGAGCCGCTTCACCCGAAAGCCGCAGAGTTCGGCGGTGACGGCAGCTTCTTCGGCTACGGGCAGATCGGCGGTGCCCGCAGAGAGCAGCGTGATCAGGCCGGCGTGACGGGGCGGCAGATCGGGCGGGGAAACGGCGCAGATCCGGGCGGCTGCGTAGTAGTGCAGATCTGGGATTTCGGCGGCAAGCTGGCTGTAGACGGCTGGGGCAATCCGGGTGGCCATCACAACGGGGTTTTGCTGCTGCAACGCCTGAAAAATCTGCACGATTTGGTCAACGGTTTTGTCTTGTCCCCAGATTACCTCTGGAAAGCCGGTTCGCAGGGTGCGATGGTGGTCGATCTTGGCGAAGTCGGAGACGGGTTCGTAGTCGAAATGCTTCAGATTGTCGAGCGCTGTTTCTGGACTAACTTGGCCGAGCGCTACGGCATTGAGCAGCTCGCGTAAAGCATCGGGTTGGGTCACAGGGTTTATGCAGGTAGACTTACTGGCCATTCTAGCGAGGAGATGTGCCAGACTGACCGCGACATTGCGGAATCGGTAAGCCTGGAATCTACTGCATTGATCACAAACGGGCATTGCTGCATAGCCTGAGCCTGAAGCAAATGCCCTTGTATTTTGTGCGAAATTGCCCGACTACCCAGAGTGAGCCTATCGCATCAGGACGCTCATGAATTTGCCCTGCGCGAACGGTGCAGGAACCATTGGCGAGAACTGGCTGCGGTCGGTAATCATCTGCCGCACGTACATTTCGCTGATGATGTGGTTCACCTGCTCCCGCGTGCCGACAATCCAAATCTGCGCCTGATGGCCAAACGGCTCGCTCAGACGTTCGTTGAACTCTGTAGACATAGTATTTGCCTCAATTTTGAGTTATGGCTTTGAAAGCCTAAGGCGTTGAGTCACCTGACCACATGCGTGAACGAAGCGAGCGCGATGTAAAATCGACTCAGCCTTGCTTCCCGTTGTTGGCGGGGAGTCGGGTCAGCTGGCTAGTCGTGTGCAACCACTTCTAGTCAGCGACGCCTTAAGCTTTTGCGTGTCCTAACTGCTTCACGCAATCAGTTGGCAAATCATAAGCTGAAACTCTGGCTGAGCGCAAGTGGGGGTGGGAGAAATTTTACGTTTGGTGAGCTTTGGCTAGGCAGGTAGCTCATTTGCAGCCATCGTGCTTCTGAGACAGAGGGCAGGTTGCCTTTAGCTTCACCTGTAACGATATGCGGAAAAATCTGCCTAACGGGGCAAGGAAGCGTGTTATACGGAGAGATTCTGCCTGAGTGCCGAATCTGGGGTGTTATGCCGACTCATTCTGCCTATTCAGCTACTGCGGGATCTTATGCGGAAACTTTCAGTCCATTATTAGTTATGCCGCAAATCCCTGGTAGAGAGAAGGTCCGGAAGTCAGTGATTTACCACTCAAGCAAAGAAATTGCCTTTTTGCAACGTAATTGTCAGTTTGAATCTTTTCTAAAGGATCATCGGTAATCAAAATCCGCTGGTTATAATTAGTTCATTACCACTCCTCTAGAGGAGTCTATAGTACAAAGGTAATACCATCCTCTTCCGGGTGACAAGGCTGGGCGGTAGGTTGACTTGATGGTTCTGCTTGGATGGGGCACAGTCAGTCAATCCTAGTCCCTAAACCCGCTCCCGTGCTTCCTATGAAGGTAGACCTCTACTGGTTCACTTAATACGGAACACGAGGTGTTATGGAGAGAGCTAAGCCAAGTGGCGGAAAGTGGGATAAGCATCCCACGCGGCCTCTTTACCGGAGGTTGAGAGTGCTTGTGCGGCGGTTACTACCGTTCTTGCAAGCCCTTGCCGCTCTGTTCACGATTGTAAAGCTGTTAGGGTCATAGCGACTCTGATGCTATTCACATTGGAAAGGGGAGGGGGTACTCTTCCCTTTTCGCTTGTAAACCTCAAAAATGATTCGGTTGGTAGAACGGCATAACATAGCCTATGCAGCGGATTGATGGTGTTTGTTGTACTTCGTTTGAAGATATCTGCAACCGCTGATTTGAGTCGTTATACGTACAATGCAGAACTAGGGAGACTGATTAGTGGAATCGGCTAGATGGGATGAAACTTGGCATCGACTCAGAGAATGGACAAATGGACAAGCACCATCTGAGCGTCTAGCTGCCCAGATTTTGATTGGCGAAGGATTTAAAGAATTAGATCCAAGTCACCCTCTTGGTGGGACTGACGGAGGAAGGGATGCCATCTGCACGTACAACGAAGATATGTGGGTTATGGCTGTTTACTTTCCTCGGGGAAAGAAGAAAATCTCAGATATTAAAGCGAAGTTGCGTGCTGATGTGATGTCTGCATCCAAGCATAACCCGATAGGAATTGCTTTTGTAACCAATCAAGAGCTTACACTCACTCAACGGCAGCAATTACGGAAGATTGCTTCACCTTTCAATCTTGAAGTTTTTCACCTTGAACGCATTACATCAGTTCTTGATTCTCCCCAAATGGCAGGGGTTAGAAAACAATTTCTTGGAATTGAGAGCGTAGATGATATACCGATTTTAGAAGTTCAGTTTTATCAGCCAGGATCTAGACAGTCACTTGGAACAACAATAAAACTTCAGTCTATTGCTCACGGTATTCCAAATTACGGAATCCCGAATCTAGAAACGCCTCGCCAAACTTATTATGGCGGGATAACCCTTCGTCCCGGCATTATGGATGAGCTAAATCCTTCATATATGCGAGAGAAGGAACAATATGTCAGAGCCAGTGCACTTCTTCAAAAAGTCTTTCTTGGAATTCGTAATAGCAGCACTCGACTTGCTGAAGGGGTTACGCTTGAAATAGAGGGATTATTGGCTCAAGGTATTGAGGTTGCCGAAGAACTTCCACCACCACCCGTGAGGCAGCGTGTCAATAAAGTTCCGCATATTCGACCACTTTGGTGGAACTCACACATTACTCCTGATGTCGAAACATACGACGACAAATTTCGTATAACGATTCAGTTTGGCACAATTCAACCAGGGCACATTTCAATCATGGAAGAGCCAGTTTTTCTCGGATCTAGAGAATCGACGAAACTATCGATGAATGCCCGAGTAATCGCTAACAATTTGCCCCTTCCGGCTGAATCTTCTCTCCAAATTGATTTTGATGTTATTCCTAAGCCTCCCCTAGACATTCACTTTCTCAAACAATAGACGTATAACATAGCCTCTTGTATGTTGAGGGCAGTCAGTGCAACCTGATGACAGAACCCAACGGCGAATCTGGAGGCTGAGGGTTTAGTTATCTTTTTACTCTCTCCCGGCTTACATAGATTCTTTAGGTATCAACACTCTCTGCCCTACTAATCATCTGTGCAACATCTTTACTAGCATTTATGCTCATGATTTGTATTTCTGGATGTTGTTTCTTGAAAACCCGGAAAACTTCATCTGCAAATGCTTGTCCTATCGCTTCTACTCCAGAAAAATCAAAGACCACGACTCTAAATTTATCAACACCAGCTAGTAGCCTTTTTGCTTGCGAACGTGATACTAATCTTTCATCACCATATTGAGCTAAACGAACAGGTACTACTGTTTTCGTAAAAGCATAGTCGTCACCTGACGAGAAACTATCAAATACCTGTTTAGAAGTTCTGGATGTATTATTATTCAATTTCATAAAAACAGTTGTTCCAGATTGGAAGCCATCTCTCTCGCAAATCCAATCTTCCGCTTTGTTGAACTCATGCGAGAAATAGACACTACCAGACAGTATTGCAAATTCATCAAACATACGTGACGTAAAAAATATACCTTGACCACTATGACGATCTGGGTCAGTTGTCAGTTTACCTTTTGCTAACTCAAGAACCGCGTGGCGCTCGTCGTGTAGTTGTAATGCTCTCTGGATCTTCTTGAAAATTCCTTCTCCGTCATCATGAATAATTATTTGAGTGTCAACCGCTGTTTTCTCTAGTTGAACAGTAACTGTCGTTCCAGATGAGTGATCTATAGCATTATTCAACATTTCAGTAAATCCATAAATCCAAATATCTTTGACATTATCAGGTAGGTCAACCATCAAGGATTTTATATCAGAATCCCAAACAACATCTTCTTCAAGCTTGTTAGCTAGCTGATATTTTTGCATCCATTCAACTAATGGATGTAGGTAATAATTTCTATTCTTTGTAGAGCCTTTAACTACAATTGCTTTTTGTTCAACAAGACGTTGCATATGTTTATTGATAGCCTGCCTAGTAATACCGAATTCTTGAGATGTCAAAGCAACAACATCTCTTGGATGCTCTTCTACATTCGTCAGGATAAACTGGCGAATCTGCTCACCACGCCTACGAACTCTTGACACTAGCCCCTCCATCGTCAACTATTCGTCCCATCATTGTCAACCTTATGAGATTCATTGTCAACCTGATTGCTTTAGTTTGAAGATTTAGTTCAGAAGTGAGTTTTGTAATCGCCTTTTAGTAGAGAATCTTCTCAAGCAAGCGTCATAAATTACTTTTGCCGATTAGTGACAATCTTCCGGTCTTTTACATTGAGACAATTATGAAGCGAACTCCAAGCCAGCAAAATATTTCACGAAGAAGCCTTCTTCAATTCGGGGCAGGACTTATTGGCACAAGCTCTCTCACAGCTTGGTTGGGCACGGGTGCATTAGCTCAAACATTTGAGTATCGGGCATCTCATAAAAATCAAGACCAACTTATTGCTGCTGTTCCAGACGGTGCTCATGCTGTGAGCGGTTTGACTCACGATGAAGCATTGGCAAAACTGATGGAAGGAAACCAGCGATTCGTCGCTAGAAGGCGGCTCAATCCTCATCAAGATTTTGCTCGCATTACTGAAGTTGCAGCAGGACAAGCCCCCTTTGCCGCTATTTTAAGCTGTGCAGACTCACGAGTAGTGCCGGAGATTGCGTTTGATCAGGGGATCGGCGATCTCTTTGTAGTCCGGGTTGCTGGCAATATTGCTATCACCGAAGATATTGCTAGTGAAGAGTATGCGGTCAGTGTCCTAAAAGCACCCCTACTGATGGTTTTAGGACATGAACGATGTGGAGCCGTGGATGCGGCTCTAAAAGGGGGTGAATTCCCAGGTGTCATTGAATCGCTTGTATTTGCAATTCGACCAGCAGTTCAAGCTTCGGAGGGAGAATCGGGCGATCGCCTCACAAACGCGGTCAAGGCAAATGTGCGATTACAAGTACAACGACTACAAACCTCTTCTGTGATTGCTTCAGCAGTGCAAGAAGGAAAACTCAAGATCGTTGGTGCATACTACGATCTCGATACGGGTGAAATTAGTTTGGTCAGCTAGGATGACATCATTAGATCACATGTTGCTGAAAGGCATAATTGCCAGCTAACATAATCTCTTGTATGTTGAGGGCAGGCAGTGCAACCTGATGACAGAACCCAACGGCGAATCTGGATAGCCTCTCATGCGCTTGACGCTGTGCCTCAGATTTTAGATCCCGACTGGGTTTTGTAACGACTATGCACTGAAAGTGCGCCAAGGGAAAGCCCAACTCATCCTACTCCAGCAGAAAATTATCTCGCTCCTGATTCGATGGATTCCGGTGATGCTCCAAATACTCACCTACCAACTCCTGTGACAAGGCGCTTTACTGCGAGCGCAACCGAGTGGAGCGGTGGTTCAACCGGCTCAAGCCGTATCGTCGGATAGCGACTGGCTATGAGAATAACGGCCAGAACTACCCGGCTATGCTGACTTTAGCCTCTATTCTGATGTGGTTATAGCTTTAAAACACGTCCTAATGTCAGAGTGGTGATTTTAATGATTGACCGCGCCCTACCCTAAAAATGTTAAATGGGTTCTATAGATTTTCTGATATTCCGCAGTGAGCGATCGGCAAAACCACCGTGAACGTTGTACCACCATTAAGCTCACTCACGAGTGAAATGGTGCCGCCAGCTCGCGCTATAGCCTGCTTAACAATTGCCAGACCCAATCCAGTACCCGGTACGCCACCCACTGTTTTAGTGCGGTAGAACGCCTCGAATATATTCTGCTGATCATTTTCGGAAATGCCAACGCCTTGATCTTTCACTTCAAATGTGACAGATTCTGGACAATGCTGAACGGTCAAGTAAACAATGCTATCTACGGGTGAATACTTCAGGGCATTCGAGAGCAGATTGATTAAAATTTGCCGCAGCAAGGTTTCGTCAATCTGCGCTTTGCTAGAGTTGGCCTCGCAGCTGTAGGAAAAGTCAACGATGCGAGGCACCTCCAGGCTAATTTTGATCTCTTCCACCAGCTGTTGACAAAATGGCTCAATCGCAATCGCCGTAGGGTTTGATAAGGGGCTGCTCTCAGTTCTAATCATGGTCAGCACGTCATCCAGCAGCAGCGTTGTGCGGCTCGCCGCTCTTTGAATGCGCTGCAAAAAGTCCGTTTGCTGCTCTGGAGAGACATCCCGTTTTTCTAAGAGCCGCGCAAATCCCAAAATCGTATTCAGCGGATTGCGAAATTCGTGCGAGGTGATTGCGATAAAGTGTGACTTGAGATCATTTAGCTCTCGTTCACGGGTAATCAAATCGTTGAGCTGCAATGAGAATCGGCGCGATCTCAGCAGCATTTCAATTCGTACCCGCAGCTCTGTTTTTTGGATGGGTTGCGTAATCAGCTCGTCGATGCTTTCCCAAAGATTGCGGGTAATCAAATTCACATCAGGCCGAGCGGTCACGAGCAAAACGGGCAGCAAAACTGGCTGCTCTCGCTGCTTTCTCGCCTGAATTTCTGGCCAGAGATGCGTCAGCGCCATGCCGTCCAGAATGCATAGATCAAACGGCTGCTCTAGCGCTGCGGCGGATGTAGATTGAGCGGTTGGCTCCCCGGCAGTCACCTCATAAAATTGCTTGAGATATTCCACCAGCAAGCGGTGGTTTTCGGACTGCTCAATAAATACTAAGATCTGTGCCTTTCTAGATTCTTGTTGCATGGAAGCCTACTCAGAATCTGGGATGAATTTTGGCATCCCGCTCAGGATGCCGCGGAGCTGGCCGAGAGGCTGTCCGACTTTCACGCCATAACGGCTAATTTCAAACTCGCGCAGCGCTTTCTCAAAATTGCTCATCCGCTTTTTCAAGACCCCAATTGCGCGCCGCAGCTCGCCTTCCATTTCGATGTATCGCAAAAAGATAATATTATCTGCCAAATAGCTGATGCCGATTTCTGTGGCGCGGAAGTCGCCGGTGATGGTTTCGACTTCGTTGACCAGCAGCACCGCCACGCCCATATTTTGCAAATATTTACAGAGGGCATGAATGCTGCTCACAAGCTCTTCACCCCGCACCGAGAGCCGGTAGCCTGAAAGGCTATCAATCATCACAATTCGCACGTTGTGCTGCTCGACTTCTTGACGCACCATACTCGCAAATTCATCCGGCGAATATCGCAAGGGTTCAATTTGCACCACCGAAAGCGTTTCTCTCTCCAACATTGCATCCACAGCAATATTGATCCCCCGGCAGCGGTGCAGTAATGTCTCTTTGCTTTCCTCAAACGAGTAGATCACCGAGCGCTCGCCCCGTCCGGCAGCTTCTTTCATAAACTGAGTGCCCAGCGTACTCTTGCCCACGCCGCTTGGCCCCGTAATCACGGTAATAGCGCCCCGCTCAATGCCACCATTCAGCAACTCGTCAATTTCCGGAATACCGGACGAGATTGTCTCGATGGTCAACGCCTGATTGCGGGTACCTGGCACTAGCCTTGGGAAAAGCACCATTCCGCGCTGGGTAAGCTGAAGCGAATGTCGCCCCCCCTGAAAATTACTGCCTCGCAGCTTAGAGACGCAGAGAGCCCGATCCTGATTTTCAAGGCTCAAATTCAGCACCCCGTCACTCATAAACTGCAAGTCGTCATCGGGCGCGTCGCGGCTGTCTTCCGAGGTGAACAGTACAGTTGCTTTGTGCTCTCTCAAAAACCGCAAAAAAGACAGCACCTGCTTGCGAAACTGAAACGGATTGGCCGAAAAATAGCGGAACTGCGTAATTGAGTCGATGAAGATCCGCTGGGGCTGTAAAGATTCAATCTGCTCCACGATCATTTGGGTGATGGGTTCTCGTTCGACTTCGGCGGGCGAGAAGATGTCGTAAGTTTGCACCTTCGCAAAGAAATCAGTGGTCGGACTGAGATCTAGAAATGTTGTGGTGCTCAAGTCTAAGCCTAAGCCTTGCGCGGCAGTTTGCAGTTGGGCGACAGGTTCTTCAAGGGTAATAAACAGGCTCGATTCGCCCGCTGTCGCACCTGCGGTCAAGAAATGTAAGCCCACCGTCGTTTTGCCTGTTCCAGGCTGCCCACGCACCAGATAAGCTCGGTTGGGAAGGTAGCCGCCATTGAGAACTTCATCCAGCCCCAGAATGCCTGACTGTAGTTTTTCGAGCATATCTTCTGCTTTTTTTGATGCTTTTTCTGACGGGATGCCAAATTAAAAAAACGAATGATCTATATGATTTAAGTCAGCGTGGGAGCTACCAGAAGTTTATCAGAGGTTTTTTGTTAAACCACCTATATTCCCGCCCAAATGCCAGGATTCTGGGATTTAAGCAAGTGAGCCAATAAGCTGCCTATTCATTGTACAGCTAGCCTCTACCGACTCGTCGGGTTGCCTCATTCAGCAGCTAGCCAGACAGAGCGTTCTACAAAAAAGCCGTATAGTCTTGCCCCAAAAACAGCGCTCGCTCAGCGCGGCGGCGACGGGTTAAGCCTGCCAGCGTTTGGCCACCCGCCTTATCCCAGCGCAAAAACTGATCGGCAGCGCCCCGATAGTCGCGTTGGTTCAGCAGTCGCAGCAGCGTCGAGCCACCCAGCGCGCCCTCCCCGACGTTATAGGCAAAGCTGACCAGCGCCGAAAACTGAGCGCTGGTCAGCGGTACGTTCACCAGATTGCTCACAGCGCGTTCAAATCGATTCAGGTCGCGCTTCAGCAGCTCTTCGGCCTGCGCTTCGGTGATTACCATGCCGGGACGCACGCCGCTGGTCGTGCCGTAGCCAATTGTCCAAACGCCAACTGCATCTTGATAAGCATTCAGGCGCAGTCCTTCAAAGGCTTTGAGCAAGCGTAGCCCGTCTCGGTTGATTTTGCCGCTGCTGGGTGCAGGTGTTGGTGCTGGAGCCGGTGCTGGTGTCGGTGCGGGAGCCGGAATGGGCACGACTTTACCATCTCTTAGCACTTGCACTGCCGGACGGTAAACATGCCAAGTGTTGCGGCCCTTAAACTGTACCTGATCGCCATCTGCGTCTTTGCCCAGCGTGACTTGGAGGTGATCGTTGGCAGCAGAACTATAGGTGGCGAGTGGGAGCAGCGTGCCGTTGCTCAAAAACTGACGCTGGCTGTCGGATAGAGTTGAGCTTTGCACAGGGCTGGTCTTGAGCCAAGTGTCAATTACGGTTTTTAAGATCAGGGGGCTAGGCGTTGGCGTTGGCGTTGGGACAGGGGCGGGAGTGGGGACGGGAGTGGGAACTGGTGCTGGCGTTGGAACGGGAACGGGCATTGGAGTGGGAACCGGGCTTGGCGCTGGCGTTGGCGTTGGCACCTGATCGCCCGTGAGGATCTGCACTGCCGGACGATAGACATACCAGGTGTTGCGCCCCTTAAACTGTACCTGATTGCCGTCTGTGTCTTTGCCCAGGGTGATTTTGAGGTGATTATTGTCGGCGTTCGCGTAGCTAGTCAGGGGCAGCAGCTCGCCGCCTGACACAAACTGCTTCTGGTCATCACGTAACAGCGAACCCTGACCCGTGCTGGTTTTGAGCCAGGTGTCAGTCAGCGGCCTCAGCCAGATTGATTGAGTAGGCGCTGGTGCGGGCTTCGGCACAGGTGCAGGCACGGGCGCAGGCACAGGAGCAACAGGCGGTAGCGCCACCAGTTTGCCGTTATTAAAAATCTGGGTTGCGGGGCGATAGATATACCAGGTGTTGCGGCCTTTGAACTGGAGCTGATTGCCCGCCGCATCTTTGCCCAGGGTCAGCTTAATGTGATCATCCCCCACCAACTCAAAGCTTGTGACAGGCAGCACTGTCCCGCCTGACACAAACTGACGCTGCGAATCAGGTAGGGTCGAGCCTTGCGCCGTACTCAGCTTTAGCCAGGTATCGGTGATGGGTTTGATTACATATGCCATATCTATGCGACAGCGAGAGTCCTCATGCGAGTCCAATTTAGCAAAGATCGGGGCTGCGACAGTCAGGATTGCCACCTGCTCCATCCTCTAAGTCCAGGCCAGTGGCAATCCTGCGCCCACTCTATTGCGCCTGCTCTGCTGCGCCCACCCCAGCAACTAGATGATAAGCTTTATCATTAGATGCATTTAGAAACTGCCCACATCATAAATAAATATTGATAAAGACTTCTATTAACTGATTCAGCGCCGCTCACCCCTCTCCTCCCAACTCGTCCTATGGCTTCGCATACTCCCGCTTCGCTCAAAGCACTGCTGAATCAGCGCGGCTTCCGACTTACCCCCCAGCGCCAGACGATTTTGCATATTTTTCAGACCTTGCCGCAGGGCAACCACCTCAGCGCTGAAGAACTGCACAACATTTTGGTGGCGCAAGGCGAGCGGATCAGCCTTTCCACCGTTTACCGGACGCTGCATGTGATGGCTTTCATGGGAGTTCTGCGCGAGCTAGAGCTAGCCGAAGGCCACAAACACTACGAGCTAAACTCCCCCGACCCGCACCAGCATCACCATTTGGTCTGCGTCCAGTGCAACCGCACGCTGGAGTTTGAGAGCGATTTAATTGACCGGATTGGCACCAAGCAAGCCGAAGCCGAAGGCTATCACCTGCTCGACTGCCAACTCACCATCTATATTGTCTGTCCGGACGCGATGCAGCAAGGCTGGAGCCATAGCCTGCCGCGCGATTGGGTATGCAACCGCATGATGCAAATGCGGCCAGATCCCGAATAGCCCACCGCCCTGCGCCTAATCGCCCCAGCGATCAGATCACGGCGCAGATCACGGCGCAAATCACGCAAAACTTTACCCGAAACTTAATGCTATTAATTCTCAATTGTTGATTTTCCTGCTAAGCTAAGCTTGCAAGCTTCTAGAGAGGCTTTGCCAAGTTATCTCGATAGATTGTCAACAAGATTTCGGCGCTGCTCAGGCGCAGGTTTTGTAGCGCTATCGTTTCGGCTCGCTGTGTTTTTAAGGAGAATTTTTTGATGCAAACCTATGCGAATTCAACGGTGAATTATGACTGGTGGGCAGGTAACGCTCGATTTACCAAGCTTTCCGGGCTGTTTATTTCAGCGCATGTGGCTCAAGCTGCCCTCATTACCTTTTGGGCGGGCGCATTCACGCTGTTTGAGCTGTCGCGGTTTGACCCCAGCCTACCCATGGGCGAACAGGGGCTAATTTTACTGCCGCATCTGGCGACATTGGGCTTGGGCATTGGTCAAGGCGGTGCGGTCGTGGATACCTACCCCATGTTCGTCGTCGGCGTGGTGCATTTGATCTCCTCAGCCGTACTGGGTGCTGGAGCGCTGTTTCACACTTTCAAGGCTCCCGAAGATCTGAGTCAGGCGACTGGGCAAGCGCGCAAGTTTCACTTCCAGTGGGGCGATCCGAAGCAACTCGGCCTGATTTTGGGACATCATCTGCTGTTTTTGGGCGCAGGGGCGCTGCTGCTGGTCTTCTGGGCTGGCAGTCACGGCCTTTACGATCCGGCAGTTGGCGCAGTCCGGGCTGTGACAAACCCCACGCTCGATCCGCTGGTGATCTACGGCTACCAGACGCATTTTGCTAGCGTCGACAATCTGGAAGATATCATTGGCGGCCATGTTTACGTTGGGGTGATGCTAATTGGCGGCGGCATCTGGCATATTCTGGTACCGCCACTGGGCTGGGCGAAGAAAGTGCTGGACTTTTCGGGTGAGGCGATTTTGTCTTATTCGCTGGGCGGGATTGCGCTAGCGGGCTTTGTAGCGGCTTATTTTTGCGCGGTGAATACCTTCGCCTATCCAGTGGAGTTTTACGGTGCACCCCTGGAAGTTAAGCTTGGCATCGCGCCCTATTTTGCCGACACGGTCGAGCTACCGCTGGGCGCTCACAGCTCGCGGGCTTGGTTAGCGAACGCTCACTTTTTCTTGGCGTTCTTCTTCCTGCAAGGCCACCTCTGGCACGCACTCAGAGCGATGGGGTTTGACTTCCGTCGGGTCGAGAAAGCGCTGGCTAGCGAATCGTAGGAATAAGCCGCTGGAGCAGGTCGGTCACATCACTCTGCTCCAGCAGGTGAGAATGAGCCTGAGAACTATAAGGAGAATGAAATGGCAAGAATTGGCTTATTTTATGGCACCCAAACTGGCAACACACAGTCTGCCGCAGAGGATATTCAAAAGGCATTTGGCGGCAGCCTCGTTGAAATTCATGATATTTCGGGTGCAGAGCTCGATGAACTAGCAGCCTATGACTGCCTGATTATTGGTTGCCCAACCTGGAACGTGGGTGAACTGCAAGCCGACTGGGATGGACTCTACGAAGATCTCGACAGCGTAGATTTTTCGGGTAAGAAAGTGGCCTACTTTGGCATAGGCGATCAGGTGGGCTATGCCGATAACTTTCAGGACGCGATGGGAATCTTAGAAGAGAGAATCTCAGAGTTGGGCGGTGTGACTGTAGGCTATTGGCCTGTAGAGAGCTATGACTTTTCGGAGTCTAAGGCCGTCAAAGACGGTAAGTTTGTCGGCTTGGCGCTAGATGAAGATAATCAGTCAGAGCTGACCTCTAGCCGCATTCAGCAATGGGTGGCACAGCTCAAATCAGAATTTGGCGTTTAGGTACTTTGTCCATACTCAGGAGGTTAACGCTCCGGCCTTCTGAGTATTCTGTCTTTACTCTCATAGTTATTATTAAAGTTGTTTTATTACCATGCAAGATCCCGACTCAGGCTCATATCTAGTCCTCTCACTAAACGTTAGTCCCAGTTTGCGTCGGCTCGATCAGCCCTTGCTGAAGCTGTTGTCGCAGACTCATAGCGTCTCACAGTGGGAATATCACCAGACTGAAGACGAACCCTGTTCGCTGACGGTAGCGCTCGTGCTGCTCCATGACTATCTCAAAAGCTGTCCGCGCCCCGTTCACCTAATCGGTCATGGCACAGGCGGACTATTGGGACTGCTCTATGCGCGTCAGCATCCAAAGCGGGTCAAATCTCTGGCGCTGCTGTCGGTGGGAATCCATCCGGCAGTAGACTGGCAGGCGCATTATTACGTGCAGCGGCAGATGCTTTCTTGCAGTCGTGAGGCAATTTTGGCACAGATGGCGCAGCATTTGTTCAAGTCACCTGCCGCTCTGCCCATCCCAATGTTTCGGCGAATTCAAATGCTGGAGCGAGATATAGAAAATTCGCTCTCACCGCATTCGCTGTTTCGGCGGCATTGCCTGCCCTCTGGCAATATCAGCTCGCCGCTGATGGTCTGTGGTGGGGCAGAAGATATCGTTGTAGATCCCAATCAGCTCTGGGGCTGGCAGAAGCTGCTCAAGCCTGAAGATCGGATCTGGAGCTGTCCAGAGAGCGGCTATTTCTTCCACTTTTCGCACCCAGAGCTATTGGCCGCACAGCTATCTGAGTTCTGGTCTAGCTGCGCTGTTCCGGCTCAGGCTTTGCTCCAATCTTCCTAGAATTTTAAATTTATGATGGTTCACCCTCAGTTGGCTTCACTGCTGGCTCTACCAGCGGCTCTACCAGCGGTTCCACTCGTGGCTCAGCTCGTTCCAGCTCCCATCTTGGGAATCTGCGTTTGGGGGGCGCTGGCTTCGTTTATATGCAGCCTTTGGGTGGCAATCAGAGAGGCCGCTGTCCAGCTCAAAAAGCTACATCAGGTGCCCTGCGACCAGTGCACTTATTTTACGGGTAGCTGCTATCTCAAATGTGCCGTCAATCCCAGCCTCGCCTTCACCGAAGCCGCCATTGACTGCCACGACTTTGTGCCTGCTTCTGAGCGGATTGCGGCCTGTAGCGCTTGCGCTCAGCCTTGTGCTCAACCCCACAAGCAGTGATGTTATTTCGTTCGGATGAATGCTGCTTCACATCTGCGCCGCCATCCAGTCGAGGTAAGGCTGCGAACCTTGCAGGATGGGTAGGGTAATGATTTCGGGGGTTTCGTAGCTGTGCAGCTCGCGAATCTTGGCTTCTAGTTCAGCAAAGTGATCCAACCGAGTTTTGATCACGAGCTGCCATTCAGCCTCGCGGCAGACCTCGCCACCCCAGGTATAGATTGAGCGAATCGGCAGCAGGCTGACGCAAGCCGCCAGACGTGCCGCAATTAGCGCCTCAGCCAGTTGCTCCGCCTCCGCTTCCGAAGCCGCCGTCACCCAGACAACACCATAGGTTAGATCCATAAACCAGCCCCAAAGCTCTACTCTAGAGACGATAGAGCTTTGCGGAGTCAAACACCAGTGAGCATTTTCTGGATCTTGTGGCTGAGCCTGATTGGCTACGCTTTTTTCCTCGCCCCGCCCAACCAGCCCGATACCTTTGATCTCATCCAGCGGCTCTCGACGGGACAGTGGCAGGGCATCAATCCGCTGGTGGTGGCGCTATTTAACGTGATGGGCATCTGGCCGCTGATCTACAGCGCCCTGATCTATTTCGACGGACGCGGCCAGAAGGTACGGGCTTGGCCGTTTGCGGCGGTTTCGTTTGGCGTGGGTGCTTTTGCGCTGCTGCCCTATCTGGCGCTGCGTCAGCCCAATCCCAGCTTTACGGGCGACAAAAACCTGCTGCTCAAGTTCTGGGATTCGCGCTGGACGGGATTGGTTTTGGCAATTGGGGCAGGGGTGCTGCTGGTCTACGGTTTGAGTCAGGGTGACTGGAGCAACTTTATCCAGCAGTGGCGCAGCGATCGGTTTATTCACGTGATGAGCCTGGATTTCTGTCTGCTCTGCCTGCTGTTTCCCAGCCTGCTGAAAGACGATATGGCGCGACGCGGACTCCACAGCCAAAAGCTATTTTGGGCGGTCAGTCTTTTGCCCTTGCTGGGATCTGTCGCCTACCTGACGCTGCGCCCGCCGATTCAGGTTGAGAAATCAGAGTCCGCTCAAGCCGTGAGCCAGGTGAGCTAGTTAAAAATTGCCGTACTCAGCAATTGCCTGCTGCAAGCGCTGGTTGACTTCGGCCACAGGCAGACTGCCCAGCTCGCCTGCAGCGCGGGTGCGGATGCTGAGGCTCTGCGACTCGGCTTCCTTCATGCCCACCACCGCCATCACCGGAATTTTAGCCTTCTCGGCGTTGCGAATTAGCTTGCCCAGGCGCTCGCCGCTCAAGTCGAGTTCGGCGCGGATGCCTGCGGTCTGCATTTGCAGCACCACCTCGCGGCAGAAGGGCAGCACTTCTTCGGTGACGGGCAGCAGCCGAATCTGAGTGGGAGCCAGCCAGATTGGGAAATCGCCCGCATATTCTTCAATCAAGATGCCAATTAGCCGCTCCAGCGAGCCAAACGGAGCGCGGTGAATCATCACCGGACGCTGACGGCTGCCGTCTTCGGCCACATATTCCAGGTCGAAGCGCTCTGGCAGATTGTAGTCTACCTGCGCTGTACCCAGCTGCCATTCGCGGTCGAGCGCGTCCTGGAAGATAAAATCTAGCTTGGGGCCATAGAAAGCCGCCTCGCCAATCCCCTCAAAGTGGCTCATCTCCAGCGTTTCAACTGCACGTCGGATTGCGCCTTCCGCCTTGTCCCAGGCTTCATCTGAGCCAATGTATTTATCTAGCTTGGGGTCACGGAAGCTGAGCCGCGCCCGGAAGTCCTTGAGCTGCAAGCTTTTGAAAACCGAGAGTGTCAGGTCTACAACTTTTAAAAACTCATCGTCTAGCTGTTCGGGTGTGACAAACAGGTGCGAGTCGTCCACCGTAAAGCCGCGCACGCGAGTCAGACCGCCCAGCTCGCCCGACTGCTCATAGCGATAGACCGTACCAAACTCAGCCAGCCGCATCGGCAGCTCCCGGTACGACCGCAGCTCGCTTTTGTAGATCTGAATATGAAACGGACAGTTCATCGGCTTCATCACAAAGCCCTGCTCCTGCTGCCGCGACTCCTCATCGTCGGCCATCATCGGGAACATATCCTCTTTGTATTTCTGCCAGTGCCCCGAAATCTTAAACAGATCCACCTTGGCAATATGCGGCGTGACGACGGGCAGATAGCCGCGCTTCACCTGCTCCCGCTTCAGGAATTCCTCAAGCTGCGAGCGCAGCAGTGTCCCTTTAGGAGTCCAGAGCGGCAGACCCGGCCCGACCGAATCGGCAAAGATAAACAGCCCCAGCTCTTTGCCCAGCTTGCGGTGGTCGCGTCTCAAAGCCTCTTCCTTGCGGCGCTTGTACTCCGCGAGCTGCTTAGGGGTTTCCCAGGCCGTGCCGTAGATCCGCTGTAGCTGGGCTTTGGTTTCGTCGCCGCGCCAGTAGGCTCCAGCCACAGTTTCTAGCTCGATTGCGTCGGGGTTGAGTTCGGCGGTGCTCTCCAAATGCGGCCCCGCGCAGAGATCCCACCACTGCTCGCCGAGGTGATAAATCGTGATTGGCTCAGTTTTGATATCGGCCAGAATTTCTAGCTTATAGGGTTCGTTGAGCTGAGTGATCCGGCGTTCGGCCTCGGCTCGGCTCACCTCCTCGCGGATCACGGGCAGCTTGCGATTGATGATTTTGATCATCTCTTTTTTGATCGCCTTCAGGTCTTTTTCGGTGAAGGGATCAGGGCTGTCAAAGTCGTAGTAGAAGCCATTTTCAATCCAGGGGCCAATCGTCACCTGCGCTTTGGGAAACAGCTTCTGCACGGCCATTGCCATCACGTGAGAGGCTGTATGGCGAATCTTTTTCAGCACTTCCGATTCGCTCGTGCGCGGCAGGTAGATTTTTTCGGGCTGTTCTGCGGGCTGTTCTGCGGGCTGTCCTGCTAGCTGTTCTGAGGGCGCATCAGGCTGAACGGCATCTGGCTTCATGAGTCAATCAACGGCAAAGGTCTTGTCTATATATCTTATCGAGCCATGCAGCAGGTTGAGCGGGAAGATTTTGAGCAAAGGGATGGCTGAACCAAGCCCGCCCGCCCGATTCATAACGTCGATTCTTAACGTTACAATAAGTAATTGTTACAAAACGTAAATCACGTTAAGCTTGAAGGGTCTCTCAGCTCATAAAGCTCACTCACACCAAGCTTGTAGATTTACAATGTTTACTCCCGGTTCAAATTTACCAGAGCCTGATTTTCTTAAGACGTTACTCCAGCCGCTGCTTGAAGATTTTCAGTATTGGTTTGGTCGTTCGCAGAAGCTGTTGGAAAGCCATCAGATCGACTTCCTCAGCCCGGAGCAGCAGTCATCTCTGCTGACGAGAGTGCAGCAGGCACAGCAGGAAGTGAGTACGACTCAGCTGTTGTTCAATGCAATGGACGGGCAGGCCGGGATTGAGACTGCGGTGCTGGTACCCTGGCATCAGCTCGTCACTGAATGCTGGCAGGTGGGCATGAAGTTTCGGATGGAGCATCCAGAGCTAGCGGCTTTGGAGCAGACCGCAGAGTTGGAGGAGACATAGCGTAACAAGAGATTTAAACTTTAAGAATTTGTTGCAAACCGACCCAGAACTGCTATCTGGTCTGAGAATAGGTAGACTAAGATCAGTTGAACAAAGTTTATTGTTTCGCTGTTTTTACCTTTCGCGGCTTTTACCGTTTGCGGCTTTGGCTCACGGGCTTTGCCTGTAGGCTACGGCGTTCAAAGGTTGGTTTCCATCAGTTCAGCTCGCAGGCTGTCGGTCACCAGGAGATATTATGCTGCATTTGCTTTATATTCTTGCTTTCACAACGTTGGCTTTTTTGGCGGTCAGTAACCTGATCCGCAACATGATGACGCTAGGCTCAGAGTCGCAGCGGTTCTATGGCAACCGGGGGCAGTTTACGCCCAATGCCGCATCTGGAGAGCGCGCACTCACATCGCAGCGGCTGCGCTCAGTGCCGCATCCGGAGCTGCTTGACAATCAGGGCAATGTGGTCAACGAACCTTTTCTAGTCATGCGCTCTATGACGGTTGAAGATGCGCGCGACCGCCTAGATGCTCTCTACGATGCCTCGCCCAGCGTTGCAGACGACACCCGCAGCGACCTATAGTTGGGCGGTTTAGCGTGGCAGTACAGAAATGTGATGCTCCGCCGGACTGTCGCTGTTAGATTAGCTGTTAGATTAAAAGATCAATAGAGAAATTGCGCGCGGGCAATCTGGATCGGAACGTTTTAGCAGACCTGACTCAATCCGGTCAAATGGCTTTAGCCCGCCTGGCTTTGCCGCAGGCGAGTCGGTCAAATTCGGCTCTAGGTTAGGGCTAGGATCTGCTGTTGCCTGAATTGGCTCAGAGCCTAGGGCTAAAACGCTAGCTTAAGTTCGCGACTGGCTCGGTGCAGGGGCACTGGGGTTCATAATTCTGCTGGTGGCTGACACCGTTAACCCGGCTAAATGGTGATTGGCTCATCGCTACATCTGTTGACCTGACACCACTTTACGCCATTTGTTTCACATTTTTTCACGGTTGGCTCTATGGGCAGTGAGAGTACAGACTGCAAAGATCGCGTTCCCAAAGATCTGTCTCCAGTGGATGGGCAGCAGTCCAAATTTGCCCTTACTGTGATGGGATCTCTTCTTGAGCCAGTTCATCTCAAATCAAGCGCTATGCCCTCTAACTCTGCCCAAAACCGCGCTCCAGCTAGCGCTCGCTATCCGCACCACGCCAACCACAGTCTGGTCGTACCCACGGCGCCGCTGCCTGACCCGATTGGCGAAACGATTGACACCATTATTGCGCTGCGGGCTAAAGCTGAGCAAAAAGTCTCGCCGCATCAGCGCTGGGTGGAATGGATTAGCGAATTTTTTGGGCGACCTAGCTTTCTATACGTCGCAGTGATTGTAATTGCGGGCTGGCTAATCCTCAATGCGCTGCCGCCCGACTGGGGCGTTCCAAAATTTGACCCTTCTCCCTATGAAGGACTTGACAAAACGTTGGGCATCGTATCGCTGCTGATGACGGCAGCTGTCTTGGTACGCCAGAGTCGTCAGGAAACGCTGGCCGAGCAGCGCGCTCAGCTCAACCTTCAGCTTGATTTGCTCGCCGAGCAGAAGATTGCCAAGTTAATTGCCCTCGTTGAAGAACTGCGCCGCGACTTGCCAAACGTGCAAAATCGTTATGATGCTGAAGCTGAAGTCATGCAGCTAGCTGTTAATCCGCATATGGTTCTAGATACATTAGAAGAATCATTAAATGAACAGTTAGAGCAACTGCGAAATCCAGCTGAAAGCGAGGTTGATCCACGCTCAAAATCAGATCCAGAAACAGCTAAAATCTAGCAATATTTCTTAGCGTTTTCTAGTTCTGAGGAGCCAGATCTCTATCTAAAGGTCGATAAACAGACATTTTTAGCGACGCTGTAATCTATCTGACGAGTGATAGCGATTTGAAAACTCCTCAAGTACATTCGTATACAGTTGCCGCAGCGAGATGTTCCCTGGCTTGAAGGGAGTCTTACCGGTTTGTTCTGGTCACTACGTCGATTTTTCACTTCATTTTTCACAATAAATCAAGGGGTTACTGGGTATGTCACAAGACAAAGGCGCGATGATGCAGTACTTCCACTGGTACATTGCTGATGATGGCAAGCTGTGGAACCGCGTCAAGGAAAAAGCTCAGCAGCTAGCCGATGCTGGCTTCACGGCAATGTGGCTACCACCTGCTTACAAAGGCATCGGTGGAGGCATGGATGTAGGCTATGGTGTATACGATATGTATGACTTGGGTGAATTTGATCAGAAAGGATCGGTTCGCACTAAGTACGGAACAAAAAATGAGTATGTTGAGGCGATCAAAACTCTGCGCGAAGTCGGAATCCGTACCTATGCCGATATTGTCTTTAACCATCGTTTAGGCGGTGACGAGCCTGAAAAAGTTAAAGCCACGCCATACCCTCGCGACAACCGAACTGAGCCAAAGGGCGAGATGTACGAAATCGAAGCCTACACCAAGTTCACATTTCCAGGTCGTCAGGGTAAATACTCCGACTTTCAGTGGCACTGGCATCACTTCAACGCTGTAGATTACGATGCCAACAACACGGACGATGATTCAACCATCTATGTGTTTGAGGGCAAGAAGTTTGAAGACTACGTGGCGCTGGAGTTTGGCAACTTTGACTATCTGATGGGCTGCGATATCGAATTTGATAACGAAGAAGTTCGCAAAGAGCTATCCGACTGGGGCAAATGGTACATCGACACGACTGGCATTGACGGCTATCGGATTGATGCCGCAAAGCATATCCCGGCATGGTATTTTCCAGACTGGCTGGATGAGATGAGCGAGTATTCTGGCCGGGAAAAGTTTGCAGTTGCTGAATACTGGGACGCTGATATTGCTGCGCTCCATGCCTACATCGAAAACAGCCGGGGCAGAGTGGCGGTCTTTGATGTGCCGCTACACTACAACCTCCACGCTGCTAGCATTCAGGGCGAAGACTATGACATGCGGCAAATCTTTGACAACACGCTGGCTAAAGAGCAGCCGACTCTGGCCGTTACCTTCGTTGCCAATCACGACTCACAGGCGCTGCAAGATCTTGAATCAGTGGTCGAACCCTGGTTTAAGCCAATCGCCTATGCGCTGATTTTGCTGCGTCAGGAAGGTTATCCCTGCGTATTCTATCCCGACTATTACGGCGCTGAATATACGGATACAGGTAGTGATGGCAACGAGTATACTGTGGTGATGCCGTCTCACGGCTGGCTGATTGACAAGTTCCTCTATGCGCGCAAGCATTTCAGCTACGGCGCTCAGTATGATTACTTTGATCATGCCAACACAATTGGCTGGACTTGCCTGGGCGATGAGGAGCATCCCGGCGCAATGGCGGTCGTGCTCACCAACGGATCTGAGGGCAGCAAGAGAATGGAAGTGGGTAAACCCAACACGAAGTTTGTCGATTTGACTGAGCATATCGACGAACCTGTGACAACTGACGAAAATGGCTGGGGTGAATTTCGCTGCAACGGCGGGTCAGTCTCAGTTTGGGTAGAAGCTGACCGCTGAGGGTAAGCACTACTCGGCAATTTCAAAAAGCCCTTGCCGTCTGATGCGAGGGCTTTGCCAGGACTACTCACTACTCAGTTTGACTTCCGCAGCCGCTGTTAGCCTCTTTTCGCAGCACGCCAAGCAGCGTTGAAACCACGACGCAACGCCGGTTTTTGTCGCCACGATTGCTCGCTAGACTTAGCTTTCCAAACGGCGGCGTAACGTTACCTTTATCGTTAAATTCCACGATATAAACGCCTGCATTTTGCTTCAGCGTCGTTGTATCCTGAGCAATTTGCACGCCGGGATGCAGCGGTTGCCAATTGGGTGCCGCATTCGGCGCAAAGCTGGCCCATTCCACCTGAGCACCTGCTTCTCGAAATCCGACCCGCCAGATCTGCCGCTGATTTAGCGCCTGCACCTGAGCCTGCCGCATCGCTTGCAAGACGCTATCCTGAGCGGCGTTCAGATTGGCGACTGTCTGGAAACCCAGCCAGCCCGGAGCTAAAATGCTGGCTAGAGCGCCAGCTATCACGACCACGACAAGCGTTTCAACTAAGGTAAAACCCGACGCAGAACGAGCAGTTTGGCGAAGACGCGCAGCCAAACGCCGACGGCGTGACCGACGAGTATAAAAGTGATTCATGGTAGATGCAGTTGACGATGCAGGAACTCTATTGAATTAAGATTCCCGGTTCCTGCCTGATGGATTGAAAGCAGGCCATTTGGCTCAATAATTCGCAATGCTGCTCAGCCAGATCGAGGTTGTCAGATTGGCAAGGCGCAAACTATACTGGGTTGCTGGAGCAGACGTTGAGTAAACCCTTAAAGCTGCTTCAAAACCTGCGGATGTGGCGGAATTGGTATACGCGCACGTTTGAGGGGCGTGTGGCTTTGCCTTGCGAGTTCGAGTCTCGCCATCCGCATTTGGTATCAACTCATAAAGCGTCAAGCTGAATAGCTAGGCGCTTTTTTATAGCGCTCAGGTCGTTTCCAAGCTCCTGTTCGCATAAGACTGCTGTTAGGATGAAGGGAGAAGAATTAACTTTTGTAACTCACTTGACTTCAGCCTTCAAATCTGCTCAAAGTCTTGCTCTGCCTGCCTGGTACGCCCTCGACCCGATCTGGGAAGCTGGCGAAGCGCTAGTAGCCAGCGGCTTGCCTCATGATCAGCTTGCTCCCCCCTGGCAAATGCTGCTGCTGGGCGACGGTTCCCCGACTCGTCACCTTCAGCTTTTAACGGGCGAACCCACCGAAGTGGACGTGATCGATATGTCGTCCGTCAGCGAAGCCGCAGATGATCACGCGCCCGCCCCGATCCAGATGGTGCCTGCTCCCTGGGTGCGGCGACAGGTCTGGCTGCGAACCGCTTCTGGGCAGAGACTGGCCTATGCGACATCCTGGTGGGAAGCCAGCCATGTTGATGACTATCTGCAAAACCGCTCGCTGCCGATTTGGGCCAGCCTCGCCCGCCTGCGGACTGAGCTATACCGCGACGTGCGGGGGTTGCACTACGGCCATTCGCAGCCGCTAGAGCGCGCCTTTGAGCAGTCTGGCCCATTTTGGGGACGACACTATCTGTTCTGGCATCACGGACGACCGCTGACGCTGATCTACGAGGTGTTCTCGCCCTACCTGACTCGCTATTTGGGGGAGACACAGACTGAGATAGCGCATGAGATCAACTAGCTTTGAAACTGGCGCAAAAACCGCAGGTCGCTGGCGTAGAGGCGGCGGATATCGTCGATTTGGTGCAGCACCATGGCAATCCGCTCAACTCCCAGACCTGCTGCAAAGCCCGTATAGGTTTCAGGATCATAGCCGACGGCTTTGAGCACGTTGGGATCAACCATGCCGCAGCCCATCACCTCTAGCCAGCGACCTTGCCACTGCACGTCCACCTCAGCCGAAGGTTCAGTGAAGGGGAAGAAGCTGGGGCGAAAACGAATTGGGATCTCGCCAAACATGGCTTCTAGAAATACTTTGATGGTGCCGCGCAGGTCGGTAAAGCTTAAGCCCTCGTCAACCGCCAAAATTTCTAGCTGATGGAAGACCGCTGAGTGCGTTGCATCTACCGTATCGCGTCGGTAGCAGCGCCCCGGCATAATAATCCGCACGGGCGGGTCGTTGTCTTCCATGTAGCGGATCTGCACTGAAGAAGTATGCGTCCGCAAAATGTTGCCGTCTGGCAGAAATAACGTGTCCTGCATATCGCGGGCGGGGTGATCGGGTAGAAAATTCAGCGCCTCAAAGTTGTAATAGTCGGTTTCCATCTCTGGTCCCGTCGCCACCGTATAGCCCAGCCCTACGAAAATATCGATCATCCGGTCGATGGTGCTGGTGAGCGGATGTGCCTGTCCCTGCGGGCGATAAACAGCTGGCATCGTCACGTCGATGGCTTCGGCCTCAAGCTGCGCTTCGATTTGGGCAGCTTGCAGCGCCTCGCGCTTTTGATCGAGGCCAGTCTGCAGCGCCTCTTTGACTTCGTTGGCCAGCGAGCCAATTTTGGGACGCTCTTCGGCGCTCAGCTTGCCCATGCCGCCCAACACCTGTGAAAGGCTGCCCTTTTTGCCCAGATACTTGATGCGGAGCTGCTCTAGATCTTCGAGCGTCACGATGGCGGCAATGGCCTGCTGCGCTTCCTGGCGTAATGCGGTCAACTGAGTTTCTAGCTGGGTCATGCTGCCTGAGCGGGGGAAATGGATGGATCTAAGAACAATCTAAGGATCTCTTAAAGGATCTCTTATCCAGTGTAAGCCGGAACAGCGCTAGCCAGAACCTCGGCCTTCTACACTGGATTTGATCTCTCTACCCAATTATCCAACGCCATGAAGCTTTTGGTGAGCAACGACGACGGTATCTTTGCCTTAGGCATCCGCGCCTTGGCCAACAGCTTGGCCGCAGCCGGACATCAGGTGACGGTAGTTTGTCCTGATCGGGAGCGCTCTGCCACGGGGCATGGCCTGACGCTGCATAAGCCGATTCGGGCTGAGCAGGTTGAGTCAGTGTTTGCGGCTGGGATTCCGGCCTGGGCCTGTTCGGGCACTCCCTCAGACTGCGTCAAGCTGGCTTTGGGCGCACTGCTAGAGGAACCGCCTGACATGGTGCTCTCCGGCATTAACCACGGCGCGAATCTAGGGACAGACGTGCTCTATTCCGGCACCGTCTCAGCCGCGATGGAAGGCGTAATGGAAGGCATCCCCAGCATTGCCTTTAGCCTCAGCAGCTTTGCTGTGCAGGAGTTTCAGCCTGCTGCCAACTTTGCGAGAGCGTTGGTAGCTCAGCTCAGCGCATCGCCGCTGCCGGAGGCGATGCTGCTCAATGTCAATGTGCCTGCGGTGTCGGAGTCGGAAATTGCGGGCATTGCGATCACGCGACAGGGTTTGCGCCGCTATTTTGATCAGTTTGAAAAGCGGGTTGATCCCAGAGGCAAGACCTACTACTGGCTTGCAGGCGAGGTGCTAGAGGAGGTGAACGATACCCCGTTCGACTCTGCCGAAGCGCTGAAGCTGAAGGGCACCGACTTTGATCTGGCCTGGTTTCAGCAGATTCCCACCGACGTACAGGCGATTCGGCGAAACTACGTAACCATCACGCCGCTGCAATCCAATCTCACCTGTGCGCTCAGCATTGCCAGCCTGCAAGACCGCAAGTTTGACTTCTAGAGCAGCTAACTCAGCAGCGCAGAATGAAGCTTCACCAGATTTCCCCCGTGTTTCCCGCATGTTTTTCGGGAGCTTTCCCAGATCTTCTCGGTGAATTCGGCAAATTTGCCGTGAGTTTTCGGCTCAAGCTGTGATCAACGCCCTATAAAATTGTCCGCAAAGGTGATAATTTTCCTAAATGAACTAAAAGCAATCAGCCGAATTAGCAACGAGTCTAATTTGCTGCATTGCCAGCTGCATTGCAATAAGTAGATTTGCTGTGCCCCCTGCTTGACCTAAGGCTAAACTTGCAGTTCCCTGCTCAGCTAGACGGCTGGCTGCATTGCTGGCTCAACTGCCAGCCAAATCTGGATCTAAGATCCAGACATAGGGCTAGAGCACCGGGGTTTTGATTGAGCGCTAGATCAGGGCTATCTTCCGGACAAATGGCTATAGATTCAGAATGAACTGTAAAGTTGATACCTTCTGAGGATGGCTTTGAGGCGTGGTGAATTCTGGCAATAACTGCTGATGTCGAATCCGCAAGACCAATTTACGGTTCGTTTTTGGGGCGTGAGGGGCAGCATCGCCTGCCCAGGACAGAGCACCGTCCGCTACGGCGGCAATACCTCCTGCGTTGAGATGCGGGTGGGCGGGCAGCGGCTAATTTTTGACGGCGGCACGGGGCTGCGGGTACTAGGGCAGGCGCTAACCGCCGAGATGCCGGTTGAAGCGCACCTGTTTTTCTCGCATTCGCACTGGGATCACATCCAGGGCTTTCCGTTTTTTGTGCCAGCTTTCATTCCCAACAACCGCTTTCATATCTATGGAACCGTCGCTCCCAATGGCTCCACCATTGAGCAACGGCTCAACGACCAGATGCTGCATCCTAACTTTCCGGTGCCGCTCCAGGTGATGGGTGCTGACCTGAAGTTCTATGATCTCAGCATTGGCCAATCGATGCAGCTGGGCGAGGTGCAGATCGAAAACGCCCTGCTGAACCATCCCGGCGAGGCGGTGGGCTATCGCGTCAGCTGGCAAGGGGGAGCCGTCGCCTACATTACCGACACCGAGCATTTCCCAGATCGTCTGGACGAAAACGTACTCTGGCTCGCCCGCAACGCCGATTTGCTGATCTATGACGCGACTTATACTGACGAAGAATATTACTCAGAGCGGATGAGCCGGATTGGCTGGGGGCATTCCACCTGGCAGGAAGCGGTCAAGGTCGCCAAAGCAGCCAACGTCAGGCAGCTGGTGATTTTCCACCATGATCCACTGCATGACGATAACTTTATGGATCAAGTGCGAAGCCTGACTGCCGAGCAGTTTCCCAATAGCCTGGTGGCCTGGGAAGGTCTGGAGGTGGCAATTTCGCCGCTGACAGTGGTCAGCAGCGCCAGCAAAGTGGCAGTCGAGACTCAGATTTCGGCCTAGTGTTCCCGCGCTCTAGCTAGATCCAGGCCCGATCCAGACCAGATCCAGACTAGATCCAGGTTTTATGTCAGAATGTAAAGCGTGTGGATAGCTAATTGCCTAAAGACGGCCAAAACGCCGACGGTCATCGCTCTGGGGAACTTTGATGGCGTTCACCAGGGGCATCAGACCGTGATTGCTCCGGTCGTGGAGGCGGCTTCGGCTGGCTTTCCGGCAGCTACTCCGGCAGTCACTCCGGCAGCTGTGCCTACCGTAGTCACCTTCTATCCGCATCCGCAAGAGTTTTTTACCGGGCAGAAGCGACTGCTGCTCACGCCCATCTCTGAAAAGGCCGCTTACCTAGAGCAGCTAGGGATTCAGCAGCTAGTGCTGGTGCCGTTCAACCAGGCATTGGCTAGCCTCACGCCCTCAGAATTCGTCGAGCAAATCTTAGTGGAAGCTCTGCAAGCTCGCTGGATCAGCGTCGGTCAAGATTTCCAGTTTGGCTGTCAGCGACGCGGCACGGTGACTGATTTGCAGCAAGTGGCGGCACTGCACGGCGTCACAGTCACGATTGCGCCGCTGCACCGACAGCAGGGCGAGCGGATCAGCAGTTCAACGATTCGCGCTGCCCTGACTGAAGGCGATCTGCACCGCGCTAATGCCCTGCTAGGTCGTCCTTACAGCCTGACGGGAACTGTCGTCAAAGGGCAGCAGCTAGGTCGGACGATTGGCTTTCCCACAGCCAACTTGCAGGTTGCCGCCGAGAAGTTTTTGCCGCGCTTAGGGGTTTACAGCGTTTGGGTCGATTCGGAGCGCGCTGGCCGCCAGCCTGCGGTGATGAACTTGGGGCATCGGCCGACGGTGAACGGCCAGCAGCTGACGGTGGAAGTGCATCTTCTAGACTGGTCAGGCGATCTCTACAGTCAGCAGCTTACGGTCAGCCTGCAAACCTTTCAGCGCCCCGAACAGAAGTTTGCCGGACTGCCAGAACTCCAGGCTCAGATTAGGCGAGACGCTGAGCAGGCGAGGCAGGATTTGCTGACCGTATCTGGAGGCTTGCCATCTGGAGGCTTGCCATCCGGAGTTTCGCCCGAAATCACATCTGGAATCACATCTGGCTCTGGATCTGCCGCTAAGATGGCAGGCACAATTCGGATTGAGAGGACAGCATGAGAGAGAGCGTGGAGCGGCTGGTAGAGAACCTGGGCAAAACGATTGTCGGCAAGCAGGAGGCGATTCAGCTGGTGCTGGTGGCGCTGTTTTCAGGCGGACATGCGCTGCTAGAGGATGTGCCTGGAGTGGGCAAAACGCTGCTGGCCAAGTCGCTGGCTCGCTCTATTGACGGGCGCTTTCAGCGGATTCAGTGTACGCCCGATCTGCTGCCTGCCGACGTGACGGGCACCAACATCTGGAATCCGCAGAGCGGCGAGTTTGTATTTCTGCCAGGGCCAGTCTTTACCAACGTGCTGCTGACCGACGAGATCAATCGCGCGACACCCCGCACTCAGTCGGCTTTGCTGGAGGTGATGGAAGAGCAGCAGGTAACCCTGGACGGCGTTTCGCGGCCTGTGCCCAGCCCGTTTTTTGTGATTGCCACCCAAAACCCAATCGAATATCAGGGCACGTTTCCCTTACCCGAAGCCCAGATGGACAGGTTTGCGCTGTCGCTCAGCCTCGGCTATCCGGCGGCAGAAGAGGAACTGCAAATGATGCAGCGGCTGCACCAGGGTCTCCAGGCTGAGGCGCTCCAGCCCTGCATTTCTCTGGCAGAAGTCCAGAGTCTGCGTCGCCACTGTGCCGAGGTCTGGGTTGAGCCAGTTTTGCAGCAGTACATGCTGGATCTGGTACGCGCCACCCGCGCCGATGAAGCCGTGATTTTGGGGGTCAGCCCACGCGGGACGGTAGCCTTACAGCGGGCGGTGCAGGCGCAGGCGTTTCTAGAGGGTCGCGACTATGCCATCCCCGATGATGTGAAGCGACTCGCGCCGCATGTGCTGGCCCACCGGATGATTGCCACCAGCGGCCAGAAGCCAAAGCAGGTGGTGGAGCGGCTGTTGCGGTCTGTGGCTGTGAGCTAAGGTTAGCTCACCTTAGTCAGCTGCAAAAACTCGCCAGACGGATTAACATAGCGCCAGCGCCCCCCAGCTTCTTCCGTCATCTGCACCCGCGCCCAGCCTCCGGCAAACGCCCCGGCGTTTTGAAACTGCGGCGCGATTTTGATTTGGCCGCTGCTGTCAACAAACCCAAACCGATCGCCCAGCTTGACGGCGGCTAGCCCTGCCGAGAAGTCAGCCGCATAGTCAAACTGCGGCGCAATCACCAGCTTGCCTGCCGGATCGACATAGCCCCATTTCTGCCCCACCAGCACCGCCGCCAGCCCTTCCGCAAAATCTGAGGCGAAGTCAAACTGCGGTGCCACTGTCAGCCTGCCCGTTGGGTCGATAAAGCCCCAGCGGTCTCCTTGCCGAACTCGCGCCAAGCCCTGCGAAAAGCTGAAGGCTCCGTCAAACTGCGGCGCAATCGCCAGCTTGCCAGAGGGTTCAATATAGCCCCACTGCTCGCCTGCTTTTACCACTGCCCGCGATTCCGCAAAACTCCAGGCATCCTCAAACTGCGCGGCCACTACCCAATCGCCGATCAGATTCAGGTAGCCGTAGCGCCCGTCTTGCTTGACAGCAGCCAGCCCCTCTGAGAAATCGGCGGCTAGGGCAAACTCTGGCTCAATCGCCAGCTGCCCAGCTCGGTCGAGGTAGCCGTGGCCGCGTCCTGTCTGCACCACGGCTAGCCCTTGAGCGTAGGGATTGGCTGTAGCAAATTGCGGATCGACGACAATTTTGCCGCTCTGGTCGATATAGCCATACAGATCAGAGAGACGCACTACAGCTCGCTGCTCGGTAAAAGCTGAGACGCCATCTAGCTCAGGGTCGAGCTGAAAAGCCAGCGCTCCGGCTGCGGTGAGATAGGCATAGCGGTCTGGCAGCTTAACGGCGGCTAGCCCTTCTGAGAAATCAGCAGCAGAGTCGAATTCAGCGATATCAGCGTTCATTGCAGGAGCAGGTAGAGCGGATGGGGCAGAGAACTGGACAGACCGAGCACGCGGGGCGATCTGTGGCAAATGACGACAGCTGCCTAGCAGCATCCCTATTGCAGCACAGATTCCGACTAAAATCCTCGCCGAAACCCCAGCCGGAAAGCCATATCGCCAGCGTTGAGCGGCAATTTTGCGTTGAGAAACCATAGCTGTTGATCCTGAGCCTGCCTTTCTTGCAGGATAATGCTTTTAATGAATCCTGTCGTGAATCTTGGCAACCCACTCATCGCTCGAACCGCATCGCTACGGACTAGCTATTCATACGGCCAGCCATGATTTGGGGCTAGCCATCAGCAATTTTGCTGGCGACCAGCGCTGCCGAACTTGGCCGTTGGGTCGAGAGGTTTCCAACTACCTGCATTCAACGCTCAGCGACTTCATGCCGCCCCAAACCTGGTCTGATCTGGCGTTTCTGGCCGTTGCCAAAGGGCCGGGCAGCTTCACGGGAACGCGGCTGGGCGTAGTGACGGCTCGCACCCTGGCGCAGCAGCTTGACCTGCCGCTGTTCGCAATTTCAACGCTGGCGGCAGCGGCCTGGCAGTCTCAGGCCAATCTATCCTGCGATGCGGCTGCTCCCTCTCTCGACTTGGCCGTGCAAATGTCGGCGCAGCGGGGCGAACTCTACGGGGCAATCTATGGCCACGACGGCAATGGCTCCATCACTGCGTTGCTGCCTGACTCGGTGATGAGCCTTCAGCGCTGGCAGCAGCTTTTGGCCGCCTGGAACCGCCCCTATCGGCTAGTTTGGGCAGAGGCGGAGCTGGGCGCAACGGCTGAAGGTCTGCTACAGCTAGCCTATCAAGACTGGCAGCTAGGGCTGCGCGCGCACTGGTCAGAGGCGCTGCCGTTTTATGGCCAAAGCCCGGTTTAAGTTGGCGGGCTGTTTAAGTCAGGATGCTTGAACTAGGGAAATGTTGCAGAATCTTAATATTGCTGCTAAGATTTGTTACATAAGTTAACAAAGATTTGGGAGCACGCTATGAAAGGCATGGTTACAGAAGAGCAGGGCAGACTCAACAACTACGCGATTGAGCCTAAGATGTACGTTGCCGAGGAGTCTGAGTTCGGCTTCACACCTGAAGCTGAGAAGCTAAACGGACGGCTGGCCATGATTGGCTTTGTCTCGCTGCTAGCGCTAGAGGTGCTCACGGGTC
Organism: Pegethrix bostrychoides GSE-TBD4-15B; assembly: GCA_019359155.1. Lineage (GTDB taxonomy): Bacteria > Cyanobacteriota > Cyanobacteriia > Elainellales > Elainellaceae > Elainella > Elainella bostrychoides. The sequence continues at coordinate 113,772 of JAHHHV010000068.1, forward strand.
ATGGTCTAGTGGGCTTGTTCTCCGGCTTCTAAGCTCTCACAGAATTTGAGTAGAAAAACCGAATAAAGCTCTTTAGATTTCCCTAGCAGCGTTGGTTGTTTCTAGGGAAATTTGCTGTCTGCTTCTCGTATTCGCTGCTAAACGCTTGCCGCTAAACATCGCGAAAACACTGAAAATAGCCCTTGGCGGTGCAGATCTTTACCGAGCCTTCACGGAGACTTTACCGAGATAGTCGTTAGATATCGTTAATCGCTTCAGCAGACGGGGCAATCTAGGGCTGAGGATTTCACGGAGACTCTCGTTGCTCTGTGATGCGGGTGGTGTTGCTGTTGAGAGAACGGATATGCAATTGGATCAGAGCTTGCCGCTAGAGAGCGCTGAGTTAGCTTTGCAGAACGCCAAGGCTCAGCTCTTGGTCGAAACCAGACGGCGGATGCAGGCAGAAGCTGCCCTAGAGGAGCAAATTCAGCAGCATGAGCAGGCGTTGAGACAGCTGCGCGACAAGCAGGCTGAGATGATCCAGACTGAGAAGATGTCGAGTCTAAGGCAGCTTGTGGCTGGAACTGCCCATGAGATTAACAATCCGATCAACTTTATTCAGGGCAATTTAAATCCGGCGCGGCGCTACATTGCCGATCTCTTAGATCTGCTGCATCTCTACCAGCAGTCAAGCCCCCTGACCCCTCAGATCCAGGCCAAGCTAGAGGCGATTGACCTAGAATTTTTAGAAGCCGATCTGCCCAAACTACTCAACTCAATTGCAACAGGCGCGACTCGCATTCACGATATTGTCCGCTCGCTTCGCACCTTTTCGCATCTAGATGAAGCAGAAATCAAAGCTGTGGATATTCATGCTGGAATTGACAGCGCTCTACTGATGCTCAGAAGTCGATTTCGTTCTGGTGCCAAGATTCAGATTGTTAAAGCATATGCCGACCTACCGCTGGTAGAATGCTATCCCGGCCAAATCAATCAGGCTTTGATGAACATCTTAAATAATGCGGTCGATGCCCTAGAAGCGGTAGCGCGTGCCGCTCCCACCCGTGCTCTCAGCCTGACGGTCAGAACCGAAGCGCTGAGTCCTGACTGGGTGTCGGTCGCAATTTGCGACAATGGAATCGGCATCTCGCCTGACATCCAGCCGCAGATTTTTGACCCCTTCTTTACCACCAAGCCAGTCGGACAAGGCACGGGGCTAGGGTTATCCATCAGCTACCAGATTATTACCAATCGGCATTGCGGCAAGCTCGACTACAGCTCTAGCCTGGGTAAAGGTAGTCAGTTTGTGGTCATGCTGCCCGTGCAGCTCTGGGGCTAAATTACTGGTTGAGTGACTGGTTGAATTACTGGCTCAATCACCTTCCAGCGTCAAAATCTGCTCGTCAATCTGCCGCAGGCGCTCCCTTACCGCTAGCTCAGAAACCAAGCCCCGCCGCAGCGCCTCGCTCAGCGCCCCTTTTTCCACCAGCAGCAGCCGCTTCCGAATCGCGTCTAGCCCGTCCGGGTCGCGCACTGCCGCATCTGTGGCCACTTCAACCGCCCAGCGGTCATACAGATCGCGCAGCGACCGCTCAGCCTTCGCCACCTGCACCTGATATTTGGCCCGCATCTCCTCGTAGATTGACTTGGGCAAAATCCCAGTTTTTAGCATCCCCTCCAGCTCGTCTTGGGCAGCCTTGGCGGCAATGAGCTGGGCGCGCAGGGCTTCAGTCTGCTGCTGAGCAGGCGAAACTTCGGCCAGTTGCAGCCGCTTCACCATCCAGGGCAGACTCAGCCCCTGGCCAACCAGCGACAGCAAGACGCTGCCAAACACAATCGCAATCAGGTTGCTGCGTCCGGCCAAACTCAGCGGCAGGCTTAGCGCCAGCGCCATGGACAGCGAGCCTTTGATATTGCCCAAAAACAGCACATGCTGCCAGCGCAGCGGAATAGGATGACCAAACCAGTGCAGTCCAGCCAGCAGCGGATAGACTGACAGCAGCCTGCCGCCTTGATAGGCCAGCACCGCCAGCAGCACCGCAGGCAAAATCTGCCAAGAATCTACAGGCCGCAGCTCCACGCCAATCAGCAAAAAGATGAACGTATTCACGCCAAATCCGGCATAGTCCCAGAAGCTGTAGAGCGTCACCCGACTCGAAGCCGACACTCGTCGCGACAGCCCGACGTTGCCCACCATCAGCCCCGCCACTACCACCGCCACCACGCCCGATACCCCCAGCCAGTGTCCCAGCTGAAATGCCCCCAGCGCCAACGCCACGGTGAGCAAGATGCCGCTGCCGTCATCGGAGCGGGCAAATAGCTCGGCGCTCAGATAGCCTAGCACCAGACCCACCAGCGCTCCACCCACCATCACAAAGACCAGCGTCTGCACCGCCTCCAGCCAGCCGACGTTGCCCCGCGACTGAGTTAGCAAAATTAAGTTGAACAGCACTAGCGCCACGCCGTCGTTAAACAGGCTCTCGCCTTCCACAATCGTGATCAATCGCGCCGGAACTGCCACGCCCTTGAACACTGCAATCACCGACACCGTATCGGTAATCGCCAGGATTGAGCCGAGCAGCAGCGCCGGAATCCAGTCGAGCAGCAGCCCCAACTTGAGCGTAATTGCCGTAATGCCGGTAGCAACCACCACTCCTGGCCCTGCCAGCAGCGCAATCGGCCTGACGGTGCTGCGAAGTCGGCTGATGTCGGTCTTGATAGCTGCTTCAAACAGCAGAATTGGCAAAAATAAATTGAGAATCAGCGACGAGTCGAGGCCGATATTCTGCGGCAAAAAGCTGGCGATTCCCAGTCCGGCCAGCACTAGCCCTGTCACATAGGGAATCTGAAAGCGCCGCGATAGCAAGGCCACCGCAGTCGCCACCAGCAGTAGGATAATCCCGCTGATCACATAGGCCGCAATCCCGGTTGGTGGTTCTAGACTGGCCGCTGTCGCCCAGATTGGGGCACCTGGCTCGAATTGGACAATCGGCATCAGAATTTAGTGGAATTTAATAAATGCTTTAATAGAGCGCGGCTTAATGGAGCGCTGACCTGCATGAAGATTGTCCCAGATTTTGGCTGAGCCGATTGCAAAGCGCTGAAGCCAGACTGGCAAGCTGTTATAACAGCAGCAGGGCAAACAGCTTAGCAGAATATAACTTAGAAAAGCAGCAACGACAGGGAGAACAAAACAGGTCTATGGCAACAAAACCAACTATTTTAGTCGTGGGCGGAGCCGGATATATTGGCTCTCATGCGGTGCTGGCACTCCAGCAGGCGGGCTACGAAGCGCTCGTGCTCGACAATCTGGTCTATGGCCACCGCGAGCTAATCGACAGGCTGGGGGCTGAGCTGATTGAAGGCGATATGAACGACCGGGCGATGCTGGATCAGCTGTTTGCCAGCCGGGAGATTGCGGCGGTGATGCATTTTGCGGCCTATGCCTACGTAGGCGAGTCAGTCACCGAACCCATCAAGTATTACCGCAACAACGTGGTGGCGACGCTGACGCTGCTAGAAGCGATGCTGGCCGCCAACGTCAAGCGGTTCGTCTTCTCTTCCACCTGCGCCACCTACGGCACGCCCAAAACTGTGCCGATTCCCGAAGATCATCCACAGTCACCCATTAACCCCTATGGCGCAACCAAGCTGATGGTCGAACGGATTTTGGCTGACTTTGACACCGCCTACGGACTTAAGTCAGTCTGCTTCCGCTACTTCAATGCGGCGGGCGCTGATCCGGAAGGCCGCTTGGGCGAAGACCACAACCCCGAAACGCACCTGATTCCGCTAGTGCTGCAAACGGCACTGGGACTACGCGAGGCCATCTCGGTGTTTGGCACAGACTATCCGACCCCAGACGGCACCTGCATCCGCGACTATATCCACGTCAGCGATCTGGCGACTGCCCATATTCAGGGTGTTGAATATCTGCTCAAGGGCGGTGAGAGTGGTGCATTCAACCTGGGCAACGGCAGTGGCTTTTCGGTGAAGCAGGTGATTGAGACGGCGCAGAACATTACGGGTCGCCAGATTCAGGTGATCGAGCGCGAGCGGCGAGCGGGCGACCCGGCAGCTTTGATTGGCACCAGCGAACGCGCCCGCTCAATTCTGGGCTGGCAACCTCAATATCCAGAGCTGACGCAGATTATTAGCCACGCCTGGAACTGGCATCAGCAGCGGCATCCTAAGCCAAACGCCTGAGCCAGACGCTTCAGCTAAATTCCTTAGCGCGGCGGACGGCGACGCTGCAAAAACTCCGGGATGTCCAGGCCGGGTTTCGTGCCCGGTCGGGGCGGCTGCTCTTGAGTACTGGGGCTTTGCGGCGGTGGGGCTGGGCTGGGAGGAGCCGAAATGGCGGGTCGCTTCAGCGGCGAAACGCGAGTCGCCTGCTGGACGGGCGGCGCTTGAGCGGCAGTGGCAAAACCTGTGGCAATCACGGTAATCCGAATTTCGCCCTGAAGGTTGTTGTCAATCACGGCACCAAAAATGATGTTGGCGTTTGGATCGACGGCTTCGTAGATGATCTCGGCGGCAGCATTCACCTCATGCAGCGTCAGGTCAGAGCCGCCGGTAATGTTAAATACCACACCCTGCGCGCCATCAATCGAGGACTCCAGCAGCGGTGAGGAGATGGCGGCGGTGGCGGCTTCGCGGGCGCGGGACTTGCCAGAGCCAATCCCGATACCCATCAGCGCCGAGCCAGCATCGGCCATGACAGCTCGCACGTCAGCAAAGTCAACATTGACCAAACCCGGAATCGTAATAATGTCGGAGATGCCCTGCACGCCTTGCCGCAGGATATCGTCCGCCACCCGGAAGGCTTCCTGCACGGGGGTCTGCTCTGAAATCACCGCCAGCAGCTTGTCGTTAGGGATGATGATCAGCGTATCGACCCGGCTTTGCAGGGCTGCAATCCCTTCGTCAGCCTGATTGGTACGCCGCTTGCCCTCAAACGTGAAGGGACGGGTAACCACGCCGACGGTGAGCGCTCCCACTTCTTTGGCGACCTCAGCTACGACTGGGGCGGCACCCGTGCCCGTGCCGCCGCCCATGCCTGCCGTAATAAAGACTAAATCAGCCTGCTCCAGCGAGGCTGCAATCTCGTCGCGAGACTCTTCAGCAGCCTTCTGACCAATGGCTGGGTTGCCGCCTGCGCCGAGGCCGCGCGTCAGCTTTTGCCCCACCTGCAAGCGGTTATTGGCTTCAGCCAACGTCAGCGCCTGAGAGTCTGTGTTGATTGACCAGAACTCAATCCCCGCGACATTGCTGGCAATCATCCGATTCACGGCATTGCAGCCACCGCCGCCCACTCCAATCACCTTAATCTTCGCTACGCTACTTGGCACAAGCTCATCACTCCTGTTGTCCGCCGCCGGGATGCCGTTCGGATCTCGAACTTGACCCAAGTTTACTCCAGAGTTTGCAAATGGATTCGTTGCATTCATCGGCAGCGAAAAATTGATTGAGTCGGCATCGGAGGAATCTGCGTGAGTGGCCATCAACTTACTGCTTAAGGTGTGCTACTGGGTCATCTGAGAGTTTGAATTTGAGCTTGAGGTCGAGATCATGGCCATTCACGTCGGCTGTTAAGCGCTAGCGCTTGGCTCTGGATTGCTGGCTCTATTTTTGGCTCTAGATTTTTGGCTCTAGATAATATAGGTCATGTTGCTCAAAAAGCCAAACTTAGCCTTCCAGCAGGGCTTTAGCTAGATCTAGGAGATTCGGTCTAGTAGATCTAATGGTTCTAACCGCTGAACTGGGGGCAATCAAAACCAGCAAGCTTGAATAGACTGAAACAATCTAAACAAAAACCTGCGTTCAGTCGGTTTTTGGGAATCCTTCTATCTTACCGAATATTTGCTGAGCGGCATCGTCTGGGCTGAGTTCGCCTGATTATTCCTCCTGCTCAACGGCGCGGCGCGACTTGGTCTTAGCAGGCGCTAGCTCCAGCATCGGCATATCGGGGTTGCTCAGGTCGATATAGGCGACCTGCTCAGATTTAATATTGTCGGGGAGCTGCCGCATCTGGTCTAGGATCTGGAGCTGCTGCTCAAACCGAGAGCCAAAGGGGCCGCAGTGTACCGTCGCAATATCGGTGTAGAGAATCAGATTGCTCGGCTCGCGCCAGTCGATCATCGTGATTTTGACCGGGCTACGGCTGACGGCTTGATAGAGACTGACCCACTGCGCCTGATACTGCTCTTGCAGGCCAATCACCTTCAGCGCAGGCAGCTTTTGAGACTGATTCAGCGCTACAAATTTCTCGTAGGGAATCCAGACTCCAGCTCCGTCAATCAAAGCTGTGGCGAACAGATTGTCAAAACGGCGGTTGGGGGTGAGAGAAGTGCTGGGGCTGACATAAACCGTCGCAACTGGATGCCGCTCTTGCACCTGCACCACCATGCTGGGTGGAAACATGCGGCGCGTGACGGTGGCATCCGCAATGGGAGCCTGCTGCTTTAGCTGCTGAGCTAGCGCATCAGGTCGCAGCGCCAAAATTGACTCTGGATAAGAAATGGTGAGCATGGCGCGAATCATATCGCTGGAGAGCGACTTGTTGCCCTGAATTACGATCTGCCGAGGGTCGCGAATCATCCAGTCGGGCAGCGTCACCATCCAGATCACGCCCAGCGTCAGTCCGGTCATGGAGACAATTTGCCAGCTCGTCTGAAGCCATCGGCCTCGGCGTTTGCGTCGCAGGTCACGCCGTCGTGAGGTTAGCTCCTCAGAAGAAGTGGATGAGATATCCGTCATGAGCCGAAGCGCTGATTTAGGGGCAATTTGAGAAGCAGTTCTGAATGCATGTTACGGCAGGTTGCGGCCAACTCACAGCAGCGCGATCCGCGGCACTGAGACCACCGGGACTCGCGCTCAGGAAAGTGACTCCAAACCTAGCATAGAATCTAAATTTCGCTTCAGCCGCTCAATAATCTGCAACCCACTCTGCAACCCCCGAACCATGAAGTTCAGATTCCAGTCTATGAGCCTCAGTAAAGTCTAGAGGAAGAGATCGTGAATTCGCTCCTGATCAAGAACTGCCTCATCAGAATGGGAGATAGATGTGAGAACTCTGTTGATGTCGAGTGATATCGGGATGGTAAAGATGATGGCTGAGGTTGTTTGGCATCTGCTGACGGGTGCGGTTGTGAGTTGGGTGGGGCTGAACTATGGTCTGGCACAGATCGCACAGAATACCGTCCAAGCTGCCGAGAAGGGACTGGCCAGCAGTATCGCTGAGGTGGCTCCAGCGGTGACTCCCCTCTCTCCCGCTCCTTCTCTGACAAAACCAATCGACGAGCCGCTGAGCGAGAGTTGGGCAGCCTATCGGTCGCGGTTTATTCAGGCAGACGGGCGGGTGATTGACCGCGAAAGCCAGGATAGAACGGTTTCTGAAGGCCAAGCTTATGCCATGCTGCGAGCTGTTTTGGCGGATGATCGCACGACCTTTGCGCTGACGCTTAACTGGGCTGAAGCTAATTTGCAGCGCCGCCCGCCGCTAGTCAAGCCAGCCCCAGATCCAGCCCCAGAAGCTGCCCCACAATCCACATCCCAACCGCCATCCACTCCCGACGCGCCGCTTGATTCGCTCTGGGCTTGGCACTGGGGGCAGCGCGAAGCAGGCGACTGGGGCATTTTGGACTCAAATTTTGCTAGCGATGCGGATCTAGATGCGGCGACTGCCTTGATTTTGGCCAGCCGTCGTTGGCATCGGCCTGACTATCTGGAGCTAGCGCGCACCAAGCTCAAAGACCTCTGGGATTATTCAACCGTGACTGCCTCAGGTCGCCGGCCCAAACGCTATTTTTTGCCGGGGCCAATTGACTCATTTCAGCCCGCTCCTGATCAGATCTATCTCAATCCCTCTTATCTGGCACCTGCGGCCTTTCGGCTGTTCGCTCAGGTTGATCCGGGGCGAGACTGGAAGAGCCTCGTAGACAGCAGCTATCAGGTGCTTGAAGATTCGAGTCAGCTTTCGATGGTGAAACTGCCCAGCGACTGGGTGGTGCTGGATCTCAAAACCGGACGGTATAGCGCTCCGGCTACCGATTCGACGCTTCGCAGCACCTACAGCTTTGATGCCTTTCGCGTCTGGTGGCGGTTAGCCATGGATGTGGTCTGGTTCGATGAGCCGCGAGCCAAAGCTTATCTAGCAGAGCATCTGCCCTACTTGCAAAAGCTCTGGCGAGATGGACGGCGAATTCCGGCAAGGATTAACCTGCGGGGAGCGGCTACCGCTTCCTATGAAGCCACCAGCCAGTATGCCATGCTCTACTCAGCGCTCGCCATTACCGATCCGGCAATGGCGGCAGAGATCCTTGAGCAAAAGCTGTTGCCTGCCTACCAAGACGGTATCTGGGATAACGACCGAGCTTACTACACGCAGAATTTGGTTTGGCTGGGGCTGTATTGGGCTGATGAGCATTTGGATCAGCATTTGGCTGACGAGCACCAGATCAGAGGTCACTAATGCTCGCTAAGTGCCGCAGCCGCAGGGCAGCGGCGCTGGGCCACCCGTGCGATTTACGAACAAACTCGCCTGATAGCGGTTGGTGCCTTGGGCGGCCGACTTAATTTTTAGATAGTAAGTGCCAGTTTTCAAGCCTTGAAACACCGTCTCTCCCTGCTCTCCGCCCGCCACAGCTAAGCTCGACCTGCCCTTACGCAGGCTGACCGCTTGACCAGAGGCATCCAGCAAAACGGTTTGGATGCGGGTGCTGGAGCGATTGGTCATCTCTAGCCGCATCCGGCTGTTGGCAGTGAGATCAACCTGCATAAAGTCAACGGGATTGCCGCGCCCCACCGAGCCTTTAACGGTGGCCTGGCCGGGAAATGAGCCGAGCTGTTGGGCGGTGGCGAGCTGGCTGCTGCTAGCACGGCGGCTCAGGGAGAGCGGCTGAGCATTCCCGAATGCGGATTTGTCTGGAGCGAAGGCTGAAGCCGAGAGGGGGGAGCGAGTTGCGCTGGCTGATTTGCTGAATGGGACGACCATAAATTTTGTCTGTAAAGTGTCTATCGGGAAAGTATCTGTCGGGAAAGTGTCTGTCGGGATCTACTGCTGCAAAAATTATGCACCTAGTCTAGCCTCAGCAGCTCATCTAGCTTTTTGCCGAGAAAAAATTTGAGGCTGAGCTTCAGCAGCCAGCGAACCCAAAAGCGGCCTTCGACCGACTCCACGATTCGTCCGCCGCGATCTAAGAGCTGTGCCTTGAGCGCAGTGCGGGTTTGGCGCGGCACTTGCCTTAGATCAACTTTGCCTAAGTCGTCCGCAATCGGCGGCAGCGCATGGCCGGGTGCAAAGTTCAGCAGATAGAGCTGACCTTCGCTTTTGCCTGCTCGGTGCAGAGCTTGCAGCTTTTGCAAAAACGTCATGGCCTTGCGTCGCCCAAGATTGTAGTCAAAATCCCGAAACGACTGATCGAGAAAGCCGCCAAAGGCAAAAAGCTGTTCGCCCGCTAGCTCCAGATCGTCTGAGGTGATCGCATAGACCGTCATCACATCCTTGCTGCCCAAGTTCTGGACTTTTTCGAGCGCCTGCACCAGCTTCAGCCAGCTCTCGGCCACGGCCTCGCCGCCGATGGGCAGAGCCGTTTGGGTGAGACCATAGACCAGCCGATCATATTCTTCGGTGAACTGCTGCCGCAGTCGGTCGCGGTCGGTGGACATCTGGTAACGCTGTTCGACGGGCGATTCTGCTGGGTAGAGCACTGCCAGCAGGCTATCTCCAACCTGGCTAAAAGAGGCTTGGAGCTGCGGTGACTTGAGCAGAATATCGCTCAGCTCTTTCGACTGCTGCTCAAACTGGCGGATCTTCTGGTTGACTTTGCTGGTGGTCACCCAGTTTTGAAACCGCGCCTGGGTGAAGATGGCGCTGGCGAGTGCGGCACCGGTCTTCAGATAGGTGGCGTTCTCGGCGCGAATATCCGGGTTAGCGGTAGAGCTTTTGGCACCGGGCGAGACGTAGAGGTAAAAGCGGCTGTGGTGATCCTGGTGGTTCACGTCGATTTGATCCACCAAGTCTTTGGCCAGCCCCAGCGGCTCGTTTTCAAATACGCCACCGTCGGTGTAGACGAATGAATATGAGCCGGGAGAGAGCACGGAGCGGTCATAGCTGGGGTCGCTGCCCTGACGCTCGATTTGCAGGGGGCGGAAGGCAAACGGGAAGGCTCCTGACGAGCGAGCCGCCTTTTCCAAACCGCGCCAGACCTGCGCCGAGTCATCGCTGTCTGTGACTTCGTGGGTGAGGAAATCCTGGTGGCGGGTGTAGGTGAACATGCGGCGGGCACGGCTGTCGGGATTCATCACGTCGGGGAAGTCGGTGATTTCGACCGCATAGTCTACGCCGTTGAGGTTGGACATGGCGATACCGAGACGGATGCTGGCGGCGCTGGCCGGATGTCGCTGGCGCGGGGTGGGCAATCCGGCGGCGTAGCGCTGCAAAACATAGCGAGCGCCAATTTCGGCAATCTGGTCAGACGAGAGGATCGAAAAGTTGGGGTCTTCATCGGGGCGCAGATTCAGCAGGCGGGTGATATCGACATCTTCGACCCAAGGCTTGTAGAGAGCGTTGGCGTAGGGCTGGCGCAATGCCTCGGCTTCAAACATCAGCTTCTGCGCCAAGATGCAGGCAGTCATGGCTCCGGCAGAAGCGCCGGTAATCACGTCGATTTCGATCTGCTGGTTGGGGGCGGTGTCTGGGTGTCCGTTGTGCTGGGCGATGGCCTCAATCATCTCGTAGAGCACGCCAGCTTCGTAGCTGCCCAATGACACCGCCCCGCTAATTGTGATTGCCAGTTTTTGCGGCATCTTGCTAAATTTCTACTCCAAAAACCACGCATTCCCATCTCTCAGCCTCCTACATTATCCTAGTCATCTGAGGCGTTATGACAAGAGAGCGATGTCTGGGCATAGCAAGTGGGCGACGATTAAGCGGCAAAAAGCGCGGGTGGATGCTGCCAAGGGCAAGACTTTCGCCAAAATTTCGCGGGCGATTATTATGGCGGCACGCTCTGGGGTGCCTGACCCGGCGGGTAATTTTCAGCTGAGAACCGCGATTGAGAAGGCTAAAGCCGCTGGCATTCCCAACGACAATATTGACCGGGCGATTGCCAAAGGCGCAGGCAAGTTAGGAGCAGACGGGGCGCTGGAGGAGATCCGCTACGAGGGCTATGGGCCAGGGGGCGTGGCGATTTTGATTGAGGCGCTCACCGATAACCGCAACCGCACGGCGGCAGATCTGCGGGCAGCGTTTAGCAAGCGCGGCGGCAATTTGGGAGAGATGGGCTGCGTCGGCTGGATGTTTGAGCAGAAGGGGGTGGTGCGGATTTGGCGGGCAGGGAGCGGCAAGCTAAAAGCGCTGCCGATTGACGAAGAGAGTCTGCTAGAAGATCTGCTGGATCTGGGGGCGGAGACTTACGAGCTGGTGGAGCTGGACGAGGAGATTCCGGGAGCCGAAGTGTTTAGCAATCCGCTTGACTTGGAGGAACTGGGGCAAAGACTGGCGGCTAAAGGCTATCAGGTGATGGAGTCGGAGCTGCGCTGGATTCCGAGCAATAGCGTTGAGGTGACGGATGCGGAGCAGGCAGGGGCGCTGCTGCGGATGATGGAGGCGCTGGAGGATTTGGAAGATGTGCAGAGCGTGACAGGGAATTTTGAGATGGCGGATGAGCTGGTTGAGGTGATTGAGGTGGAGTAGGGGTGAAGTAGGGGTGAAGTAGGGGTATTTCGGCTCGGCTCCCCGATCTCAGCATCAATCTCCCCACATCAATTCGTCTAATATAAAAGCAGCTAATCAATCGCTTTGCTAATCATTGCTTTACAAAAGTTGAGACTTCAGCGCAATAATTGAGTAGAGCCATTCTAAAGACAGCCAAAGACAGCCAAATTTTTAACAAAACGCCATACCAGGAGGATCAAACATGATCGCCATCGCCGAACGCACCCCAGCCCCCAGCTCCGCCAAACTCACCCTACAAACCCTCGAAATCGCCCCAAACACTACCGCCATCCGCTCCCTAGACTGGGATCGCGACCGCTTCGACATCGAATTTGAACTCCGCAACGGCACCACCTACAACTCATTTCTAATTCGCGGCGAAAAAACCGCCCTGATTGACACCAGCCACGCCAAGTTTCATGATCTCTATCTCAATCAATTAACCCAGCTTATCAATCCCGCCGAAATTGACTATCTGGTGATCAGCCACACCGAACCCGACCACAGCGGCCTTGTCCGAGAACTCCTCACCCTCGCCCCCCAAGCCACCGTTGTCGGCTCCAAAGTCGCCATCCAATTCCTCGAAGATCTTGTCCACCACCCCTTCAAACGCCAGATCGTCAAAAACGGCGACTGCCTCGATTTGGGCAACGGCCACGAACTCGAATTTGTCTCCGCCCCCAACCTGCACTGGCCCGACACCATCCTCACCTACGACCACAAAACGCAGAGCCTCTTCACCTGCGACGTATTCGGGATGCACTACTGCGACGACAGCCCCTACGACGAAGACCTCACCCTGCTCGACTCCGACTATCAGCTCTACTACGACTGCCTGATGGGGCCTAACGCCCGCTCCGTCCTTGCTGCCCTCAAGCGCATGGCCGATCTCCCCGAAATCAGCACCATCGCTACCGGCCACGGCCCGCTGCTGCGCCACCACGTCAGCGAACTCATAGGTCGCTACCGCGACTGGAGCCAAGCCCAGGCCAAAGCCGAAACCACCGTCGCCATCTTCTACGCCGCCGACTACGGCTACAGCGATGAACTCGCCCAAGCCCTCGCCAGCGGCATCCTTAAAACCGGTGTTGCTGTCGAGCTGATTGACCTGAAAGCCGCCGACCCACAGGAAGTCCGCGAAATGGTCGATCTGGCCGCTGGCGTGATTATCGGCATGCCGCCCCAGTCCGCCAACACCCAGGCCGCCCTCAGCACCATCTTGGCCGCCATCACCCCCAAGCAAGCCATCGGCCTGTTTGAATCTGGCGGCGGCGATGACGAGTCGGTTTACCCGATCCGCAATCGCTTCCAAGAGGCTGGGATCAAAGAAACCTTCGCCCCAATCTTGATCAAAGAAACCCCCAACGCAGCCATCTACCAGCTCTGCGACGAAGCAGGCACTGATTTAGGCCAATGGCTGACCCGCGATCGCGCCGTTAAGCAAATGAAGGCGCTCGACAGCGATCTAGACAAAGCGCTAGGCCGACTCAGCGGCGGACTCTACATCATCACCGCCAAAAAGGGTGAAGCCTCCAGCGCTATGCTCGCCTCCTGGGTTTCACAAGCCAGCGTCGAGCCATTGGGTATCACGATTGCCGTCGCCAAAGACCGGGCGATTGAGTCATTCCTGCATGCGGGTGATCAGTTCATCCTCAACGTGCTCGAAGAAGGCAACTACCAGCACCTGATGAAGCATTTCCTGAAGCGATTTGCCCCCGGAGCCGACCGCTTTGCGGGCATCAAAGTCCATCCTGCCGCCAATGGCTCCCCCATTTTGGGCGAAGCGCTGGCCTACTTAGAATGCGAGGTGGTCAGCCGGATGGAATGCAGCGATCACTGGTTGGTATACAGCACGGTAGACGTGGGCCGAGTCTCTAAACCCGACGCGCTGACCGCTGTACATCACCGCAAAGTTGGCAATCACTATTAGATTTGCCATTAGATTCGCCACAGCCAGACCCTAAGCTCAGCAGGGATATCTTGATCGATTTATCAGAGATATCCCTGTTCATTAACCGTTTAATCACTTGACAATTCTCATCTATTAGCGTCGTCAGTCCTATGCTGTTTTGCCCTGCCGGTCTTTGCAGAGACGTGACGGGTCAGCCTAGCCAGCTTCAGCCTCAGCCAGCTCTTCCAGAAAGCGCGCAGATCGTTAGTGCGGAGGCTGGCTCTGGGCAGGTCGCGGCTAGAGAAGATCACAAAGACGGTGTTGGCAAAAACGGGCCTAAAGCGACGTGCTATCCAGTCCAATGAGGCCGGATCTATCTCCTCAATCAGCTGCTTATGCACTACCACCCAAGCTAAGCCCTGACGCTCCCGAAAGTCCTCGGTATAAAAGCAAAAGGCTTTGGGAAACCTCTCGGCGAACTCTAGCGGCGCCGCAATCGTTTCCGCAGGCCGGAGATGCTGCTTGATAAAATTTGCGGCGGCTCGCCAAGCCCGATCGTGCTCTGGCAGTAAAAAATACAAAAAGTAGCTGTCTTGGGCAATCTGAGGTCGTTCCCCCACCGGAAAACAGAGGATGCAATGCACCGCTAGCCCAACGACGCGATCATCCCCCGCCTCAGGCTGCACGGCTCGCAGCGAAATCGTCCGCTCCACCGTCAGCGTCAGCCGAGTCAACGGCGCATCGCTCCTCAGCGCTGAGCGAGGAATCGTCGCTTTGAACACCGTTACAGAACCTCGCTGGAGCCGCAGCTGAATCGGCACCAGATGCCCATTCACCTTCAGCCCAAAGCTCTCCAGCAGTTCAGGCAGGGCAGCATTCACAATCCGAATCCGAATTTCTAGATCCCGGTCAGCGGCCAGAGGAAAATCTAACGTAGATTCAGTACCGGGTCCTGTCCAACGAAACGGCAGTGAATCAGCCAGCAGTCCACTGTGAACGCCGTTGCGCCGATGCCAGCCTGAGCCGGAAAGCGCTTGCAAAACATCAAAGTTGAGCTGGGAGAGCAGCGGCAAATTGAGCGCGGCAGATCGCTGCTGATAGTGCTGCTCTAGCGCTGCCACGATCTGCTGCTTTTGCGCTGAGCTAGCCTGATCAAAAGACACGATCTCGGTGAAATTGGCCTGAGACGGCGCAGCCTGCAACTCGACTAGCATTTGAGCAAATCGCTGGGTAAACAGCTGCTCGGCGTAGTGATATAGCTCTAAGTCAAGCTGATTGGCCATCAAAATCGCGTCAGCTAGCTCCGGAGCTAGCTCAGTTCGCTTCGGCTTCGTCGTCGTAACGCGGAGGCTCTGATAGTCGGTGATCGGCAACCAGCCAAATGTATAGCCCAGCAGCAAAACAGCATCCTGAAACCGCTCTGTAATTCCCACAAACGCAAACTGATCGAGATGGGCTTTGGCTAACGCGAGCAGCTCAGCATCTGTGTACTTTGACTCTAAAGCCGACGGGGTGAAGGGCTGGCTATGCCGACTGCCCAGACCAGCCGCAACGTAGCGCGTTTGACAGTTGGCTGTGCGGAGCCGAATCGTCGGGTCAGCATGATTGATAAATGCTTCAATCCCACGATTGGCCTCCTGCTTCAAGTAGCGATCAAATTCCCGATCGGTCTGAGCGCGCTTGCAGAATTCGTGATAGGACACCGCTCGATCCAGCGGATGCCGCAACATCGTTACATAGACCTGATGATGAGGCAGATAGCGGCACAGGTCATAGTCAAAGTGACCTCTAAACAGCCTGTATTTTGCCAATTCTTCAGGGATAGCCTCTGGCAGATCACCAGCCATTAGCGGACAGATCTCCGCAACGTCAAATTTGGCATCTAGAATTGAAATCAGCGTTGTACTGCCGGTCTTAGGAATCCGGATAAAGCAAAGCTGATCGCTAGATTGCAGTTGATATTGAATCGAAGTCACTTGATCCGCCTCAGGCAAAACCTCTACGCTTGCAGCAGAGTATCGCATGGAATGCTTTACCGTCTAGCCGCTGACTTGCCGCTGACTTGCAGTTCACTAGCTGCGGCTTAATTATTCTCGACCTTACCAACTCATTTAGCAGTTATATGTATGTATGAGGGAGGCGCTGCGATACAACAGCCCTCCCGTTCTGTTTGGGCAGGCTTTCTGTTTGGGCAGGCTTTCTAGTCGGCAGTAGGCGAATATTGCCTGTCTAGCCCAATTCCAACCAGCGCCACGATGCCCAGCCCAATGGCCGCAGCAGGCGACAAAACTCCAGGCTTGCTCAACAGCCCCAACATCAGGCTAGCGGCAGCTGCCACGCCCGCAAACAGCATCCCGACTCCCAAGCCAGCTCGATCAACTGAAACCTGCATCAGCGCCGCAGGCAGCACGCCGTTCCAGATAGCGCTGAAGCCCAAGCCCAGCCCAATGGCATTCACCACGGCCAGTCCTGCCGATTGGCAGAAGGGCATCAGCAGCAAAAACAGCGTGGCAACAGCGACCCCCAGCTGCATGATGCGGCTGTTGCCTTGGCGCAGCGCCAGCTTGCCAATCGGCAGGGCGGCTAGCCCCAGCGTGATCAGCAGTAGCCCCACAAACAGCGGGGGCTGAATGCCGGGAATCTGAGCTTTGAGCAGCTTCGGAAAGGTTTCGACAGCTAGGCGAAAGGCCAGCATCGTGGCAAACCCGAGGCCAAAAATTCTGGCTAAGCTGCCAAACCGAACGGGCTGAAGCACCAGATTGGGTGAAGAAGCTGGTGAAGCTGGCACAGCAGGCAGACTGGAGCGCAGCCACAGCGCCGCCGCCAAAATCAGAATTGCCGCCAGCGTGAAAGAGAGCGTCAGCCCTAGCTTTAGCACCAGCGGACTCGCCAATGGCGTGGCGGCAGCGGTGAGACCAAAGGCCAGCGTGAGCAGGCTGGCAGCCTGGGGCAATTTTTCGGTGGGCGCAAAGCTTCTCAGTAGCGCCAGTGCTGGACTGCGAAACAAACTCATGGCGACGGCCCAAGCCAGCAACAGCAGCACAATTGCCCAGCGCGTGATCAGAGTGCTGGCAATAAAAGAAACCTGGGTTGAAAAAACCACAAACAGCAGCGAAGAAAGCACTACGCCCCAGAAAATCAGCGGCCAGCGACTCTGCTGTTGACGATGGGTATGGTCGGAAATCGCGCCTGCCCATGGCTCCACTGCAATCGTCAACAGCGCTTCTACCAGCAGCAATAGCGGTACGGCTTGCTCAGAAAAACCCAGCTGGGTCATTTGAGCTGGCAGATGGACACGGTAGATCATCCAGCCCAAGCTAAATGTACCGTAGAGCGCTGCCAGAGCGCAGACGGATAGCCAGAGCAGCCTCCGAGGAACTAGATAGACTTCAGTTTGGTTGAAGGTTGTCATAGTGTTTTAGATCCAGCGACGTGATCAGAACTTTACCCTATATCGCTCTATGTTCTGCATCAGTTACAAGAGCGTTCGAGATAATACAGATTTGCCTGCTGTCATTACGCAGTTTTACAGCGCTGAATCTCAAGACCTGACTTTCTCTGACTTTCTGCAACTTTCTAGCCGCAATCACTCCAGACTTTTTCAGGCTGTCTATTCTGAGCGATGCCGTTAATTTGAGGACATCGAGCAAATCGATGTCCCGAAAGTTAATCCAGAACTCATAAAAGAGGTGGTCAAATGTATCAGGATATTTGCTATCGCGGCGTCACCTACAGCGTTCCAGAACGGCTATATGCTAGATCGCGTCGTGCTCCAGTCATTCTCAAATATCGCGGCATTTTGTATATCTCAGGCATCTAAAATTTTGTAGAATCGTTTCTCAAGTCGTAATCTGAGATGTTTAAATTTTTCTGTCTAGAATTGTTCAAGCTAAATCAGTCTGGGAGTTTATCCCAGCTAAAAGGAGTCAGCACTATGAATCTGCACCGTCTCTTTAATGCCACGATTGCAACCGCTGCCCTCATCCTCACCGCTCAACTCAACTATTCAGAACTGTCAGAGCCTAACCGGACAGCCCCCCTGCTGCAACGACTGGGTGAGCGCCGCCAAAATCTCGACCAGCTTGGCTCCCAGCCTGCCGTCTGAATGGGATGAGTGGTTTTGCTGGACGCAGCCTAGAAAATGCTCACAGACAGCCTGCAACGGCTCGACGGGCGCTAGTTCAATCGCCTGATGCTGCTGCCGGACGGGCAAAAACTGCCCCTGCTCAGCTTCCAGCGCCCCCCGATAGAGCATCAGTGGCGCGACGGCCATTTCGTTGAAGACCAGCGACCCTTCGCTGCCCGTCACTGTCAGGCGGCGCTGCTTGTCTGGATTTGACCAGCAGAGATGAATCATCGCCTCAAAGCCGCTGGCGTAGGTTAACTTCACCCAGACTAAATCGGCTAGTCCCGCTCCAGACTGCGGCTGAAGCCAGCCCGCTCCCTGCGCCTGCACCTGCACCGGCAGCGCAGCCAGCCAGTGATTAAAAATCGCGATATCGTGAATCGCCAGATCCCAGAGCGCATCGACATCTTGCCGCACTGGGCCGAGATGTGTGCGGCTAGCGTAACCATAGCGTAGTTCGCCCAGTTCGCCCTCCCCAATCAAGCGCTGCCCCTGCTGCACGGCAGGATGAAATAAATAGGTGTGATCGACCACAAGCTGCCGCTGCTGACGTTCGGCTAGCTCACAGAGTTCTAGCGCCTCGGTGGGGCTGAGGGTGAGCGGCTTTTCGCAGAGCACATGCAGTCCTTGCTCCAGCGCCGCCCGGATCATTGGGTAATGCGTCACGGCAGGCGTAGCCAGCACTACGGCTTCCAGTCCCGGCGTTTGCAGCGCCTGCTGCCAGTCCGCCAGCAAAATTTCTGAGTTGAGCTGGTGCTGCCGCGCCAGGGTATGCAGGCGGTCTTGGCAGGGATCGACCACCGCCAGCAGCTTAGCCTGCGGATGCTCTTGCAGATTTCGCAGCCAGTGAGCGCCCCAGCGCCCCACGCCAAACAAAGCGAGCCGGACAGATCGAGCTGAAGGCAAAACGCTGGGATTCATATCTGTGGTGCGGCGTGACGACAGATTTAGAATTCCCGCTGGCTGTTGGCCTCAGCTTAGGCAAATTTGCGGAATTGCGCTGAGGGCGCAGGTTAGCGACCTATTCAACCCCGTGAATTTCAGCTTGCAGTGCCTGAAACGCCACCTGTGCCGCCGCCTGCTCTGCTGCCTTTTTCGACTGGCCTTTGCCCTTACCCCAGCAGCGGTCTTTCACCCAGACCTCGGCTAGAAACCGCTCGCTGTCGCCGTAGGTTTGACCCACTTCGGTAATGCGATAGTCGGGCAGGCTTTGGTATTTGCCCTGGGTCAAGCCTTGCAGTGCGCCCTTGTAGTTTTGCAGGGTTGGGTCTTGGCGAATCGTTATGGCGTACTGCTGCCAGTGCGGATCGAGCCAGGGGCGAATCAGGCACAGATCCTGGGCGCTGAGGTAGAGGGCGGCGAGCATGGCTTCAAAGGCTGCGGCCAGACGAGTTTCGCGCCCGACAGAGCTGGCGGCAACGCTGGCGGACATCACTAAGTAGCGCTCTAGTTCATAGCAGTCGGCAATTTCGGCAAGCGTCCGGTCGCTGACCAAAATGCTGCGAATTGCGGCCATTTCGCCTTCGGGGGCGGCAGGTTCAACCTGGTACAAGAACTCAGCCGCCGCTAGCCGCACCACCGCATCTCCCACAAACTCTAGCCGCTCGTAGTTGTCGGCAGCAGCGGTTGGATGCACCAGCGCCCGGTCGAGCAGGCGCCAGTTGACGGAGGGCATGGCAGGGAGTTTTAAGTCTTGGATGAGCTGTTGGAGTTGCGTTTGGCGGCGCGGGTCGAGCATAGCGGATCACGGGCGGGTGAAAAAAGGAAAGAGGCGGACATAAGCCGGGTTCTGTTCTTTGACGCGACAAGTCGCGCTAAGGGCGGTTATCTATCTGGGATGCCTGTTACCAGACACCTCTAGCGGATTACGCAGACTGTAGCGAACTCTAGACTGCCCGGAGCCGGGAAAAGACCAACCTTGGCTCCGTTCGACCTTGCTTCCGACCGGGGTTTACCGAGCCAGCACCTCTCGATGCTGCTGGTGCGCTCTTACCGCACCTTTGCACCCTTACCTGGCTTGAATGTTTAAGTTCAAGTCAGGCGGTATTTTTCTGTGGCACTCTCCTCACGGTCGCCCGCACTGGGCGTTACCCAGCAAGTCTGGTCTTTGGGAAGCCCGGACTTTCCTCAGACTAGGGCGTTGATTCCCCAGCCTGCAACCACCTGCACCTCCTCTTTCCTGGTTCTAGTGTATCTGGTTTGCGGTTCACGGTTTGAGCGTAAGAGCGTCAAAAGCTGAGCTGTGGAAATATGAATAAGCTGTGAAATATAAGCCGTGAAATATAAAGGGATTGCTAGAAATTAATGAAATGTACAGCTTTTAAATTTATTTGAGATTAGAATGAGATTGGGATTTGAGATTAGAAAAATACAGCTGCTACGCCTTAAAAGTCTACAGTTCCGGTTAAGCGACTGTAATCAAATTCTTAAAAGACACCAGCTGAATTGGCCAGCCTGCTTCAACCGGAACGTTGGACTACGCTAATTTCAAAAACTGCTTCTCACTTACGACCACCAGCCCACGGTGGAGGTCCATCGGCTGGACGAATTTGAATGACCTCACCGCTGTCACGAGTAATCGTATAAGCATCAAAATCGTCATCATCATACTCGCCTACAACGGTAATACGTTCTCCAGAAGTAAGATTGAGCTGATGATACCAACGAGGTCCAGCATCAACGATGATCTGCCCAGTTCCGTCGTCCAAGATAAATTCGTTACCCACAATGCTCCGAATCTCACCTGAAATGGAAGTTTCTGAGCTGTTTTGGAGTTCCCGAATTGAAACTTGAGCCTGAGCTATGGAAGCCTCTATCGCAGGCATTACAAACGCTAATGCAGACAGGATAAGTAACTTCATCATGATTGAAACCTCTCTAATCACTATTTTTCGTAAGTTTTACTCCAATTTGACAAGGCTTTTGCTCTATCTTAAGCATGAATATTAGAGCATGAATATTAGCGATATATCAAAATCCCAATCCTCTCCCAATCCTAACTGCCTAGCAGATGCTCTACAGCTGCAAGCCCGATGATTTGCTCCCAGCTATCTGGCTATCTGCCTTGTAAATAGCCCCCTTTCGCCTGCTTTTAAGCCTGCTGTTTGACACCCGATGCAGGCAGCAGTCCCAGCGACCGCAAATAGAGCCAGCCAACGCTGAGCAAAAATCCGACATAGCCAACCGCCTGCGCCAGATAGAGCTTCTGCGTATAGCCAAAGAAAGCTTTGAGCAAGATGCCCGGAAACTGGCGATCCGGCAGCACTTTCGTCAAATCCCAGACCTGCGAACCCAGAATGCAGGAATCGGCGCTGAAGCAAAGACTCGTCTCGCCCAAATCAGAATAGAGCCGAGCCGCCTGGTCAAAATGCCGCAAAGCGCTAACTACCAACCCAGAGACAATCAGCAGCAGCAGCAGCCCCATGACTTGAAAAAACTGCCGCAGGTTGATTTTCACCCCCAGCTGAAACAGCAAAAACCCAATCAGCGTTGCGCCCACTAAGCCTGCCACCGCTCCCAGCGCCGGAATCCAGCCCTGCTGAAACTGCGCTGCCAAAAACACTACCGTTTCAAAGCCTTCGCGCAGCACCGCCACCGTCACCAGGCCAAACAGCCCCCAGCCTGCCGCGGCATCGCCCTGCTGCAAGGTACTCGCAATCGAGCTTTCAACCTCTGACTTAAGCTGCCGCGCCTGCTGCGTCATCCAAACCAGCATCCAGCTCAACAGCCCAATCGCCACCAGCCCAAAGCCGCCCTCCAATAGCTGCTTCCAGATTGGCGCATAGGCTTGATCTGAGCTGTCTAGGGCAACCAGCAGCCCGTTGAACAGCAGCCCCACCAAGAGGCTCCCTGCCAACCCGGCCGCAATCCCCGCAAATACCCAGGCGTTAAATCGGCTCTGTCCCGCTTTTTTGAGATAGGCCAACACAATGCCAACCACGAGCGAGGCTTCGGTGCCTTCGCGGAGCGTTACGACAAAAGTGGGGAGGGCGCTGCTAAAGTCCATCTGAGGCTAGAGTAATCAGTTCTTTTCTATTGTGGCGGATATGGCCAACTTGTCGTTCAGGTCATCGCCGAAATTGTTGACAAATTAGAACCCGATGCATCCGACATTCAACTAGCGTCGCTTTTTTGATTTAGCCTGAGATTTGGCCTGATTCGACTTCGACGAAGCGGCTGAGCGAGGAGCGCCAAACCCCGACTGTGCTGGCTTTACTGGCGGCGGCTCTGTTGAGCGGTCAGCCAAAAACTGCTGGTTGCGTTCGCGGATCGCAGCATCCTCGTCGCCATAGAAAAAAGACAGCAGCGCATAGCGGTGGCCGCTGGTGACAGGCGTGACCTCATGCAGCAGCGAACTCGAAAAAATGATCGCCTCGCCCTGATTTGTGCGGTAGAGCTGCGTGCCGTACTCCGGAAACCGTAGATCGCCACCGCCATATTCAGACGGGTTGAGGTTGAGCGTCATGGCAAAGCGACGGTGGGCAGTGCCTTTGGTCGTGTTGTCACGGTGGCGGTTGAAAAAGCCCTGATCCGTTGCGTCATAGCAGGCAACGAGATGGCGCTCAAATCGGGTGATCTCGAACTGAAATGCCTTGGCGACTTCAGGCTTAATCCGGCGAATCACGCGCTGGTTAATAGCTCCCAACAGCGGACTGTCGGCCAGGTTGATATCGCGCCGCTTCTTGAACCCCGGATCTAAGATCTCGACGGTTTTGCCATCCACCTCACGCATAAACCCAGAGCTGCGACCTCCGCTCGACTGGTGAAGCTGAATCAGCGCCTGACAGAGTTCTGGCTCTAG
The DNA here is from genome assembly GCA_019359155.1 of Pegethrix bostrychoides GSE-TBD4-15B. GTDB lineage: Bacteria > Cyanobacteriota > Cyanobacteriia > Elainellales > Elainellaceae > Elainella > Elainella bostrychoides. Next base: position 136,288 of record JAHHHV010000068.1, read on the forward strand.
CACCTGCGGAATAAACAGCACCGGTGCCTGTCGCGCTGCGGGTCGCGGCAGTTCGGGCGGCGGCAGGCTGGACACACAGCGAAAAATCTCGGCAGCGTAACCCTCCGCCTGCCTAAGTGGGAAAACCTGCTGCACAGACAGGTTTTCGTTGAGCAGGTAGGTGATCGGCTGATAGCTGGGCTGCTGGCTCTGATCGGTGGGCGCAGCGGCTCCGTACTGCTGGCTCACCTGCTGCTCAAAGTCCCAGAAAAACTTGCAGTAGGTGGGGCTAACAACTTTGCTTGCCAGCACCCGATCTGCGGGATCAACGCTAACGCCAAAAAACGGAATGTTGGCTGCCGCTAGCTCAGCCTGCATTGCACAGAAGTCCTCGACGGCCTGCGCTGACTGCTCCAGCTGAGTGCTGCCGAAAAAGCACAGAATGATCCGATAGCCGCCAACCGTATCGAAGTGGAAGTTCGGGTTAGAGGTTGAGGGTAAGACAAACCAAGGAGCCGGGTCGCCAACTGTGAGAACGGTCATGAGCGGTCTTGCTAGATTGATCTGTTGATCTGTTTAGTTGCGATGCCTATTGCTAAATTACTAATTACGGTTAACTTGAGAAAACGCCAAACAGCTAAAGCGAGATAATCAGATAGCCATCCTGAAACTTAGCGCCCGTCACCTGCCGTCCGGACAGAGCTTCCGGCAGCAGAATGTTGCGCCGCTGATTGCCTGCCTCAATTGTAATCTCCGGGCCGTACTGCGTCAGCTTCACCTGCTTTTTATCAAAGCCCGGTAAAAACAGATAGACCTTGCTCTCCGCAAAATCTACTCGCATTGGCTGAGGAGCCTGAGCCGCCTGACCGAAATCAGGCATCGCCTGCATCAAGCCCTGCCAGTCTGCGCCGCTGCGGCTCGGCAGACTGTAGATGGGCAGCGGCGCGAAGCTCTCGCCCAAATTGGTATCTGGATCGCCCTGAGATGAATGCGGCTGAGTTAGCAGCAAACCGCCCACGGTCACGCCTGCCTGCTGAGCGCTGCCCCAGAGATACTTGGCCACCGCCACCGCATCAGCCGCCGGAGTTGTGACCAAATAGGCCGCCACCCGCCGCGGATCGGCCACCGCTGCCCGTCCCTGCTCCAGCAGATTAGTCGCCTGGTTGACCGTCGGCTGGTTAAACAGATCACCTGAGCCGCCCATGTTCAGCACAGAAGCGGCCAGCGGCTGCAAAAATGGCATCACCGTCTTGCCAAAATCTGACTCTACAAACACCTTGCGAAACCGCCTTGTATACCAGCTGACGGCTTCGGGTGTGCCCAGCATCCGCAGCGTCGCCTGATCGCCCGATCCGTCAAACACAATCACATCGTAGCTGCCGCTGCCGTCATAGCGACGCATCGCATCCAGCGCCAGCGCATCGTCCATCCCTGGCAGAATGCTCAGCTCTTGGCCGTAGACCGCCTTAAAAAACGGTGAACGGAGATACTGTGCCTCCAGCCGCTTTAGCTCGTCCCAGCTCTGCTCCAGCAAAGCCGTCGTCTGAAGCTGCACAACCTGTAAGTTGGGGCTGATTTCCTGCGGCTCTGAGCTGACGGCTGCGCCCAGCAAAATTGACAGCGCCGGACTCAGATCCTGGCTCGCCAGCAGCACGCGCCGCCCCTGACTGGCCAGCTGCTTGGCTGCTGCGATGGCCACTGTCGTGCGACCCGTGCCGCCTTTACCCAAAAATGTCAGCACCAGTGCCATGATTTCTTGTCCCAAGCTCAGCGATATTGATTGCTCTATTAGCGTAGCAGCCGATAAAAAAGGGATGCCTCGACTGGGAGAGAGAATCTCATGCTCTTTCCGCGATCTGCCAGCAGCCCCTAGATTGAAAGCCTAGATTGCTCAAACCAGCTCAGCCTATTGGCTCCAGCTCATCTTCAAAAAACCAGGTTGAGAAATTATCCTCAAACTTGACCACCGCCCCAACACCGCTGCCATCCACCATTCTGTACGAGTCAATCACGCCCGTTTTACCCAGTCGCGCAATCACCTCTTTGGGGGGGCGATCCCGCAGACGACATACTCGTACTTTCTGACCAATATCCATCTCGACTCCAGCAATTGACCAAGGATCAAAAACCAATATATCAGTGTCTTGTCCGCAAAATCAGCCGCAGCTTAAGCGATTATGAGAAGCTATGATGAGAAGCTACTGATCAATCACGCCACCCGGACTCTGTGCCATGCTTGCCAAACGAATTTTGCCCTGTCTGGACGTAAAGGCAGGCCGCGTGGTGAAAGGCGTTAATTTTGTAAACTTGCGGGATGCCGGTGATCCGGTCGAGCTGGCGCAGATTTACAACCAGGCCGGAGCCGACGAGCTGGTATTTCTGGATATCACTGCCACGCATGAAGACCGCGACATTATCTACGATGTAGTTCACCGCACCGCCGAGCAGGTGTTTATTCCGCTGACGGTGGGTGGCGGCATTCAGTCCCTTGACACAATCAAAAAGCTGCTGCGGGCTGGAGCCGATAAGGTCAGCATTAACTCGACTGCTGTTCGCGATCCCGAATTCCTGAACCGTGCCAGCGACCGCTTTGGCAACCAGTGCATTGTCGTCGCGATTGATGCGCGCCGTCGCCTTGATCCAAATGCTTCCGGTCAGCCAAATCCGGGCGGGCCAAATCCGGGTGAGCCAAATCCGGGCGGGCCAAATCCGGGCTGGGATGTCTACGTGCGAGGCGGACGCGAAAACACCGGGCTAGATGCGGTTGCCTGGGCGAAAGAGGTAGCCCAGCGCGGTGCAGGCGAGCTGCTGATTACCAGCATGGATGCAGATGGAACGCAGGCGGGCTACGACCTAGAGCTGACCCGCAGCATTGCGGAGCAGGTGCAGATCCCGGTGATTGCTTCGGGGGGTGCAGGCTGCTGCGAGCATATCGAGGCCGCCTTGACGACAGGCCGAGCTGAGGCGGCGCTGCTGGCTTCGCTGCTGCACTACGGCGACCTGAGCGTCGCTGAGATTAAGCGCCATCTGGCTGAGCATCAAGTGCCCGTTCGGCCAGTTTGAGCCTCCAGCCTCAGCCCTGAAAATCTCGGCTAATTTTGCGGCTCAACTGCAACTCAACTGCCAGAATCAGTCAGAATTTGATTAGGGATTTGATTAGGGTTTGACTAGGGACAGCGAAAGGGGATGCAGGATATGGATATCAAAAACGGATTTGTAGAGACTGTCGGCAACACGCCTTTGATTCGGCTCAACAGCTTTTGTGAAGAGACGGGCTGCGAAATCTTGGGCAAAGCCGAATTCCTCAATCCGGGCGGCTCTGTTAAAGATCGCGCCGCGCTCTACATCATTGAGGCAGCTGAAAAGCAAGGGCTGCTGAAACCGGGCGGCACGGTGGTTGAAGGCACAGCAGGTAACACAGGCATTGGGCTGGCGCATATCTGCAACGCCAAGGGCTACAAATGCCTGATCATCATTCCCGACACGCAATCCCAAGAAAAAATCGATCTGCTGCGGACGCTGGGAGCCGAAGTGCGGACAGTCCCCGCAGTTCCCTACAAAGACCCCAACAACTATGTGCGGCTCTCTGGGCGCGTGGCGGAAGAGCTAGAGAACGCGATCTGGGCAAATCAGTTTGATAACCTGGCTAACCGACAGGCGCATTACGAAACGACCGCCGCCGAAATTTGGGCGCAGACCGACGGCAAGCTAGATGCCTGGGTGTCCGCAACGGGCACGGGCGGCACCTATGCCGGGGTAGCGCTATTCCTCAAAGAAAAAAATCCTGCGATTAAATGTGTCCTCGCCGATCCGATGGGCAGCGGCCTCTACAGCTACGCTAAGACGGGCGAAATCCAGCCAGAAGGCAGCTCGATTACCGAAGGCATTGGCAACAGCCGCGTTACGGCCAACATGCAGGGCGCGCCAATTGACGACGCGATTCAGATCGAAGACCCAGAGGCAATCCGGGTGGTCTATCAGCTCCTGCACCGGGACGGGCTGTTTATGGGTGGTTCGGTCGGCATCAACGTGGGAGCAGCGGTAGCGCTGGCAAGACAGCTCGGCGCTGGGCATCGAATTGTGACGGTGCTTTGCGACGGCGGAGCACGCTACCAGTCGCGGCTGTTCAATCGCGCTTGGCTGGCAGAGAAGGGGTTGCTCATTCCAGGACTTTGAGCCTTCATGCCGCCCCCGACGCTGCTGGTCTGCCAAAACACAGCCTGCCGCAGATCGGGGGCGGCAAAGGTGCTGGCGGCCTTTGAGTCTAGACTAGGCGAAGCCTCAGGCGTGACGCTCATAGGCTGTCGCTGTCTGGGGCAGTGCGGCAACGGGCCAGTCGTGCTGCTGTTGCCGGAGCAGATTTGGTATCGTCAAGTGCATCCAGATGAAGTCCCCATGATTTTGCAGCGGCATTCATGCCAGCTCAGCTGGCATCCAGATGGCAGTCTAGAGGATGGCAGTCTAAAGCCAGAGTAACCTACGGTTTTTGCGGTCTAGGTCAGGTTGACTTTCAGCAGATTCACTGAACTCTAGTAAACTGAGAGGCTCTGTATACAGGCTCAGTCTGTAGATCTGCGATTGTGAAGCCTCTGCTTGTCAAGTTTAGTAAAGATTGGAGGCTGCAAGCAGCTGGGCATTCTTGAGACAGGTTTGAGTCTTCTGAAACTTCTGAGTCCAAAGTCTGTGTCGGAAGTCCGAGTCCGCAGGATTGCGGACTGCTCGCTCGCTAGTCCGGCTCGCTATTCCAGACTGCTCTCCAAATCACTTAACCAGACTGCAATCTCCATACTTGAGCCGGGTGCTGCTACCGATATATGACCAAGCCGCCGCTGACGTTTGATTTAAGCCGTCGCCAGGGTCAGGCCCCTGCCAGCATTTCAGCTGATGCGCTCAATCAAGCCTTTCCGTTCTATCTGGTCTTTGATGGCCAGATGCAGATTGCTCAAATTGGCGAGGCTCTCCAGCGGATTTGCCCGATGCTCTCGCTCGGCGATTTAGTCGAGCAGCATTTTCGGCTGCGCCAGCCCGATATTGCCCTGGCGTTTCAAGCGCTTTGCGAGCATCCCGACGCGGTGCTGCTGCTGGAATCTCTGCATAATCAGCTCCAGTTTAGCGGTCAGGCAATCTACAGCCCCCAGCAGAACTGGCTCTACTTTCTGGCTATGCCTCTGCTCAGCGATCAGCAAGATCTAAATGCGCTGACGGTAAAGCTCTCCAACCGAGCGCGTCAGGGCAGCGCGTCTGATATGTTGCTGCTGCTGCAAGCCCGCGCCACCAGCCTCTCGGACACGCGCCGCCTAGCCGAAAAAATTGCTGAACAGCGCTCAGAGCTGCGGATGGCCTTGCGGCAGGCTGAGCTAGCGACTGCTGTGATAGAGCAGGCGGCAGATGCGATCGAAATTACTGACGATCAGACGCGCTTGCTCTACGTCAATCCAGCCTTTGAGAGAATCACGGGCTATCGGCGCGAGGAAGTGCTGGGCAAAACCCCGGCGGAGCTATTTAAAGCTGGGCAGCATGAGGAAGATTTCTACGGCAAAATAGATGCCGCGATTCAGGCGGGGAAAGTCTGGCAGGGAGCCTATATGGGGCGACGCAAAGATGGCTCGCTCTACCCGCAGGATGCCACGATTTTCCCAATCCACAACCGAGCTGGCCAAATCACCAACCATGTGGCAATCAAGCGCGATGTCAGCGACCGGAAGCGCACCCAGGAAAAGCTAGGCAACTCGCTGTCGCTGCTGCAAGCCACCTTTGAAGCAACTGCCGACGGCATTTTGGTCACCAACAGCCAGGGCAATATTCTCAACTTCAACCAGCGGTTTGCCGAGCTTTGGCAGCAGGGATTGCAGCCCGTCTCCTGGGATGAGTTCCATGATCTCAGCTTTATTACCGGCTTTTTGAAGCATCCCCAGCAGTTTTTGGCGCGGATGCAGTCACTCTATAGCCAGCCGCAAGTTGAAAGCCACGATATTTTAGACCTGAAAGACGGGCGCTATCTGGAGGGTCGCTCTTGTCCGCAGCGGCTTGGAGACTCAGTGATTGGCCGGGTCTGGAGCTTTCGAGATGTGACAGAGCGCCTCCAAACTGAAACCCAGATTCGCTATCAGGCAGCTCACGATCTGCTGACGGGCTTGCCCAACCGCAAGGCGTTTAACGATCGACTCGCCGAGATGATGTCTGAGGCGACGCGCCATCAGCAAAAGCTGGCCGTGATGTTCCTCGATCTCGATCGGTTTAAGCTGGTCAACGATTCGCTGGGTCATGCGGCAGGCGACTTGCTGCTCAAAGAGGTGGCTCAGCGGCTGAAGCGTTGCCTGCGCCGACAGGATATGGTGGCACGCTGGGCGGGCGATGAGTTTACGGTGCTGCTGAACGATATTGGCGGGGTGGAAGAAGCCGTGCAGGTGGCCGAGAAGATCTTGAACGCCATGAAGCCAGATTTTGAGCTAGAAGGTCACCTGCTGCATGTCAGCAACAGCATTGGCATCGCCCTCTATCCAACCGACGGCGAGGATGCCGAAACCCTGCTCAAACATGCCGATGCGGCACTCTACCGCGCCAAGGACAGCGGACGCAATGGCTACCATCTTTACACCTCGGCAATTCACTCCGAAACCTCAGAGTGGCTGGCGCTGGAGAGCCATCTGCACCGGGCGCTAGAGCGACAGGAATTCGTGCTCTACTACCAGCCGCAGGTCAACGTTGTGACGGGCGAAATTACTCAGCTTGAGGCGCTGCTGCGCTGGCAGCATCCAGACTTGGGGCTGGTGTCGCCCGCTAAATTTGTGCCGCTGGCCGAAGAGAACGGCCTGATTGTGCCGCTTGGCGAATGGGCGCTGCGAACGGCCTGCACCCAAAACCATCGCTGGCAAGCTGCTGGACTGCCGCCAGTGCGCGTCGCGGTGAATCTCTCGGCGCGGCAGCTGCGGCAGCCGAATCTAGTCAAAATGGTGGCGCGAATTTTGCAGGAAACGGGCTTAGCATCGCGCTATCTGGAGCTAGAAATTACCGAGACCACCGTGATGAAAAACGTGGAGCTCACCAAAAATATTCTCTGCGAGCTGCATCAAATGGGCGTTTCGATGGCAATGGATGACTTTGGCACGGGCTACTCGTCGCTTGGCTCGCTGAAAAAATTTCCGTTTAACACGCTGAAAATCGACCAGTCTTTTGTGCGCGACCTGACCACCGACCCGAACGACAAGGCAATCGTGGCCGCGATTATTGCGATGGGGCGCGTGCTGAATTTGAAGCTAGTAGCCGAAGGTGTTGAGACCAAAGTGCAGGAGCATTCGCTGCTCTCGCTCGACTGTGAGGAGATGCAGGGCTATCTGTTCAGCCCGCCGCTCTCGGCTGAAGAGGCGACGATGCTGCTGGAAGGCCAATCGCTGCCAGCCTAGTTTGGATCAATATCTAGGGAAATATCTGCACAGGCTTCTGCATAGATTTCTGCACAAGCTACAGGCTTCAGCGCGCTTTGACTACCTCCGCTCAGATTCAGCCGAGGCCGCAAATTCTTCACGCTGGCATAAATCTCCCGCAAGATTACTACACAAATATACCGATCCGAGGGTACTATGTACGGTAGCGATGCGATGCCCCCGGGCCGCATTGATGTTGCATTCAAAGAACTCATGGACCCTAGTCCATTCCCACACAGTCCGTCCCACAGTACATTTCCTCTCTGAGCGGGTGAGCTGACCTCTCAGCGCGCGAGAGGTTGCAATCGGAGGTTATGATGCTCACCACCCCGGAGAAGCAAATTTCTAGGGCAGATGTTGGCGCAGAAGTTGCTGACCTAAACCAGATGAAGTGGGAACTCAGCCAGCTTCCTGCAATTGATATCTGCGATCAAATGGTGCAGATGACGTTTGAAGGCCGAGCGATTGCGTTTCGGCTGCTGCGTAAAGACGTAGCCACAGACGTATTTGAATATTTCCCCAGCGAAATTCAGGAAGAGCTGATCAGCTCCCTGCAAGCTGCCGACGTGCGGCATCTAGTCGAATCGATGCGGCCTGACGACCGAGCTGAGCTATTTGACGAACTGCCTGCCCGGATTGTGAAGCGCCTGCTGCAACAGCTCAGCCCCGCCGAACGACAGGCCACCGCCACAATTTTGGGCTATGCCGAGGGCACGGCTGGCCGGATCATGACCACCGAATACGTGCAGCTCCGGGACGGCATGACGGTGGGCGAAGCGCTAGAGAAAATTCGGCGCAGTGACGAAGACAAAGAGACTATCTACTACGCCTACGTGATCGACGATCAGCGGCAGCTAGTGCGCGTGGTGTCGCTGCGGCAGCTTTTGTTTACCATCCCAACTACCCGCATCCACGATATTGCCAGCACGCGGGTGATTAAAGCCTATACCGAGATGCGGCAAGAGGAAGTGGCGCAGATTATGAAGCGCTATGACCTGATTGCAGTGCCGGTAGTAGACCGCGAAAATCGGCTGGTCGGCATCGTGACGATTGACGACATGGTGGATGTGCTGGAAGAAGAAGCCACCGAGGATATTCAGAAGCTAGCTGGGGTGAGCGGCGGCGACGAGGCGGCACTCTGCTCCCCGAAAACTACCCTCCGCAAGCGGCTGCCCTGGCTGCTGGGCAATATTGGCCTGTATCTGGGAGCGGCCAGTGCCATTGCGCCCTTTCAGCACGTGATTTCGCTGGTGCCCGTCTTAGCCGTCGTCATGCCAATTCTGTCAAACGCCAGCGGCAACGTTGGGATTCAGGCGCTTTCGGTGACGGTGCGCGGCTTGGGCGTGGGCGAAGTCACGCAGTCTGACACGCTGAAGATCTTGCGGAAGGAACTGCTGGCGGGGCTGGGCACGGCTGTAACCCTGGGAGCGGCGCTGGCGCTGCTATCGCTGGTCTGGGCAATGCCCTCGGAGCGCTGGGTGGCGATTGTGGCCGGACTGGTGATGGTGATTAACGTCTTTGTGGCGGCGAGTCTGGGGACGCTGCTGCCGATGGGGCTGAAGCGGTTGAAGCTCGACCCGGCCTTGATCAGCGGCCCGCTGCTGACCACGACGCTGGATGCTGTCGGGTTCCTGACCTTCCTCAGCCTGATTTCGCTGGCGCTGAAGATTTTAGGCTGAGCGGGCTTGCAGAACCGCCTCAGCTAGCTCGCAGAAGCCTGCTGCCGTCTCCGATGGCGTCACGTAGCGCGGCAGATGCGCCAGTTGCTCGGCGTAATTCCGAATGTTCGCAACGCCAGCTGAAACTGGAAAGAGGCTTTCCTCAAACAAACTCTGGTCGTTGGGGCTGTCGCCGACGGTCAGGATTTGCTCCGGCTGAAGCATCGGAAAGTAGCGCCGCAGCACCTGCTGAAGTCCAGCTGCCTTTTCTTGCGCGAGCGGTTTGATGTGGCACTGCACGGTGCTGTAGGTGAAGCCCCAGCCCTGCAACTGGCAAAGTACAGTCAGCTGCTGCAAATCCTCTAGACTCAGCCCGGCTACATCAAACGTCCAGTCGGTGAGCCGAAACAGATTGTCGCTGGACTCGCGCAGCTGCGGAAACCGGGCTTGCACTGTGCCAAACATCTGCGCTAGCTTTTGGCGGTGCCCATCTGGAATATCGCTCAACAGTGCGCTGTTGCCGTTCTGGTCATAAAACAAACCGCCGTTTTCGGCAATTGCGCCCCAGACCGGCAGGTAATGCGCGACTGCATTCACCCAGCCTGCCGAGCGTCCGGTGACGATCAGCACTGGAACTTGAGCGTTAGCTAATTTGCGCAGCGTTTGCAGCAGCATTGGGGTAAACTTTTCCTGCTGCGTTAGCGTCCCGTCCATATCGGTGGCAATCAGCCGCACAGACTGCAAAGCTTGGGGCGTGAGCGGCTGTAAGGCTTGGGACATAGTTGTTTGGGACATAGATTGTATTGGGGATTATATTAGGGCTGAGAAATCTGTTTGCGCTGGAATAGATAAACTTCGTCCCGTTCGTAGGTCAGTTCAAATTCGGGCTGTTTCTGGATTCGCTGCAAAACTTTTGCGGTCTTCTCCTGAGATTGAACGGCAATATGATCAAGATTGAACAGCAGATAGTCAGATTGTGCTAGATCTTGGTTGAACGTTCTGGTTCGCACGAGCGTCACAAAAGGACGCTGACTGAGATGCGCTCCCAGATAGTTGTTTGTAATCACGCCGCCGTCATGGGGTGGAATCAGGGCAATGGCCTCCCGAGTCGCCTGCCAGCTATCGCGAACCTCTCGCGGCTCTGTAAAAAACCAAGTCCATTTCGCAATTGCCAAAAATCCGATCAGTGACCACAGCATAATCCAGCGACGTGAGCGCAGCCAGGTTTTTTCGGCGGCCAGCGCAGCAATCACGGAGACCAAGAGAAACGGCAGAATCGGCAGAGAATACTGACCTTGCAGCGAGCGTTGGCCTTCTGCATCAGAAAGAATATTGAAAATCAGCGTTGGGCTAGCGCTAATCAGCGGCGCTAAATAGCGTGGAGAGAGCCCCCACACTAATGGACTCAACAACAGCACCAGATAGCTCACCGTAGAGAAACTAAAGATTCGCCCCAGAACAATCCCAGGCTTGAGAATTAGATTTTGGGCAATGCCAAACACCGAATCGCCCAAATAGGCATAGCGCTTGACCGCAGCCGCCTCATTGCCGCTGAGGCTAGGAATAATCACTTGGGTCGCCAGCAGAAACCAGCCTGTGCCAGTCAGTAAAGCAAATAAACCGTAAAACCGCCGCTTTTCAAACAGCAGCAGCCACAGCCCCATGGCAGCAATCACCGGGGAGAGCGCATCTTTGCAGCCCAGCACAAAGACAATTGCCAAACAAAATATCAGCTTGCGGTCGGCTCGCGCTGCCCAGATTGCCAGCAACAGCACTGGCGGCATCATCACCTCAGGATGAAAGTCAAACAGATTGACGTTGAAGATCACCGGATAGAGCAAATAGGCAGCGGCCATCGCCTGCGCCAGAGATTGCGTCAAGCCCGCCTGTCGAGCCAGCAGAAAAGTTGGCCATGCCCCCAGCGCGAGGCAGACCGCCTGCACCAGCAGCAGCCAATAGACCGAAGGATAGAGCCTGTAAAGCGGAGCCAGCAGGTAGACCGAATAGGCCGTATGGTTGCCCATATGGTGGAAGCCGAGAAACGTGGAGATGGCCGGTAGCCCTTGGCTGATCAGGTAAACTACCTGGTCGTAGATTCCCAGATCAAAGGCCGTAGACTTAAACAGCAGATGGCGCGTGCTGCTGCACAGAAATAACAGCAGCGCCGTGCCAGCAATCCAGCGCGTGAGGGCGTGAGTGCGGAGAGTTTTCAAGGCCGCTTTGGGCGTTGCAACCTGACTGTGACGAGGCGGATCAACGTTATCCAGCATAGGGAGTCTCTAGGTCGTAACCGAACAGACCACAAAAATAATGTCAATCAGCGTATCGTGAATTGTGTCTGATTGGGCCTGAATGACTGAAAGCTGGTGGATGAGAAGCTGGCAGATGAGTCGCCAGAGTTTTCTAGAGTGAACCATGAATTTAGATTCCGCTTTATCTGAATCCGATGTCCTGCACATCCCGAACAGCCAGAGCAGCCTGGACTGGTCGCTTGCAGAGGCAGAAGCGCTGGCTCAGCTTGCCGAAATTAAGCGGCTGATGATTGCTCTCCAGCAGATGCCCGAACGCTTGCAGTACGCGCAGCGCCGCCAGGAATTTGAGCAGCGGCTTAGCGACTTAGCTCAGCAGCAGCAGCAGCGCCGACAGCAGCGCCAGCAAATTCGTCAACAGCAGCCAACTCCAGAACTGCTGGCTCAGCTCGAACGCCAAAGTCAGCAGGACGGCCTCGCCAAGCGATATCTGAAGCGGGCGCGCGACGAAGCCTTGCAACCGTTTCAGCAGGTGATTGCTGCTGCCGATGCCGAACTGCAAAGCCTCAAGCAGCGTCACAGAGCTATCTCCCAGAATTTGCGTCAGCTTCAGGCGGCCTATACCGCTAATTACCAAGCTAATTTTCCAGAGCTTCTGCTATCCGGCTCAGCGCTGGAGATCCTGTACGAAGATGCCGAGCTGATTGCCATCAACAAACCTGCGGGGCTGCTTTCGGTGCCGGGGCGCGGACTGGCCAATCAAGACTGCGCGGTGAGCCGACTGCGGCGGCAGTATGGCGAGCTACTGGCGGTGCATCGACTTGATCAAGCCACTTCTGGCGTTTTGCTGCTGGCCAAAACTCTCCCGACCTATCGCCAGGTGAGCCAGCAGTTTGCTCAGCGTCAGGTGCAGAAAACCTACGAGGTGCTGCTGGCAGGTAGGTTAGACAGAGCATCAGGCTGTATCGATCTGCCGCTCTGGGGCGATCCCGATCAGCGCCCGCGTCAGGTGGTGGACTGGCAGCGCGGCAAGCCTAGCCAGACTCAGTTTCGCGTCCTCAGCGGCGGCGAAACCACGCGGGTCGAATTTCTGCCGCTGAGCGGACGCACACACCAGATTCGGGTTCATGCTGCTGATCTGCTGGGGTTGGCAACGCCAATTTTGGGCGATGCACTTTATGGGGAACTGCATGGGAAAGCAGCAGATCGACTCTATCTGCACGCCAAGGCTCTGCGCTTTTACCATCCTCAGCTTGGGCAACTGCAACTGCACTGTGAAACGCCGTTTTGATGCCGCTATAACTGGGATAATTGAAAAAACTCGGCTAGGAACCCGCAAAACCGATATGGCTGACCCCTCCAGCGTGGAATTGACCGTCGCGTTCAATGACCCAAATCTCGACCTTAAAGAACGAGAAGCGCAAACTTTAAACCTCTGGGCAGAGCTGCAAGATCGCGATGAGGTGGAGGCTCTGGGGCGAGTGCCTGATCCCAACCCACCTGCTGGATATAAAGGCGGCAGTTTTTTGATGGGGCTGCTGACGGCTGAGGTGAGTCTGGCCAACTTCAGGAAGCTGCTAGGTTTTTTGGCGGAGCGGTTGGGCAACAAGCCGATTAAACTCAAGGTGAAAGCGCCGGATGGCCGAGAGCTAGAGCTGGAAGCTAGCAGCCAAGACGAGTTTAACTTTGCCTACCAGAAGGCGCAGGATTTCCTCAAGGGCAGCTAACGATGGTGAAGAGAGCGCTGCTGGTTGGGGTGAGTGATTATGAGCCGGGGTTGGAGGCTTTGCCTGCGGCGGTGCATGACGTGATTGCGATGCAGCAGGTGTTGACGCATCCAGAGATAGGCGGCTTTGAGCTGGATGACGTGGTGCTGCTGCAAAATCCGGAGCGGCAGCAGATGGAGGACGCGATCTATCACCTGTTTGCCAACTGCCAGAGATCAGATTTGCTACTGCTGTATTTTTCTGTAATAGATGAAACTTAATCTGACAGTGGTGAGCTAGCGGACACTGACAAAGGGTGTCAGATGTGCCTCACTTGTCGGTGGCGATTCTCCGTATTCTATCTCGTTCTGTTCCTCCTCCTCTATCT